>JBPBPZ010000154.1:0-20002 GCA_050954525.1 Janthinobacterium lividum
GCTGGTAGAGCCTGTAAGCCGCCGGGATAGTCATGATGACATCGCCAATGGCCCCGAGCTTCACAATTAACGCACGCTTCATACCTGTGCCAATCCTATCGGGTGCCACCTGCCGATCGGCTCCCAGAGATGCCACGGCCGTTCAAAGTAAGTGCAAAGCCAGCCCGGAATGACATCTGCTGCCGATGAGTGTGGCGCTTCGGCGCCCCGCGTTTGCACCCTGTAGCTTCCTGAAAGCGCGATCTTTTTACTACGCAAGCCTGCTTGCATGAGATCCAGTGAAGACAGGCGGCCCTGATGATAAACGGTCTAGATTGTCACATCATCGTGTCCTTGGCTGCGGGCTGGTTCCTAGCGCTTTCGGCAAGTCCTGCGTTTCAAAAGCTAACAGCGCTGGTCAGTCGGCAAATCGTGAGTCGTGGGCCTGGCGTGACTCTGCGCCCACGAACACCCGATTCGTGGAGGTTGAGAAGGGAATAGAACTTGAGGTTCTAGACTGGGGCGGTACGGGGCCGCCCGGTCATCCTGCTCGCCGGACTGGGGAACACGGCTCACGTGTTCGACAGCTTTGCTCCGAGACTCACCCCCAAGTATCACGTCTATGGAATCACCCGACTGGGTAAGGGGCGTCGAGTGCGCCAGCGTCGGGCTACAGTGCAGATAGGCTTGGTGATGATGTGCTTGTGGTCCTCGATGCTCTCGGGTTCTCACGCCCGGTGCTTATTGGACCTCAATCGCTGGTGAGTAAATGAGTTCCATCGGGACACGACATCCTAATCGCGTTGCTGGACTGATCTACCTGGACGCTAGTTCCTACTATGCGTACCAGAGCGACCAATCAAACGAAATGAAGACCCTTATCGATAAGCTCGTCAGCCGCGTCGGACCATTGGCTTTTGTAGAGCCGACAGCAGCAGACTTGGCAAACTTCGCTTCATTCCAACTATGGACCTGGACGAGCGGGGTGTCGTTGTCCCAAAAGCTGAACTGCGCGAGACCTTTAAAAGTGATCAAAGCGGCAGGATCACAAGGTCCCGAACTGCTGAATTCGTACCGCAAGCCATCCTCGCTGGAGAGCAGAGGTTCGGTCAAATCAACGAACAAAGCGTGCCTCGACGGAGCCTCCCTGGATACATCGGCTCGTGTTTACGTGAGCTTCATGCAGCGGAATCCGGCACTCCTGGACGAGGCGAAAGCGCTCGGTGTGGTCATGGCCTTGAAGGATTCCTACTCATGCCCGAAATGATCGGGCCTTCACCGGAGGAGTTCTCGCGGCAACTGGCACAGCTGGAAATACTCGCACGCGAAGCCTCCACGGAGGCTGGCTTCCTAAGAGTGACAGAGCAGGCCAAAGCCGCCGGAATGACCTACAAGGAGGCGCTTGAGTCTGTCATTCGCGAAGCGAATGGCGGTGCAGACTAGGCACACAGTACAGCTCGCAATGCTTCAACGTGGTTCCCGGTGAACGGCATCAAGGTACTGCGTCCAATCGGCAGCAATACCTCTTTGGGCTTCTTCCAGATTCATCCGGTCCGCACGAACCTCCGCTGCAAGGTAGTTTTCGACTAGATCCTTCTGCTTGAAAAATCGATTTTTCAAGGTGCTCTCGTCCGGTCCACACTGCGGCCAGATATTGCCGAGTCCATCCGCTCCCCCAAGCTCCAGGGGTACAAGGTGGTCTAACTCACAAACTTGGTCTGCACCGTTGTTAACCCCTGGCGCTACCAGTCCGTACCAGATGTAGGCGATGTGTTTCTGCTTTTCGCTGCTCTGGCAGTTTCGAATACACTTTGTGCGCCATCGTCCATCTCTAAGCACTTCGGCGTCGAGATGAGGAACGACACCACCCGGTGTGCACCGCGGGTCTGGAACCGGATATCCGTGGCTAGTCCCCACAATGCAACTGCCGTTCGCAGGCCACGTCCATGTTGCGAAGTAGGTAGACGCACAGGTGACACCGATGGCGCTGCATGACCCTTCGGCTCGATCGCCCGATTGCTCGTCCCGAGATTCCGTTTGCGGTTGCCTCTGCCGACCCTTGCGTCCGCCTCGGAACTCACCCGATGGATCATCTTTGGTGTCTCTGGATACAAAAGTCCTGTAAAGAAGGAGGAGCACAAGGAAAGTCACGAGGACGTAAAGAACACCGCGAAAATTCATGGGACCTGCAAGCAAGAATAATGCTTTAGTGCTCCGCGCTGGAATTCGAGCTCCGGGAGCATATCGTCCACAAAGATCAACAACCGTAAACTTCTACTCGGTGCGAAATCCTGGTTTTAGAGCAGTTGATGGCACGAGGTGCAGGAGGACTGCTTTGGCGCTCGTGCCTTCGCTCCCTGGTTGCAAGCTGTGACAAAGACCGAGACGCGCTGGACCGCGACCGCTGACTGGAAAGGGAAGGCTGAGTACCTGCCATCGGTGAGCTACTGGAAACGCGCCCTACCTCCACAACGCCTCGACACAAGGTTGATGAACACCTTGTGGCTTAACTTCAGGCTGGTTCTTCACGAGCGCGAGACAGCAAGGTGGATGCGACACATGCTATCGCGGCCTCGCAAGAGAGGTGAACCGATCCTGATCGTTAGGAACATCCGGTTCGGCTGCCTCTCTAAAACATAGGTTAGGTTTCGTCCATGTCCTAGCACCAACGGGCCCCTTAATGGGACTTAGTTTATCGAGCTCTTTCCGAAAACGTTCTGGTGATAGCGCCAGGAACCGCTCGGTGGTCGTTAGGTCAACCTGCCCCATATAAGCGGCGAGTGCGGGAAGCTTTCTTCCTAGGTCTTCACCATCACGGATCCATGCGGTAATTCGCTGCACGGCGAAAGTAGCTCTGAAATCGTAAAGCCGGGGCCTGCAACGCAGGCCGTCTCTGCGGGTGCACTCTGCGATGTCAAGTAACTTGCGAAAGTGGCGTCCTACAGTACTCACGGTCAACGGATTACCCTTTTGCTGAACA
Source organism: Janthinobacterium lividum (assembly GCA_050954525.1). GTDB lineage: Bacteria > Acidobacteriota > Terriglobia > Terriglobales > Acidobacteriaceae > Terriglobus. The sequence continues at coordinate 2,960 of JBPBPZ010000154.1, forward strand.
AAGAACGCGGGTCCCGTTAAGCCTTCTCTGCTTTTCCAACTCAGATAGCGACATAATATGCGGGCTAGATGCGCATTGAGCGGAACTCTCCGAGGGACACATCCTCGTGCATTTGTAAGCGTTACCATTGCTGTCTCGAAGACTAGATCCGCACGACGCAGTGCTATGCAGCTCAGGAGTGTCGCACCTGTTCCGTACAGAAAGACGATGAGGGCACGCATCGTTTGGGGTGGGATTGTTCTCCGGGCTCCTTGATCGGCGTTGAAGGTAGCCCTCAGGATCCTACGGATCTCCGCGGCCGAATACACATGAGGTGTAAAGACTTGATGTACGTATTTCGGTTGCTCTGGCATTACTGAGTGCGATATCTCACCACGCATTTGCCAAAAGTGAAGCAACCTCCTTATGGAGGCATGCCCTTCTCGAATGGAAAGCTCACCTAGTTTGCCAACCTGGAGAAAAGAGACGACATGCTGCGCATTGAGGTACTTCAATTCAACGTCACAGGTGTGCCGGCTGAAGGCTCTTAACCTGCCAGCCTGATTCACGAATGCGAAGCCCTCAGCGCGACGTCTATCGATGTATTGCTCCACAGCGTCACCGATTCTCAACGCGCACCGAGGATCCGGAAAGCCACCACTTCCTTGAGGGCACTTGCGTCGTGCCGGACGTACCGGCTTACCGTTCTGAGATTACGATGACCAAGGAAGTCAGCAATTTCCGTAAGAGAAGATCCGCACCTGAGCAGCTGTGTCGCACATGCATGTCTCAGGGCGTGCGGACCCTTTGCGGATACATCGATCTCAAGCTTGGCGACCCGGCTAGCTACGATATGGGAGACGACGGTAGACGACAAGGGCCTGTATGGAACTGCGATGCTCAAGAAGAGACTCCGACATTGCGAGTCTGGTCTACCTGAACGAAGGTAGGCAACGATCGCCTCACCCACTTCAAACTGGATGGGATAGATCTGTACCCTTCCCTTTTTGGCCCTTCTTAGTGAGAGAGTCCCGACGTCCCATTGAAAGCTGGCGAGTTGGAGTCCTGCTACTTCGCTACTCCTCAGGCCGTAAATTGAGCACAAAAGAATGACAGCCCTTGCTCTCAAATCACTTGGTTTAGTCCCACTCAGCGCGTCAGTGAGTAGCCGCACGTCATTCCACAAGAGGCGATTGCTTGTGTAGCTACATCGAGCGAGAGACGGCGCAACGAGGCTTTGCCTGATCATGCTGGTACATAAGCCGTTCTGCTCAGCGTAATAGAAGAAGTCTTTGAGCATGCGTGTCTCGGAGGCGACAGAACGAGGGTTACACGTCCTCCGCTTTATGTTTAGGTACAGCTCGAGATCAGAAGCAGTGACGACCATAAGCGAGCTCCTCATCTGTGCAAGCCAGGCGAGAAAGCGTCGCATGTGAGACCGTGCTGTTGCTACGGTTGCAGAAGAAAGACGCCGATCGATAATAAGGGAGGACAGGTAAGCTTCGAGCACATCATCGAAGTGGTTCCGGGACTGTGGTCGTTCAATCAGCAAGCCGCTAAAGCGTAGGAACTGCCGTGCTGCACCTTCGAAGTTGCGTTTCGAGCTCGGACCAGGTCTAAGCGGCGCATCTGCGCCTTCATCGATAGTCCAAGCATCTCCCCCGAGTGCAACCTCCTCATGACTGATCGGTCGAGCCTCGGTCAGCCGGAGTATACGAACTACCTGCAAGAGCATGGCTGAAACCACACGAAGACGCCTTCGGTTTGTTCCCAACAACTGGAGGTGTAACAGGTAGGCTTCCCGCTCTCTAAACAGCGGACCAGCCGCGTGTCTCGCCTGAATGCTAGGCCATAGATGAATGCTCTTCAAAAGCTCCTCATTCCGATCGAAGGCGTCGATTATTAGAGAATGCACCGGACCCAGCAACACGCGTTCTGGCCGTGGTTCTTCGTGTCGACTTTTCCACCTTCGCCCTTGCAAGAAGGCGAAGAATAGGCGAACATCATGCATGTGGTTAGAGAAAAGCCATAGTAGTCGAAATAGCGAAGCAAGACGCTCTGTCTAATAGCAGTCTGAAGAGACCCTCTTTCCTTACCTATTGCCTGATCAAACACGTTATCTCTCCAGAACTGAGATCGCGTGAACTTCTATACCTAAGACGTGGGCGGCGAAGGCCGAAACGTTTGTATCTCGACGGCCTTCTACGAGGCTGGCAGCTTTGGGCTATTACCTGAGCAATAAGTTTCGCCCACAAAGCGAAACGCTCCGGGGTTCACGCCCCGGAGCGATCTCGTAGAAGGAGGTGACCCTTTGCAAACCCTACAGTTTGCATTCAAACGCTTCACGCTGCAGATTCCAGGAGAGATCCTGCTGTTTCTGCTCGTAAAGCTCTTCCAGCACTGGAATTAGTGCTGGAGGTCACCTGCAATCGGTTTCCCGTTCTGCCAGGGACGGGGAACCTTCCTTTTGAATATATCCAACATAGCGTCTTCAACCAAGGTCAATCGCAGTCCGTTCATGAGTGCGTCATGCGACCCGCTCGCAGCGCTACCTTCAACTCCGACCGACAGGCGTTTGCGTCCGGCGTATGTCTTAGGCCGCTTGCGACAACGATTTCCTTTGGAGGACGGATTGGGTAATGCTTGTAATGCTTTGTAGCGTTGATGATCCGCTTCCGATCTCGACTTCTGTAGGACTGAATACCTGTAAACCTTTGACGAGGGGTTATGCAAGCGCGTGTGATCGTGCGCACTCCTACCGAAGCTTGAGTGGCTCAGGCCAAGCGTTTATATCTCAAGGCCGCGATCGCTTCGCACTGTCGCCGCAGGCAAACTCCTACCGGCCCTGTTCTGACCTCGTTTTGTACCAAAGACAAGGGAGACAACGAGGGAGAACAGTTGGCCAGCTACATTCGCCGCCACGTCCCCAAATTCGATTGAGAAGTGACCAAACAGGTGTTCGATGTATTCACTACCTATGGCTAAGACGAACCCTAGCAGCAGAAGCAGAACACGTCGTTTTGAAGAAGCCGTCAGCTGCAGAGAGAAGAAAGTCAGCAGGGCGAAGCATCCGAAGTGAATGAACACGTGCAGACCATGCTGAGATCTCATGTGACGTCCAACAGGAGTGCCCCTAATCAGTGAGCCGAATAGGACGGCTCCACTCAGTAGTATGACGCTGAACACCATCCACTCCGGCTTGCGAGCGTAGTAGACGTCATTGCGGTTAGTGATGGCCAAAAGATCCAAGCACTTGATGTCCAAGCTGTAGCCTGATTTCAGGACGGCAGTTCCGAAGTCGCGCTGACTCGACGGACTGAATTACAGATCCCAGAAAACCTAGCATGATCACAACCCAAAGTGCAGTGTGGATCCCCTCACGTCGCGGCCAGAATCGCGGCATGGTCAAGTGCTTGTTGGTAACCTCTGCTATCCAAAGGGCAAAAGCAAGGGTCCAGAGGACCACCGTCATCCAGTCAGCCAGTGTGATTAAGCTCATAACTCCATTACGACCGTTTCGGCAAGCTCTCTACCTCGCGATTTAGTCCCGGCGACACAGGTTTGGCACGTCCATCGCTGCTCGCAACAAGCTGAAGCATACATCAGCAACGCTTTCGGTGATTGCGGACTTTGAGTCCAGCGCTGCAGATGGCGTACTCCATGTGATCGTGCTTAGACAGCATCGAGACTAAGGCTTGTGATCTAGGCAGATGTCACCTTCTGAAAGACGTCAGCAGCATGGTCTCAATGAGCCATATCCAATCTTATCCCGACACCACCCCAGAAAGATATTCATATCATCAACAATAGATTAAGCGGCCGACAATCTGCCGACACTGAAACCTACGCAAACGCCCGCTTCTGTGATTTTCCCATTTCGGAGTGACTCGTTTTGGGACACGGCAGTTTTTGATGTCATCACAGTGACGATGGTGTAACCCAGAGACACGGCCACTGCCGTTGTCAATGGAGACCACCATGCTCAAGATGAAACGCCTGATCCTCTTCGTACCGGTTCTTAGCCTGGGCATCCTCTCCGCCGATGTGCCCGCATCGGCGCAGTTCAGAGCGACCGAAAGTCAAGGCTGGCTGGGATCGCCTGTCAGGCCAAGGCCCAACCTGCTGAGCACAGATGGAATCATCGCGTTTGTGCTGTCGCTATTCAATTAGCTCTAGTGACTCCCAATCCGGCCGAGGAGACAGGTTCCGCTGCGTGGTTCTGTCTCCTCTAAAGTTCCCGAAATGGGACAGTTCGCTATGGGGTTGACGCTAAGCGATCGAATCCTCCTAAGCAACTTCTAATCGAGTGTCATACTACAATCTCGTTTGATACTGTCGACATCTCAGGATGAAGCAGTGGACTCGAATCGCAGGCGCATTCACCTGCTAGGTGTGCAGCGATGAAGATCTTTGCTTCCGAATACGTCTGGCCAATTGTTGGAGGCTTACTTAACGGAAGTTTGGCCGCGATCCTATATGCAACCGGTAGGCGTACCTCGTGCCCTTGGTTTGCGGCGTGGATTTTAGCGGTCTTCTTCGAAAGCGCTGTCCTGCTTGGGCTTCTTCGGTATCTCAGTCCGCAGGCTTACCTCATCGTGTTCTGGATGTTTGGAACGTTAGAGTTCATCCTGCAATGCGGAGTCACACTGGAATTCGCTTCCAAGGCAATGAGACACAACGGTGCCTGGATCGAACAAGCACGATTTTCTTTGATCTGGTCCTCCGCGCTCGCCTTCGGTTTATCCTCTGCCTTAGCGCTGTTTGCCAGGCCCGGCACTGAGAACATCTTTGACTTCTACTATGCTCGTATCGGGTTATTTACGTCTGACTTCGTCTTTGTCGTTTGCGGTTCTACTTTTCTGATCGCATATAGATTCGGCACACTCTTAAAGTTAGCGGATTTCTACCGTTTTTCCGGCTTTCTCTTCTGGAGTAGCGTGTCGGCGTTGACCGACACCATGCATGTGTACTGGCGCTTGTTCCACCACTTCTTTGCTTTAGAGACCGCCCACTCCGTCCTCAACCAAGTCATCGTGATCTTTTGGGTCATGAACACCCTGCAGAAACCACGACCATCTGCTCTGGATAATGATGGTATTGACACACTGAAGACCTTCTTCTAGTCACCTGTAAGTCACCCATGGGGTGTGAGGTACGTACATGCTCGTGTTCATCGCTTCCTTTTCGGTGCTTGCCGTATTGACCACCTTTGCTATTCAGGCCTTCCTCCGCACAAGACGCCTTTCGACCAGATCGTGTTCCTCACTCCTTGAGGGCATGCATTATGTGGATATGCGACAGATATGTCACGTAGCCAGGCAGAAAGATAATTTCATTGAGGAAGAAATGCTTGAGGAATTTTTGCTTAGACTTGGGGGAGTCGAGGGGTTAAACCGTCTGAGTCAGAACGCGGCCGCGATGATGGATGTCGCTCGCTACTTAACTTTGATGAAGCCAGAGTCCCACGATCTTGCCCATAGAATTAGGCGCAACGCATCCAAGGCCAGACGCCATGCAAGGGTAATATCTTGGCGCTACAGGTTGCGCATTGGGAAGAGAAGTATCTTTCGCGAGTTGAAAGAACTAACAAGATTGTACGTGGAAGTGTCCGTAGCGTCGATGCAAATTTCGGAGCTCCTTGTTGATGAGATCCTACCGCTCCTTCAAAACGTAACCAATGTAAACGCAGGTTTGCGACGCGCCACGGAGATCAGCGCTTCTTGACGCCATCAACTTTGCTCACCAGGATAAGGGTTATATAGAACCCCTGGGGAGACACCAGATTGTAGCGTTCGATGCAAGTAAGCTACCCGCCAGCAGCTGTTCCTGGTGAATCTTTGACATAAGAGGCAATGATCTTCCTACTCGTATAGTGAGCTCGGATTTGTGGATCTCACGCATCAGCAAAGCTAAGACCTTATATCGGCGCCGCGCTGCAGTCTTCACCTACGACCACATTCCGAGCCCATGTGTCACTGGGATACAGCTCTTGGAGACTGTGTCATGTCTCATCTTGTCTCCTTAATGCCAGCTCCTAGTGTGCTCTGCAAGGAGCCGGCTGTGTAAGATGGCTCCTTTGCAAGAGCCGCCACCTAATTAGGACGAGTTCCACTACCAGCAAAGGTAAGCTGTAGTGCACCCTCGTTCCTACATGGCGGATCAGCAAACCACTAATTCCTAAATTCCTGCCCGTGATGCCTTGGCACGCTGCTCGTTCGTCATCCTCTAGCTAGTTCTCTGGTCGGGGTGTACCATTTTGGGACAGTTCGAGTTCACAGCGTTCTCAAACGTAGGGACAAGAACAGAGCCGTAAGTCACAATTATGACTCACACGCACTAATTCTCTCAGGCTCGACAAATAAAGCGGAGACAGACAGTAGGTCATCCGGAGCTGCATTGCTGAGGGATTGTTATGTCTGACTACGCATGGAAAGCCGCCGATGAAGACTTGGTGTTGCAATCAGAATTCACGTTTGTTCGCCGTATGGGAGGCTCTGCACAGAGCCTGCTGGTGAGGGACAGTAACGATCGGCTTTGGATACTTAAGTTGAGGAGCGATCTGCAAGGTTCCAATGCCCTCGCGAATGACCTTTTAGGTGCTCTCCTCCTTCGGGCCATGTGTATACCAAGTCCTGATTTCAAGATCGCGCAAATAAACCAAAACTTCTTCGACAATCCAGAAACCTGGTTTATGTTGCCTAGGGGACGCAGGGAACAACCGGAGGCGGGCTTTCATTTCGCGTCGCGCTTCTTTCCAGAAGTTAATGATGCTGTAACGATCTCTTTCCTACCTTCAAATCTCTGTTTGTCACCCGAAAGTCGCCGCTACTGTCTCGGCATCTTCTTGTTCGACGTGTGGAGCGACCACGCGGACAGAAGACAATCTCTATTCTTTGCTCGTGATCACAGTATGCACGTGACATTTATCGATAACAGTCACCTCTTCGGTGGGCCAGACTGGGGCGGGAGTAGGTATGGGTATCGCACGTGCGGAAAGCTGCTAGAGAGAATCGCGGTTGAGGAGTATTGGGATTCAGACGCAACGGAACTATGGGTACGTCGTATGGAGGAGGTGCTCCCAGCCGCGCTCGCTGAGGCTTTGCGACTGATCCCTCCTAGCTGGCATCTCGGGAGCGCCACCGTATTGCTAGATAAGTATCTTGAGCGCCTGCAAAGGATCCGCAGCTTGGCAGTAGTAGCTGTTGCTTGGGCGCTTTTCAATGGAGAGGCGACAACCGCGCGCGAAGAGGGGGCCGCAAGATTACCTATTCTGGCCTTGACAAACGATGGAGAGGAACGATGGTTCTATCCCTATCACGCTTATCTGTGGGAACTCGGCATTAATGCTGTCCTCCCAAATTGGCCTGGTAATGATCTCTCACCTAGGATGGCAATGGTGGCGAGTGCAGACAAAGAAAGGGTGCGAAGCTTTCCATTTTATCGGGAAGCAAGTTAACAAGGAGTTGGATGAGGGAGATACTCTACTCAATAACGGGCATTGGTCCTTCGCCCTTGACACATTTATAGGCGCCAGGTACCAATGCATATCCAAGATTCGTAGGAATCTGCTGAGACTCTTAAGGACGCCGTCTTCTCCTTCTGAGCAGGACTTTTTACCAGGGTTAGGCAGCAGACCATAAAAGTATTTGGCTCCAGCGACGAAGCGAATTTCGGAGGCTAGTACCTCAGTATGGCTTATCCCGTTTCTTCTAAGGCTCGCGGCTCTTCACGGGGGAGCCGTGTTCACTAGCAATGGCGTGAACTGAGTGGCAGCGGAACCCTCAGACTCCAGGCTTTGACTACCTCATGCGACAGCACTCGTCGCCGCATTTAATGAGCGGTAGGGATCTGTAGGGCTCAGGATTGGTAAGACATACTCATGCGGCCCGGGAGGTGTCTATCGTCAATGCTGTCAGCAAGGAAGAGTAATCCAGCAGACTGCAGCATGCCATAAGGATAAGGTGACGGGTCTTAGACTTTGTGCAGCTTCACCACTCGCCTGCCGAACACGCAAAGACCTAGGAGAGTTGAGAAGAACGTCAGCATGATAATACAAAGTTATACCGTCATAACTCGTTACCCTTTGGGGGTTGATCTAATTAGGCAAACGGCGGTTGTACCGTGCTAAGCACTTTCTCTCCGCGGGTGAGAGAGCGAAGAATCGATTAACTTTATCTTTCGCTCGAACGTCGCAGCTATATGGTCTGCGGGCAAGGTACCACCGAGCTCCGCTTGACTAAATACGCCGGATTTCAACTGCGTCAGGATCTGGGCGTACTGATGGCGCAGGAATAGTTGGTTCTGCATGGAAGCATCCCTAAGATGCGAATAGTCACTGCCTGAGTTACCGATGTAGTTGGACATGACCAGAGTGTACGAGGAAAGATATGAAGTCCATGACAACCTCAATCGCTAGCAATCGGATCCCGTTCCATTATGGGTAACGTGGATTATCGGTTCGATTGACGAGTACCGCAGCGCAACTGGATAAGAATAGACGGTAGAAGACGAGGCTCATTATGCGAGTGAAAAGCGCGGTGTGTATCCTTGTTGATCTGGTTGCTAAGCATGTGAATCGAAAGCCACATCGATTAGTATTCAAGGGTAAATGCCCGGCAGTAAAGTCGCTATTATTGCGTCGCGATGCAGGCTCGGGCCAAAAGAGGATCTAAGTCTTGGTGCGGGCGAACTCAGTCCAACAGACGTACCTCCCGGATGGGAATCGCAAAGCGTCTGTCACCAGTGCACCATGCTGGATGTTTGGCAGAGTCGAAATGATGATCCTCGACAGGAGACCGCTTAGAGATATTCATCTACAAGCTTCCATGCATCAGCCCCGGACTCCGGGGAAAAAAAACTTAAGCATCGAGTTCCGGACTCTAATGCTTACTGCGTCGCGAACGGCTTACCCACTGGGTCCTCGAGAATAGGCGTGTAACAACAAGCGTTGCGATTGTGGAAGCTGCAATCGCGAATAAAGGTGCGAAAAGAAAAAAGAAAAGCGTGATCGGTCTTCCTGGCGCAGGAATCCAGTGATGTTTGCACAAGAGCAGAATCGAGAAAGTTAATAGAACAGATCCCAAGAAGGTCAGTTGCTGAAGCAAAAAGATTGACAGGGAGCCCTCCTTGGTCTTGCGGGTCAGCCGATGCGTCCGCGAGACAACTCTTATTGCTGTACAGGATGGTGTCTTGGACGTGTAGGCTACAAAAGATCTGTGTGTTCTTGTGTCCAAAGATCATACCTGCCCTTGAACGCCGCCTCAATAGAGGGTCCGAGGTGTGCATCCGCTCGAGTCCCTATGCAGGCGGTTAGAATGCGAACGGACATCGTTATTAAGGTGGAGCCTTCGTTCGCGTGAGGCCTACAACCTGTAGTCTGAATACAACAATCTAGGAGATCCCCCTTGCGCCTATCCATCTTTGCTGCCGCAGCTCTACTTACGGGTAGCCTCGCCGCTCACGCGACAATGACATATAACGCTACGCCCAGCACAACCACTCCCCCCAACGGGCTGGTTTCTTCGTACTCCGGGGTGACAACCCTTAATTTTGATGGCTCCACGGCATTGCCTTTTGGTTTCACGGGGGGCACGGTGGTACAGACCTCTAGTTCCGGGAATTATGCTGCACCGAACGGTGACACCTCGAACTTTTACATCGTTGGCACTGCTCCGAACTTCATGGGTTCCGCTACATTTAGCCCTGGGGCGGCTTACAACTACTTCGGTCTCTACTGGGGATCAATCGATTCGGCCAACACCTTGACGTTCTTGTCGAATGGCACGCAGGTCGGCAGCATCAGCGGCAGCCAGTTGCTAGCGAACTATCCAAACACTAACGAGTTCGTCGATGTCTTCTTCGCTGGCGGCACGACGTACGACTCCGTTGCATTCACAACGCCCAACCCGAACTTCGAGCTGGACAACGTGACGTATGGCAATGTAGCGGTCACGCCTGAACCATCCACGTTCGTGATGCTTGGCACGGGTGTCCTAGGTGTCGCCGGTGTGATCAAGCGTCGTCTCGCCTAAGCGCTCTGCTCCCGACTTCGGTCGGGCTTTTGCTTGCCGTCTCCTATTGCGATCTCCACGGAACCTTTCAGCTGCTAAGCCGGTACACAGTGATTTGGCGTCGCATTCGAACAGAGCGTTCTGCATCTGCATCTTGTTGCCGATCCCTTCCTGCTCCAGCAGCTCGACTACTTCAACTCCACGCCTGCGCAGCAGAGTATGCAGAGTCTTTAGGCGAACACAATGGGCTGATGGCGAAGCCGACTCTACGGATGCATGTGATTGTCGGGACAACCGGATTTATCAACCTCAGCAATCACTTCTGATGGTCCTGAAAGCAAAGGTGTGCTGCCTATGAGTAGCTTGTCGTATCCCACCTCTGCACATTGCCGGCACGGGCAACGATCACACCGTCCATCTGGATTTCCGCCGCAGACGCTCACTCACGACAAACAGTACCGTACCCGAACATGACACCCATGGTGTAGCGGTACTGCTGCTGAGTACTAAACGTCGCAGACCTTTGGACCGAACGAGGAGAGCTTGAAGGTTCGCTTGGAACCCACAGTCTGCCTCTCTGGCCATCTCTATCTTCTGCAGAATAGCGCAGGTTTATTCCTACGTTTGCGGTGCCCTGTTTCCGGTGCCATTTTGGTTCGTCTCGTAAAGTAGCTACGACATATTGTCCTTGCCAACACTTACTGTGGAGGCTGAGTCTGACTGAGTAACAGACTTGGGAGAAGAGGGGAGTGCGCTTAGGTGCGCCTCCCCCATTTTTTTGTGGCTCCTCCCCTAAATCGCTAGTACATTCCGTATAGGTAACACCTGCTTGCTGCCAGCTTCTGCCGGTACTCTGACAGTGGCGCGCAACAGATGACGCGAAGGGGGAGTACCATTTCTCCCAGATCTGTAAGGATCAGCCCCCTTTGTACTGCCTCAGGGAGTGACCTGTTTTAGAGTCAAGCCTTCCTCGATCAATCGTCGCCAGGCTTTCGTCTGCTTGGTCCGCGCCGTGTACCCTTGCAGGCGTGTATAGAAGCAGGTGTCGGTACGCTCGGCTGCGGTCTGGCTAACTGGCCGTAGTGCGCCGTTAACACGCTCACCTCGCCTTACAGTCAGCTAGTCAGCAACCAAGCAGCGTGTGCTTTTGTCGCGATGCAGATGGACCCATCGCGATCGCCTGAAGTCTTTACTGCGGGACGAGAATGCCGGCGCCAGCTGATGGCTTTTACGGATGCAACATGTTGGACTCGGAAGCTAAGAAGCAAGCTTTACGCATTCACCGTCTCAGACCATCCCGTGTTTGCCTTCGCTGGCCTGTGGGAATAGTGGCGCGATCTGCACGCTGACGCTTGGCTAAAGAGCTTCGCGATCACCACGACAACTCGCAATAATTGTCCAGTCAGGTACACAACCGCATGCTGTCACCCTGCACGGGAAAGTCTAAGACGAGTGGCTGATGCGCTACACCCCCTATCTTTAAAGCCGTTTCCGGTTGCAAAGAGAGCGATGCGGTCGGTTAGACAGCACGTCAGGAACCTCCGCAATGATCACCGGAGTTGGTGGAACAACGCCAGCGTGGACAAAGACGTTTTTGGGAACCAGGCATATAGGTCTGGTTGACACGTTGTTTGCTGTTGTGCGCCCAGCCGAACCGATTCATACCCCGAAGATCATGACTATCAGGTGCTTGAATTAGCTCCTGACCTTCCGTAAACGAGGCAAATCCTAAGCCACATCGATGTTCGATAGCAGCGCTCAGTATCCTAAACGACTCCCTGATAACAGGAAGCGACTCTTCCGCTTTTCGCGGAGGATGGAATTGAGGATGTACGGTGCAAGGACAAGCGGCTCCAGCAAATACCGTTTCCAGAGGCGCCTCGGTTGAGCGAGGAAACGCAACAAGCCATAAAGGCCTAACTTTCCTGCCCAAGCTGCGGGTCGATTTGAATGTCCAGAGGTGTACTCCATCGTGGCTCCGCTTGTAGTGATGATCGAGACATGCAGGGATTCGTAGTTATCGGCGATCCAGTGTTCCTGGGTTGGCATGCCCAATCCCACAAAGAGTATGTCTGCTTTGAATGCATTAATCTGGTCGATGACGGCCCCTCCTTCCTCCGCCCGGAAATATCCATTTCTTCCGCTGATCTGAAGCGAGGGCCGCACCGCCTTTATGTTGGCAAAACCCATGTCAAGGACTTCCTGCGTACCACCTAGGTAGAAGACCCGCCAGTTCTCCCGCTCTGCCAAATCCAGTACTTCGTCAAAGCAATCGAGGAGGGTGACGCGGTGCTCTGCTTTGAAGGGTAGTCCGGCCGCCTTGGCGAACCAGATGAGAGGCATCCCGTCTACGTAGACCCAGTCTGCGCGTGCATAAATCGCTCTGGATCGAGGATCTCTCCGTTCAACATAGATTCCATGTAGATTCTGGTGCAGAATGAGCGTCTTCGAGTGAGTGGTGACTGCTCTGCTGCACAACTGGAGTAGATCCACTCGCGAAAGTGAATCGAGGCGGATATCCGCAATGTGATATTTCTTACGTTCTTCAGTACTCCCAACGCTCATAACGGTACTCACGTTTAAACCTATGGTAACCAAACAGTACCATGGGCGAGTTGAAGGTCAGCAAGCGCTCAGGACACTCTATTCAGAGCGGCTGCGGCTGTGTGCCGGCACGTTCTTGGAAGGTCCGGGCTGTCATGCTCTACGTTTAAAACCACGGAGCAAAATAAGAAGGGCGAGATCAAGGCTGTTTCTTTGGGACTGATTCGCAGTTTTGGCTTGGCTGCTGTCGTCTCGTCTGCTGTTTCGCTTGGCCTGGGTGTCTGCTGGCTTTTCAATGGTTAGGCTGTGGCTGTGTTCCTTCACGCCCTGGCCCACGCAAGCGAAGGTTAGCAAGTGCTTTACGGGGAAAATGCCCAGCGCGGTACAGTCTTCGTAAAGACGTTTAATAGCTGATCAAGAGACACTTCGAACTGCAACTTGCGTGGCAGACCATCGAAGGCAGCAGCTGGAATGTCCCGATCCTAGACGAGATGGTTAAAGCAAATCAGCTGGAAAGTTGTTGCGCACAAACACGTGGCTTCGTCCGCCTTGCTGAAGAGGTAAATGCTTTTCCATCTGGGGTGCGGTTGCGGGCGCTTCGGCAACACGCGTCTGAGTTTTCGGAGGCAGCTCTCATCCTCCACTCTCACCACTGACTGAGCATATTTAGGTGATACTCAAAGATCCCTACTTGTTCTCTTCAGAAGCAGACAAGCGATGGTCCTCCCACTTCGCATAGTAGGCGCGATGCTTGACGTCGCAGAACCAGCCATACCGTGGGTGATGCACCATGTCGCTTTTCATGGAGGCGATTCCGCACCGTCTACAAGTCCGGACACCAAACCCTAGCCAAATCTTAAGGCGACTCCAAGGGGTGGAACGACCGGGTAGTGAGTTACCTTCCATACGCATAATCTAGATGTCCATGTCACCAGAGGCAAGCTCACTCGGTTCTGCAATCTACGCCTCATCCGTCGCCGGTCCGCGCATTTCTACTTGCTTACAATCTCGGCGCCAAGGAGCGTGATCCAAGCCGAGAGTTCACAACGAGCGAAATGGAAGACGCTGGCCGACAGAAGCGCCATCAAGAGAAGAGAGATAAAAATACGATCCTGAGTAGCTCAGGTGAGGGAACGCGACTCTCAGAGTGTCAACATTGGAAAGATCCATGTGTTTTTCATTTGAACTATTGTGATGGAACGCAAGATCTTCCATCTTGAGACCTCAGTAAGCGTTCCGACTCCGCCCTGCCGTGTCGTCAAGGAGACTCCGTCCCAGGGCGCTTATATAGCCGCTGACTACCTTGCGGGTTGCTCCAGCGGTCGCAACCAGAACCCGTCTTGTCGTGATCGCGTAGTACGTGCGGCGCTTCTTTCATGCGGTGTACGGGAACCGGCCCAGATCATGTATTGGCCCATGACTGTGAAGGGGACCCAGAGCGCCATGAAACGCTTAGAACCCGGCTCCTGAGTCACCGGATTGGCGGCTACCGGTCACGCCTGACTCCCAGAAGATCAGAAACGCACCCCATAGCAGGCTGAAAGGAATGGCGTACCAAGCACTGAGATGGAAGATGACACTCCGCGACGGCTGCTCACGTCAGAGCGCCATTTTCGCCGTTCAGCAGTTCGGCCTAGACCTCTCTTCCATCGTTTGTTGCCGCTCAAGGGTGACAGTTTTCACTAAATTGAAGCTTTTACCACACAATCGGGCTATTCCTGCTTTCTGAGTGCCACCAGGAAAGCTCCCTCAAGGATCAGCGTCAATCCCAATCCTGTACCGGACCAGATCCCACGGCGAAGAAGAAAGACCAGTAGGACAGCTGAGTGCACGCAGAATAGTACGCTCCTCCAGAACCAGAAGGATCGCTGTCAGAGCGGACGGCTCGCTTCTATGAAGAAGCCAAGGAGAAAGAAAGTCAGAAGCGCAAGGCCGAACCGCTGCGTGAACAGATCCCAGAGCACGTCTCCCATGACCCATGTGCTCACCTGACTGCTATGCGGCTTGGAAATTGCTGTTGATTGATCTATCGGGAATCGGCACGCAACTCCATCTTTGCTGATGACTACGTCGCCGCCAGCAACGTAGTAACATTTCTACATCACTCCTAGGAGGCAAGCCATGGCGATTACGACTCTTTCCAGCCGAGAGTTCAATCAGGACACCAGCCGTGCCAAGAAAGCCTCTTCCAAGGGTCCAGTGTTCATCACAGATCGGGGCAGGCCTGCTCATGTGCTCTTGAGCATGGAGGAGTACCAAAGGCTGTCTGGGAAGCCGCGAAGTATTCTGGAAGCACTCTCCATGCCGGGCTTGGCGGATATCGAGTTCGATCCTCCCAAGCTGGACATCCAGCTTCGCCCAGCGAAGTTCGAGTAGTGTTCCTGCTCGACACCAACGTGATCTCTGAAATGCGCAGGGCCGGCGACGGAAAAGCCGACAGCAACGTCGTTGCTTGGCTGTCCGGCATGGATGCTGCAACCCTGTTTGTTTCCGCCATGACACTGATGGAGATCGAAGTAGGCGTCTTGCGTATCGAACGGAGGGACGCCGCTCAGGGCGCAAAGCTCCGGGCCTGGATGACGCACCACGTCCTGCCTGAGTTCATCGACCGCACCCTGCCGGTCGATGCGGCCGTAGCTCTGCGCTGCGCGCCTCTACACGTGCCGGATCCACGCTCAGAACGGGATGCCCTTATTGCGGCGACGGCCTTAGTCCACGGTATGACGGTTGTGACCCGCAACGTGGCAGATTTTCAAGCTACCGGTGTTCCGCTGCTGAATCCCTGGAATGGGCGCTGAGCCGTGGCGAGGGGAGCCGATTGGTATTCCGTGAGATCCTGGTCGAAGAGTTTATGGAGCCGCTGGGCTTTCACAGGCCCGTCTGACCCAGAGCCAATAGGAATTGTCTCTCCACGCGGTGACCTTCGCACCTGTTGTGGATCTTTGCTTTATCATCGCCTTCAAGGTTGAGCATGGCGGATTCAGAGCACACCTATGAAAAGCTAGGTCAGGGCGCTGCGGAGACGCGTAACGCGGAAGAGTACGAGGCTGGATACAAGGCTCGTCTCGAAGGCGTGCCTGAGTGCCGGGCCGCTACGCCGTGCTGGCGAGCAGGCTGGCAGGAAGCAGACTCAGACAGTGAGACTGCAGCGGCCGCGACTGCCAACACCATGTACACGAACACGGAAGTCAGAACTCCATGGAGTCTGTTCGGCACCGGCAGGCAAGCAAGGATCTGTAATCTTCCCTTTGATGAACTCTGCCCTGACAGCTGGAAGAGGAGCTGGGTAGAAGCCGATATCGCTGTGGGCCTCTCACAAACGCAGAGAAGCGCATGAAGAGATCCGCCCAATGCGTATTGCACTGCCGTTGCGGGCGGGACGAGGTTCTTGCCCATGGCCTCTGCGCCACCTGCTACAGCCTCAAGCGTCAGGATCAAGAACATTTCGGCGGTTTACGTGAAGCTGTTCTTGAAAGGGACGGCTACCGCTGTCGCGTGTGCGATGCGTCTGGCCGTGACAAGTGGTCGATCACGGTGCACCATCGTGTGCCGGGCAGGTCTCTGCTCCATCTGATGATCTCTCTGTGTCCGGGCTGTCATGCCAAAGTGCATCGCACCAAGGCGGTCCTGTTGGTGATGCCTCCTCTGCTGCTCAAGCTGTGGCGAGAACAGCACCCAGCGGGTCACGAGCAGAAGGCACTCAACTTTGTCACCAAGCAGATGCTTGCGCAACACGTTCCGCTTTTCGACTGAGCATGCCAGTAAAACAGAGTGCAGGTCTGCTGATGTACCGGAAGAGGGAAGTGTTGGGACTTCTCCTCGTACACCCGGGTGGGCCGTTCTGGGCAAAGAAGGACCTGGGTGCCTGGACTGTTCCTAAAGGTGAAGTGAACGAGAACGAAGACCTGCTTGCCGCAGCGAAGCGCGAATTCCAGGAAGAGACGGGTTTCAAAGCAGAAGGCACGTTTCAGGCACTTGGCACGGTAAAGCAGAAGAACGGCAAGCTGGTGACTGCGTGGGCTTTCGAAGGTGATTGCGACGCGGATGCTGTTAGGAGCAACCTGTGTTCTATCGAATGGCCGCCCCGCTCGAAGCGGTACATCAAGATCCCAGAAGTGGATCGGGGTGCGTGGTTCTCGTTCATGGAGGCGCAGGCAAAGATCCTACCCGCGCAACTGCCGCTCCTCGTTGCACTGCTTAATCTCGTGGGTGACTGACGTAAGCGTGCCCGCAATGAAATGTTCGCGAGGAAGACTAGTTCTTCATGCATTGTGCACAGTGGGAGCTAGTTATCCGACGGCGGCTGCATACGATCGATTACCAGAACCGGTATTGGTCCCCTCGCAGAAGTAAGCTTCATGCCCAGCTGTTCCTTGGGGGCTGGGGCGATGTCGGGAGGCGCGTCACCGACAGTGCCATTGTCATTTACGTTGGCATGATCTTCGGGGTCCAGTGCAGTTCCAGATCGTACATATCGGCCAAGCCGGTCTTGTCGACAACGGAGCGTTCC
>JBPBPZ010000159.1:0-19953 GCA_050954525.1 Janthinobacterium lividum
ATCCGTACGCATAAGCGGCTGATCGACATTCTCGAACCGACACAGCAGACAGTGGACGCGCTCATGAAGCTCGATCTCCCTGCAGGTGTTGATGTCGAAATCAAGACCGTCACCAAGTAGCTAAAGATCTTCGGTAGAACTACCGGCAGTGCCTTGCTTCCGCAGGCATGATGAGGAGATGCACCATGGCAGTAACAGGTATGTTGGGCAAAAAGATTGGCATGACCCAGGTGTTTGACGACGCTGGCCTGGTTCACCCCGTCACCGTCATTAAGGTTGGTCCCTGTGTCATTACTCAGCTAAAGACCCAGGCAAAAGACGGCTACGATGCAGCTCAGATCGGGTTGGTTGAGTTCGTAAAGGCCTCAAAGATCAACAAGCCAATGACTGGACACTTCGCCAAGAGCGATGCCCCTCCGGTTCGCGAAATCCGCGAAGTCAGCATCGAGACAACTTCCGGTGCAGCTGATGGGGAAGGCGCTGTCAAAGCCGGCGATCGCATTCTGGTCGACATTTTTGATGGCGAGCGGTTCGTCGACATCATTGGCAAAAGTAAAGGTCGCGGCTTCGCTGGCGTTGTGCGTCGGCACGGTTTTGCCGGCGGACCCAAGTCGCACGGTCACATGTTCCAGATCCAGGGATCGATCGGCGCTTCGTCTTTCCCTTCGCGTGTATTTCCTGGGCAGCGCATGCCAGGACATTTTGGAGACGCACAGATCACGGTACGCAATCTCCGAATCCGTGGCATTGACCTGGAAGATAATTTGCTTCTGGTTGAAGGCGCTGTGCCCGGTCCTCGGGACGGTGTCATCCTTGTCTCCAAGGCAAAGAATCCCCCGCGTGAGCGGCGTGGTTTCGCTGGCGCGACTACGTTGGATCCTCTCAAGGCTTCCAAGAAAGCCGCACCTAGCAAGAAGAAGTAAACGTACTGCCGCACCGGTGCGGAGTGATTCTGTCACTCGACAGCATGGTGACAGATGTGAGATCAGGGTGTCGCAATAGAACGGCACCAAAGGACAAGTATGGCAAAGATTAATGTAGTCGACCTAAATGGTAGTGTCGTCGGAGAGCTCGAACTCGCCGACGAGGTGTTCGGTGTCGAGGTGAACAAGGCGCTCCTGTGGGAGTCTGTCAAGCACCATCGCGCTTCGCTTCGTCAGGGAACTGCAGCTACCAAAAATAAGAAGCTCGTATCCGGTTCGGGCAAGAAGCTCTGGAAGCAGAAGGGCACCGGCCGCGCGCGCGTTGGCTCTGTGCGTTCTCCCATCTGGCGCCACGGTGGAACCGTTCATGGACCTCAGCCGCGTTCTTACGATTACCAATTCCCAAAGAAGAAGCTTCTGGGAGCCCTGAGTTCGGCTTTGGCAAGCAAGCTGCAGGATGGTAAGTTAACGGTCGTTTCCAGCCTTGCAGTCGCTGAGCCGAAGACCAAACTTTACCGCCAGGCACTTGACCGGCTAGACGCCAAGAAGACCGCCCTGTTGATCGAGAGTGGCCAGGCGCTTACCGAGAATCTATATCTTGCTTCGCGGAACTTGGATGGCGTCGAGCTGGTGCTTAGCTCAGAGGTTCATCCCTATGATCTTCTTCGCTATGAGCACGCCATCTTTTCACAGTCGGCGATGGAAACCCTTCAGGAAGTGCTTAAGAAGAATGTCTCCCGTCGCAAGCTGGCCGCCAAGCAGGCGAACACAAAGGAGGCCGCGTAAATGCCGACCCTGTATACAGTAATTCGCCGCCCTCTCATTACAGAGAAGGGCATGGGCGCCAAAGAGACTGAAGGCACACTCGTGTTTGAGGTCGCCTGCAACGCAACGAAGACCGAAGTGAAGCAGGCTGTTGAGACCCTGTTCAAGGTCAAGGTATCCGGTGTCCGCACCGCAAACTTTCTCGGCAAGGAACGCCGCCGCGGCAAATTCACCGGCTACAAGCCAGACTGGAAGAAGGCTTATGTCCGTCTCCAGGCTGGTGAGAAAATGCCGGAGTACGTCAACAGCTTGTAATCAACACGTAGTATTCCCGCGCGCCTGACGAGCTATGCGGAGCAAGGATTAAGCAATGCCGATTAAGACATTTCGACCGATTACGCCCACGTTGCGTTTCCAGTCGAAGCTTGTAAATTCAGATATCACGACCAGTGATCCTCACAAGCCCCTGCTGAAGGTGAAGCCCCGGACCGGTGGACGTAACTCCAGCGGTAAGTTGACGATGCGTCACCACGGTGGTGGTCACAAGCAGAAGCTTCGCCTCATCGACTTTAAGCGGGACAAGGCTGGTATTCCCGGTACTGTCGCGACGATCGAGTATGATCCAAACCGCTCCTCTCGCATCGCTCTGGTGAACTACAGGGATGGCGAGAAGCGTTACATCATTCAACCGGTTGGCTTGAAGGTTGGCATGCAGGTCATGAGCGGTCCTGATGCGGATATTCTTGTCGGCAATGCACTACCCCTCAAGAACATCCCTGCAGGTACGACCGTGCACAATGTCGAACTGCGGCCTGGTAAAGGCGCACAGATGGTGCGATCCGCTGGATCTTCTGCCCAGCTGGTCGCCAAAGAAGGCGAATACGCACTCTTGAAGCTCCCCTCGGGTGAGACGCGCAAGGTTCTTGTTGACTGCATGGCCACAGTCGGCCAGGTGGGCAACACAGACCACGAGAACATCTCATACGGCAAAGCCGGCGCAAGCCGCTGGCGCGGCATCCGCCCGGCCAACCGTGGCGTTTCGATGAATCCTGTCGATCACCCGCACGGCGGTGGTGAAGGTAAGACCTCCGGTGGACGTCACCCAGTTACACCTTGGGGCCAGCCAACCCGCGGTTACAAGACACGTAACAACAAGCGTACTGACGTATTCATCGTCAACCGCCGCAGCAAGTAAGTCAGGTAGCGAGAGGATAAGATGGCACGTTCTACGAAGAAGGGTCCGTTCATCGACGCGCACCTGATGACCAAGGTCTCCGTACTTAATGAAGCGAACAAGAAGGAAGTTGTTAAGACCTGGTCACGTCGGTCAACTATCTTCCCGGAGTTCGTCGGTCATACCATTGCAGTACACAATGGCCGCAAGTTCATTCCGGTGTATGTGACGGAAAACATGGTCGGGCATAAGCTAGGCGAGTTTTCGGCGACACGGACGTTCAAGGGTCACGCGGCGAAAGCTGAAACCGCAAAAGGCAAGTAAACCGGGCGTTCAGTCCACGCAGTGAGATGGTCAGCAGCTTTGCCTGCGCCACAAAGGAAGATTATGGCGAAGACAGCCGAAAAGAGTGCCGTGAGGGAGTTCCGGGCAGAAGCTCGCTTCCAGCGGACCAGTCCGCAGAAGGCCAAGTTGGTGCTGGACACCATCAAGGGCCTTAGTGTTGAGAATGCGCTGAACACTTTGATGTTCACGCGTAAGCGCATCGCTCCAGTGGTAGAGAAAGCGCTGCGTTCCGCACTTCAAAACGCCAACTACCTGAGCCAAGAGCAGGGCTTCGACCTCGATGTAGACCGGCTCGTCGTGAAGATGGCGGTCGCTAACGAGGGCCCTCGCATGAAGCGGATCCGGCCTGCACCTATGGGTCGCGCTTTCCGTTACCAGCGTCGCCTAGCTCACATCATTGTGACGATCGCCGAGAAGACCACCAAGGCAAGTGAGAACGGTTCGGATGCAAGTTCGGCTTCCGCCGCGAATCAAGGTGGTTCCCGCAAGGCTGCCACCAAGAAGGTCGCCTCGAGTAAGGCAGCAGCCTAGTTCCGTGAGTGGAAACAGTTCGGAAATCCGAAACAGTTTCTGCCGCTACAGTAGTGAGTTCGCCGAATAGCGAACGTGAAGTTCAAGGGGTAAGTTTATGGGTCAGAAGGTCCATCCGTACGGTTTCCGCCTCGGCATCAACAAGCCGTGGAAGTCGCGTTGGTTTGTCGAGCGTGGCTACGACAAGCTGCTGGTTGAAGATGTCAAATTGAAGATTGAACTCCGCGAGAAGTTGAAGGCTGCGGGCGTCTCCTCTGTTGAGATCGAACGTCCGGGCAACAAGCTCCGTCTGATCATCCGTACCGCGCGCCCAGGTATCATCATTGGCCGTAAGGGAGCTGAGATCGACAAGCTGAAGGCAGATATCCAGAAGCGTACCAGCCGCGAGGTTTTCATTGACATACTTGAAGTCAACAAACCCGAATTAGACGCGCAACTGGTGTCAGAGAACATCGCGCTGCAGCTTGAAAAGCGTGTCTCTTTCCGCCGGGCCATGCGGAAGAGCGTCGACTCTGCGCTGCGATTTGGCTGCAAAGGCATCAAGGTCAGAGTCTCGGGTCGTCTGAACGGCAACGAAATTGCGCGTTCAGAGTGGTACCTCCAAGGCCGCCTGCCGCTGCACACCTTGCGTGCGGACATCGATTACGGCTTCTCCGAGGCACACACGACCTACGGCATCATCGGCGTGAAGACCTGGGTCTATCGCGGAGACATCTACGAGCAGAAGAAGCGCCGGGATGTTGGTACCACGACCGGAGCTTTCTAGAGCTATTTAGTCTGCCTGGACGAGAGTCCAGGCAATAACCGGAAGAACAGTAGTTGCGCGGAGACTGGTAGACGTTCTGACCAAGGCCGCAGCGGGAGAAGCAGATCATGTTAATGCCGAAAAAGGTTAAGTACCGCAAGCAGCAGAAGGGCAAGATGCGGGGCAAGGCTTGGCGGGGTTCTGAGTTGGCTTTTGGCGACTTTGGGCTGAAGGTGATCGAATGTGGTTACATCACAGATCGCCAGATCGAAGCGAGTCGTATCGCTATGACCCGCTACATCAAGCGCGGTGGAAAAGTCTGGCTGCGGATCTTCCCGGACAAACCAATTACGAAGAAGCCTGCTGAAGTTCGAATGGGCTCTGGTAAGGGCGCGCTCGATCATTGGGTTGCTGTCGTGCGGCCAGGCAAGTTGTTGTTTGAGATGGAAGGCGTAACTCCAGAAATTGCTAAAGAGGCAATGCGCCTGGCTTCGAACAAACTTCCACTGCGGACCACATTCGTCGCGCGGCCCAATATGAAGTCTGTTGACCCTAAGGCTGCTGCAACCGCCTAACCGACCCCCAATGGGTCTACCCTGCGAGGCATTATGGAACTGAGTAAGATTCACGAACTAACCGATGCGGAACTGAAGACGAAAGAGGCGGAAGCTGGCGAGCAGTTGTTTCGCGTCCGTTTTCAGAAGAGCCTCGGGAACACTGAAGGCATCAAGAACCTAAGGGTCATCAAGAAAGACGTTGCACGCTTCAAGACGATTGCGCGCCAACGTGAGCTTGCGCGAGTTGCTTCCCCCACGAAGATCGGGAAAGCGGAAAAGGCATAATCATGGCGGAGACAATGACACAAGTAGACGGTACGACTGAGAAGATCGGCCACCGTACTGAGAAGATCGGCTTGGTTACCTCCACGAAAATGGATAAGACCATCGTGGTGTCAGTGGAGATGCGCAAGGCGCACCCCAAGTACAAGCGAGTCGTCAAATCGAATAAGAAGTTTTATGCCCACGACGAGCAAAACTCTGCGCGTGTCGGTGATCAGGTTCGGATTCGCGAGAGCCGTCCGCTCAGCAAGTTGAAGCGCTGGAGCCTGGAAGAGATCGTGCGTCGTTCCAGCTTGTCGATGAGTGAACCGCAAGCCTCCGCGAGCTAACCAATAGGTACGCGTTCGCGGGTGCCCGCTGCCTTCTGCGTTGATGCTGTATTGAAACAAGAGTGTAGGGGCTATGAGCCCCAGCCCAGATGTGTAATGCGGGCCAGGAGAGAACAATGTCTGTACAGATGCGTACCATTTTGGACGTCGCCGACAATTCCGGCGCGCGCCGCCTGCAGGTGATCCTGCCCCTTGGGGGCGGTTTGGGCAAGAAGGCTGGCCTTGGGGACGTAGTAACCGCTGCCGTAAAGGAAGCCTCACCCGACGGCACTGTGAAGAAGGGCAAAGTCGTTAAGGCTGTCATCGTGCGGATGCGTAAAGAGGCGCGCCGCAGAGACGGTACCTACATCCGCTTTGATCAGAATGCTGCAGTGGTGATCAACGATGCGGGCGAGCCGGTCGGTACCCGTGTCTTCGGTCCTGTCGCACGCGAGTTGCGCGATAAGAAGTTCCTGAAGATCGTGTCCTTGGCTCCCGAAGTAATTTAACCCCGGTGCTCTCAGCCGTGTGTTAGCTAGTCATTAACCTCACCTGCGGAGGATATCGCAGAGGCCCGGTGCGAATAGCACGGGATAGGAGCAGAACATGGCAGGTATTCTTCGTAACGACACAGTGATTGTGCTGGCTGGTAAGCATAAAGGCAAAACGGGCAGGGTACTGCGGATCATTGCTGACAAAAATCGCGTCTTGGTTCAGGGCGTGGGTCTCATTAAGAAGCACGTGAAACCCAATCCGCAGCGTAACATCAAGGGTGGAATCGCGGAGCAAGAAGCTCCCATCCACATCTCGAACGTGGCTTTGGTCGATAGGAATGGCAAGCCGACACGTGTAGGGACCCGTTTAGAAGATGGACAGAAGATCCGTTTCGCAAAGACCACAGGCGAAGTTCTGTCAACTCCCAAACAGAAGTAGTCATTACTATGCACGGTCGCAACAGAGGCCGTGGTGAAGGAACACCCCACGAAACGGTACACGGATGCGAGTCCACCCCGAAACCGTGGAGAAAGCGAAGTACTGTATGGCACGTTTACGCGAGAAATACACGACCGACCTCAAGGGCGCGATCCAGAAGGAGCTAGGGCTCCAGAACACCATGGCCGTCCCACGCATCGAGAAGATTGTGATTAACATGGGTCTTGGTGAAGCGACTCAGAACAACAAGATCCTCGATCCATTGGTCAGCGACCTGGCACAGATCACCGGGCAGAAGCCGGTCCTGACAAAAGCCAAGAAGTCAATCGCGCAGTTCAAGGTGCGCGAAGGGCAATCCATTGGTGCCATGGTAACGTTGCGTGGCGAGTCGATGTTCGAGTTCCTCGACCGACTCATTTCGGTTGCGCTCCCTCGCGTGCGTGACTTCAAAGGTGTATCCAGCAAGAGTTTCGATGGCCGCGGCAACTATACTCTTGGCCTTCGCGATCAGTTGATCTTCCCTGAAATTGACTACTCTAAAGTTGAGAAACTCAAGGGCATGAACGTCACGATTGTCACCACGGCGAAGGACGATAACTCCGCGCGAGTTCTTCTTAAGCACTTCGGCATGCCCTTCCGCGCATAGCCTACACAGCATCAGGTAAAGGAAACTATGTCTACTACAGCTAAAGCGGTCAAGGACGCGAAGAAGCCAAAGTTCAAGTCACGCCAGCACAATCGGTGCCAGCTCTGCGGACGTCCCCGCGCATTCCTCCGCAAATTTGGTATCTGCCGGCTCTGCTTCCGCGGTCTCGCGCTGAAGGGCGAAATTCCAGGCGTTGTAAAATCAAGCTGGTAGTTTAGCCAGCCTTAAATCCAAGCTCGTGAATCCTTTGCTGGTTCTGCCGGTAAGTTCTCCCGCAGCAAACGAAAGGTAAAAAGGACAAGATGAATCTCACTGATCCAGTAGCCGATTTCCTGACCCGTGTCCGGAATGCAATCCGCGCCAAGCACCAGAAGATGGATGTACCCGCTTCCAACCTGAAGATCGAGATTGCCCGAATCCTGAAGGAAGAGGGATATATCGTCAATTACAAGGCGACTGAAGAAGAGGGACACCGCTTGCTGCGTGTCTACCTGAAGTACGGGCCCGATGGCGAGTCCGCGATCCTTGACCTGAAGCGCATTTCGAAGCCTGGTTCTCGGGTGTACATCGGTCGTGACGAGATTCGCCGCGTTCAGGGCGGCTTGGGTATCGCCATTCTGACTACCCCCAAGGGTGTGATGACCGGACGTTCCGCACGCAAGGAAAACCTCGGCGGCGAAGTTCTGGCCCACGTCTGGTAAGGTGAGTGCCTCGTCCGGCACTCCGTAGGTACTACAGCTAAGAACAAAGGTCTACATGGCTGCAGTGGAACGAACCGCGTGTGCGGATCGGGACTCGCAAGCCGCAGGAACAGATATGTCACGTATAGGTTTGAAGCCAATCCCCATGCCCGCCTCCGTCAAATACACGGTGAACGGGAACATCGTCGAAGTCGAAGGCCCGAAGGGGAAAGTCAATGCCTTACTGCCCACCGGCATCCGCCTGGAACAGAAGGACGGCCAGTTGCATGCTGTGCGGGATAACGACTCCCAAAAGGCAATGCATGGTCTTGCCCGTGCCCTCGTGTTCAACGCGGTGGAAGGTGTTACGAATGGCTGGAAAAAGGATCTCGACATCGTCGGTATCGGGTATCGCGCCGAACTGAAAGGTAAGGGCGAGGTCGTGTTTACACTCGGCTACTCCCACCCAATCGAGTTCCCCCTTCCGTCAGGCATAGAGGTTGTGATCGACCCGAAGCAGACCCATCTGACCATCAGTGGAATCGATCGTCAGAAGGTTGGCCAGGTCGCGGCCGACATGCGTTCTCTCCGGAAGCCAGATCCTTACAAAAACAAGGGTGTCCGCTACTCTGACGAGAAGTTGAAGAAGAAGGTCGGTAAGACCGGCTCGAAGTAACTAGCAGATGGTGGCAGACGACCTGATTACAGGTCGTCTGCAGCTACTAACCAGTGGTGTCATACAAGATGATGGCACCCACCGAACCGAACGCGGCTACAGGGTAGCTGCGCCAGTAGGAAGGAAATATGATCACAGCAACAAAGCGTAACGTTATTCGCAAACGGGTTCATGCCCGCGTCCGCGCCAAAGTCGAGGGTACAGCCGTTCGCCCCCGCCTGAATGTTTTTCGTTCCCTGAACCACATCTACGCCCAGATCATCGATGATGCGTCGGCAACCACGCTTGCAGCGGCTTCTACCATCACCAAGAAAGGTGATGAGAAGAAGTCTGGCGGTAACACCGCGGCTGCGGCCACCGTCGGCAGGCTGATTGCAGAGCAGGCCAAGGATAAAGGTGTCACTCGCGTCGTGTTCGACCGCGGCGGTTACCTGTATCACGGCCGGGTCAAGGCTCTGGCGGATGCAGCGCGAGAAGCTGGACTCGAGTTCTAACGTAGGTTCATCGGGGGTGTACGTCAGCCCCGGCGTAGGGATGTGTGCCGAACCGGCCACATACGAAAAGGACGAAATGGCAATTCAGAAGAAGATCGATGCAAACAAGTTAAACCTGAAGGATCAGGTCGTTGCGATCAATCGCGTCACGAAAGTCGTCAAGGGCGGTAAAAACATGTCCTTTGCGGCCCTCGTAGTGATTGGTGATGCTGACCAAGGTGTCGTAGGATACGGCAGCGGCAAGGCAAAAGAGGTTCCCCAGGCTATTCGCAAGGGGATCGAATCCGCGAAGAAGAATCTGCGCCGTGTGAACCTCACCGCGACAACGATTCCTCACCAGGTTCTGGGACGCTTTGGCTCTGGTCAAGTTTTGCTGAAGCCGGCACCGGAAGGAACTGGTGTGATCGCGGGTGGAGCCGTGCGGGCTGTTATGACATCAGCGGGCGTGCAGAACGTGCTGACCAAGTCGCTGGGCACTGCCAACCCACATAACGTAATCAAGGCCACCTTCGACGCGTTGGCTCAACTGCGTGACAAAGCCCAGGTAGCTGCGCTGCGTGGCAAAGAAGTCTCAGAGCTGTAAAGATTAGCCGGCCGCAGAGCGGCACTTAATGGTGCCTTCGGCAACACCATAGGAGATCAAGGCATGGCAGATAAGATCAAGATTCAGTACTACCGGTCAAAGATCGCGACACCGGTAAAGCACAAGTTGGTAGTAAAAGGGCTTGGATTTACACGGTTGAATCAGATTGTGGAGCGCGAAGATACACCCTCGATCCGCGGTATGGTTGCGGTGATCCCGCACCTTGTCCGGGTTATCGAGTAGTTGCAGATTAAGTAACAGGAACAGTCTGGTCCAATCGGACGGTGACCGCAATTGCGGCAAATGCGAGTCGGATTCTGTCCGGCGTAAGCGAGGAAATAATGGCATTAAATCTTTCGAACCTTGGAGCACCCAAGGGAGCAAATAGTAACAAGAAGCGCGTCGGTCGCGGTATGGGATCCGGCATGGGCAAGACCTCAACTCGGGGTCATGATGGTCAACGGGCACGCTCTGGTTCGCGCATGATGCGTGGTTTTGAGGGTGGCCAGATGCCCCTCCACCGCCGTTTGCCCAAGCGTGGTTTCACCAATATTTTCCGGCAGGAATACCAGGTGTTAAGTCTCGACACTATCGATCTGTTCGCGACAACCGAAGGCGGGAATGAGCTGACGGTCGAAACGATGCGCGAACTCGGGCTGCTCAAGAAGAAGCGTGCCTTGATCAAAGTGCTGGCAAACGGCGAAATCACCACTGCTGTCACGGTGTACGCGCACAAGTTTTCCAAGCAGGCCCAAGAAAAGATCGAAAAGGCGGGCGGTAAAGCCATTGTTCTTGGCGATCAGACGCAGCCGGCGGAAACTGCTGCCTCAGAGGTTTAGCGCGGGGCAAGAGGCTCTGCGGTCAGGGTCCAGCCCAATGGGTTGGGCCCTCCGTCGTAGAAGGGCTGCCATTGGTGGGCCAAGCAACAGCGCCTCGAATTACGTCCGGTAAGCTTAAACGGAATATGCCTCTGAATGACGACGGGGCACAGTAGTTCTGCTTTTACAATCAGACTCGATGGGGAAGCTCCCCAGGAACGGGTAAGCCACCCAATGTTTGACAAGTTCGCCAATATCTTCCGTATCCCCGAATTACGCACCCGTGTCCTATTCACGCTCGGACTGTTGGCGGTGTATCGTCTCGGCGGCCACATCCCAACGCCTGGTATCAATGCAGAGTTGCTGGCGCAGTACTTCTCGCAGAACGCGGGTTCATCCCTCGGTCTGGTCGACCTGTTCACAGGCGGTTCGCTGCGCAGGCTGACAATCTTTGCGTTGGGCGTAATGCCTTACATCACCGCCTCTATCATCTTTCAACTGCTCACGGTGATCTACGAGCCACTTGCGAAACTGCAGAAGGAAGGCGAAGTAGGGCGCCGAAAGATCACCCAGTGGACACGCTACGTCACGGTGCTTCTCGCAATTGTGCAATCCTTCGCCATCGCACTGACCCTGACCAAGTCTCAGACCGGCGCTCCCATGGTGACCATGGGCTCGACGAAATTCATACTCCTGTGTGTATTGACGTTGACCACGGGCACGGCCTTTATCATGTGGCTTGGTGAGCAGATTACCGAGCGAGGTATCGGCAACGGGATGTCGCTGCTGATCTTCACCGGCATCGTAGCTGGACTGCCAAATGGAATCAACGATCTCTACGAAAAGGCCAGGGATGGCGCGTGGGGAGGCTTCACTCCTTTAGCTATTGCGATCCTGGTGATCGCCATGGTCGCTGTCGTAGCATTCATTGTGTTCGTAGAGCGATCTGAGCGACGCATACCGGTGCAATATGCCAAGCGCATCGTTGGACGAAAGATGATGGGCGGGCAATCGACCCACCTGCCGCTCAAGGTGAATTCCGGCGGCGTGATGCCAGTCATTTTCGCAAGCTCGATCCTGTCCGCTCCATTGCTGTTTGCCAATACCCAGTTCGTGCAGGGCCATACCTTCTTTCGCACGATCGCAGATGGCCTGAAACCCGGGGAACCTTGGTATCAGCTCTTGTCTGCTGCCGCCATCATCTTTTTCGCCTACTTCTACATCTCGATCGTGTTCCGTCCGGATGACATCGCTGACAACCTCCGGAAGTATGGGGGCTTTATCCCGGGCATTCGACCGGGGCGTCGCACGAGTGACTTCATCAACGACATTCTGACTCGAATTACCCTCGTTGGCGCGATCTACCTCATCATCATCCAGCTAATTCCCCAGATGCTCATTTCGGGTATTCATCTGAACCATCTCTGGTTGGTTGGTTCGTTGTTCGATCGCTTGCCAAGCTGGCTCACAAATGGTCTTGGCGTGAACTTCTACTTTGGCGGAACCTCACTACTGATCGTCGTCGGCGTGGCGATGGACACAGTGCAGCAAGTGGAATCTCAGCTGATCATGCGGCACTACGATGGGTTTACCCCGAAGAGCGGGCGCACGCGAGGTCGGCGCAGTTGGTAAACAACGTGCCAGCTTCAGAAACCTTGCAGGGGAGCGCCCCGGCAGCAGGCTTCCTACCTGGGCCGCTTTTACTGCTGGGTGCGCCGGGTGTTGGTAAAGGTACTCAGGCTCAGATTCTGATGGCTGAGTGGGGTATCCCTCAGATCTCGACCGGAGACCTGATTCGGGATAACATCCGCCGCGAAACCCCCATCGGTTCACGTTTTCAGAAGATGGTAGCGGCGGGAACGCTGGTCCCTGACGAAATTGTCAACGAGATGGTCGAAGATCGGCTTGCACAACCCGACACGCAACGCGGCTATATCCTTGACGGATACCCTCGAACTTTGGGCCAGGCTGAGTGGCTGGATCAGTGGCTCCAAAGCAACCCAAAGCGTCAGGCGTCTGGAGAGGGCCTCGGCGAGGCGGGTGTGCATCCCGGAAGCCAGCTACGCATACTGCCGCTGATTGCAGTCCTCATCGAAGTTCGCTATGATGAATTGTTACGTCGTATTACCGGACGTCGTACAGGTCCTGTTTCAAAGAAGATTTACAACATCTACACAAATCCACCCGTAAGTCCGGGTCGCTGTGATGTTGATGGTGAGCTTCTGGTTCAAAGACCGGATGACTCCGAAGAGGTGTTCGCCGAGCGCATGAAAGCGTTCCACGAACTCACCTCACCGGTAATCAAGCACTACAGTGATCTTGGCAGGTTTGAAGTTGTGGATGGAGAACAACCCGTTGAAGTGGTGACGGAGAGGATTGTTGCGGCGCTTCAGCGACTGCGGCATGGAGCATCAGGCGAAGTTCATGGCAATCGCGATTAAGACACCACAGGAAATTGAAAAGATGCGGGCCAGCGGCTCCATCCTGCGCAAGGTCCATGAAGCGGTGGGAGCGGCAGTCAAGCCTGGTGCGACCACAATGGATCTGGAGCGCATCGCAGATGCCAGGATCAAGGAGCTGGGCGCGAAGGCCGCATTCAAGGGCTATAACGATTACCCGGCCTGCCTTTGCACCTCGGTGAATAACGAGGTGATCCACGGCATCCCGTCCGCCGCGAAGGTGCTCCGCGAAGGCGATATTGTATCTGTAGATTGCGGTGTCATCCTCGACGGATACTACTCCGATGCGGCAGAAACCTACCCTGTAGGGCATCTGGCGGAGGAGACGCAGAAGTTGCTCGACGTGACAAAGGCGTCGCTCGAGGATGCAATCCGGCAGGCACGTGTAGGAGCTACCGTCGGTGATATCGGTGCTGCTGTCCAGGAGATGTGCGAGGGACAAGGCTATGGTGTGGTTCGTGATTTTGTCGGCCATGGTATCGGCAAGAACATGCACGAAGAACCACAGGTTCCTAACTTCGGTAGGCGTGGCAAGGGAACAAAGCTGAAAGCCGGCATGGTGCTTGCAATTGAGCCGATGATTAACGCCGGTTCCGCAGAAGTAAAAGTGTTGGCGGATGGCTGGACGGCAGTCACGGTGGACGGAAGCATGAGTGCCCATTTCGAGCATACGGTAGCCGTCACGAAGGACGGCCCCGTCGTACTGACAAGGTAGTAAGCCCAGCGAACCATCTGGGCAGAGAGTATAAGGAGACGTTTTGCCGAAGGAAGACGCGATTGAAGTCATGGCAGTGGTAGTAGAAACATTGCCCAATGCGATGTTCAAGGTAGAGATGGAGAACAAGCACCAGGTGCTGGCCCATGTCTCGGGACGCATGCGCAAGAACTTCATCCGCATACTGCCCGGCGACCGTGTTGCCATTGAGTTGAGCCCTTACGATTTGAACCGTGGGCGTATCGTGTACCGCTACAAATAGCTGGTACAGAAATCGATCCTGTTAGAAGCTGACAGGATTGAAGTTATGAGGAAGCAATGAAGGTTAGAGCGTCAGTAAAGCGGATTTGCGACAAATGCCAGATCGTTCACCGGAAGGGTGTCGTCCGGGTCATCTGCGAAGTCGCAAAGCATAAGCAGCGGCAGGGGTAGTTTCAGCCGTATTAACAGGTCACGTGCGGAACCCACAGCTCCTGATATGGAGTGGTCTTCCAGGGCGAGTTAGCCGAACTTAAGGCTTGCGATGAACCCCGGGAACTCCGCCAAACCGTGGTGGCGACAGCGCCACCGCGCACGAAGTACGAGGAAGATATAAATGGCACGTATTGCTGGTGTCGATCTGCCCAACAACAAACAGGCACGGATCGGCCTTACCTACATCTACGGGATCGGCGAAACTCGCGCGCTCCGCATTCTTCAGAAGGCGGACATTGATCCTCTTCGCAAGATGCAGACCCTGGACGAAGACGAGCTGAACAAGATCCGTAGCGCGATTGAGCAGGAGGGCGGTATCGAGGGAGATCTTCGTAAGGAGATTGGCCTCAATATCAAGCGCCTCATCGAGATCCAGAGCTATCGCGGCCTACGTCATCGCCGCAGCTTGCCAGTGCGCGGTCAGCGCACCCACACGAACGCCCGCACACGCAAAGGCCCCCGCAAGGGCACGGTTGCCGGCAAGAAGAAAGCGACCAAGTAAATGGCCAAGCAACAGAGCAGTGGTGCCGGCAAGACCGGCAAGGGCAAGAAGTTCAAGAAGCGGGAACGCAAGAATGTTCCCTATGGTTTGGTCTTCATCCAGGCTTCCTTCAACAACACGATCGTCACCATCACCGATCAGCAGGGTAATACGCTTTCATGGAAGAGTTCGGGTTCGCTCGGCTTCCGTGGTTCGCGTAAGGGCACGCCATTCGCAGCGCAGCAGGCCGCAATGAATGCTGCCACTGCGGCCCGCGACCACGGCCTGCGCTCTGTGGATGTTCGCGTATCCGGACCGGGCTCGGGCCGGGAATCAGCTGTACGCGCGCTGGCTGCAGCAGGTATCGATGTTCGCAGTATCCGCGATGTTACGCCGATCCCGCATAATGGCTGCCGGCCTCCAAAGCGTCGCCGAGTATAAGAATCAGCTGTTCTACGAATATCTGCTGCGGTTGAGCAGATCTCGAGCAGCAATCACGACAAATGGATCGGGATGAAGGGGCGAGAGCCTTGTAAACCGATCGTCACCAGAAGTCACGGAAGGTAAGTACTTTTATGGCACGCTATACAGGAGCTGTCTGCCGACTTTGTCGGCGCGATGGCGTCAAGCTTTTCCTCAAGGGTTCACGTTGCTACTCGGACAAGTGCGCCATCGACAAGCGCAATTTCCCACCAGGTCAGCACGGTCAGGCTCGCGCCAAGAAGATCGTAGGTTACGGCCTGCAGCTCCGTGAGAAGCAGAAGGCCAAGCGCATCTACTTCACGCTGGAAGGCCAGTTCCGCTCCTACTACGAGAAGGCTTCCAACCGCACCGGTGTTACCGGCGAACTGTTGCTCCAGCAGCTTGAGCGCCGTCTCGATAATGTGGCGTACCGGATGGGCTATGCGATCTCGCGCCGTCAGGCTCGGCAGATCGTCCGCCATGGCCACGTAGCAGTGAATGGCCGCAAGGTTAACATCCCGTCCTTCCAGGTGAAGATCGGTGATGTGATCGAGATTCGCGAGAAGTCGAAGAAGATGTCGATTCTCGAGAGCTCGGAGCAGTTTGCTGCTGGGATGATGCAGCCATCGTGGCTGCAGATCGATCGCCAGGCCCTTACCGGCAAGGTGATTGCACTGCCCAAGCG
This sequence comes from Janthinobacterium lividum, assembly GCA_050954525.1. Lineage (GTDB taxonomy): Bacteria > Acidobacteriota > Terriglobia > Terriglobales > Acidobacteriaceae > Terriglobus. The sequence goes on from JBPBPZ010000159.1 coordinate 15,737, forward strand.
CGAAGAGATCCAGTTGCCAGTCAATGAGCAGCTGATCGTAGAACTTTACTCGAAGTAAGCGGTGTGCAGACCGGCGCTTCCGCCGGTCTGCTTCCGTACGCTTCGTTCGAGATGCGGCGCCTCGCAGTTTTGCCCGCAAGTTATGCCTGTCGCCTGGCAGGTATCGCTCAACCAAAGGAACCGACCTCTAATGCCCGCAGAATGCCTCGCGGATGCATGTAGAGCCAGGGAATGAGGAGAGTACCCATGTTGTGGAGAGGTTTTCAAAAACCCAAGCGTCTTGCAGTTGATACAGAAACCCTGACAGAAAAGTATGGCCGCTTCAGTGCGCAGCCCTTCGAACGCGGCTTTGGTACAACGGTAGGCAATAGCCTTCGCCGTACCTTGCTCAGCTCGATCGAAGGCGCGGCAGTGACCGCGGTCAAGATTGAAGGCGTGCTGCACGAGTTCCAGTCCATCGCTGGCGTGGTGGAAGACGCGACCGACATCATCCTGAACTTGAAGCAGATTCCCTTTAAGTTAAATGGTGAAGGACCCAAGGCGCTGTACCTGCGCGCTGACGAAGCCGGCGTCATTACCAGCGGCATGATCGAAGCTGACGGTGATGTCGAGATCCTGGACAAGGATGTGTACATTGCCACCGTTTCCGAGGGTGGCAAGCTGGACATGGAGATGCGTCTGAAGCGTGGGCGCGGTTACATCTCGGCGGACAAGAACTTTGATCCGGATCTCGGTATTGGCTTCATCCCCGTCGACTCGGTTCACTCCCCAGTGCGCAAGGTCAACTATGCCGTTGAAGCTGCACGTCTGGGACAGATCACCGATTACGACAAGCTGACGATCGAGATCTGGACGAATGGAACTGTTCTCCCAGCAGACGCGCTCGGCCTTTCCGCAAAGCTGATGAAAGATCACATGACGATCTTTATCAACTTTGAAGAGGAGATGGAGACCAGCGGCGACGGCATGCACGACGGCCCTGCCATGCGGAACGACAATCTCAACCGCTCTGTTGAGGAGCTTGAGCTTTCGGTTCGCAGCTACAACTGCCTGAAGAACGCGAACATCGCGACCATCGGGGAGTTAATCCAAAAGACCGAAGCCGAGATGCTGAAGACGAAGAACTTTGGACGCAAGAGCCTGAACGAGATCAAGGAAATCCTTGCTCAGATGGGCCTATCGCTTGGCATGAAGATTGACGAGCAGGGTAACCCTCAGCCTGGTCCGACCTCAGTGTTGCCGGCTGCGACGCTGGCAGCATCCTTCGGCAACTTCGATGATGAAGAAGACGAGGATGAGGATGAGGACGATCTGATCCTGCCTGAGACCGAGAACTTCTAATGGAGTCAGGAGAGACAGTGTTTCTCCTGGTTTCACAGTAAACGTCGTGCCTTTGTTATCGCGACACGCACCACAGGAACCATGCGGCCAGAAGGCCTCTTCCTGACCTTTAGATAAGAGAGACAAGAGCCATGCGGCATCGCAAAGCAGGAAATAAACTCGGTCGGAATCCAAGTCACCGGCGCGCACTTCTGCGCAATCTAGTGACATCTGTCGTGATTGAAGATCGCGTTGAGACAACACTGGCGAAAGCCAAAGCAGTACGTCCGTTAATCGAGAAGATGATCACATTGGGTAAGCGCGGCGACGTGCACAGCCGCCGTCAGGCAGCAGCGTTCCTGATGACGCCAGATTCAGTGACTCGCTTGTTCGCAACTGTGGCGCCTCGCTACAGCGATCGCAACGGTGGTTACCTTCGCATTGTGCACACCGGGTTCCGCAAGGGCGACGGTGGCGAGAAGGCTGTTCTGGAGTTGTTGGGAGCAGAGCAGGAGCTGAGCGAGAAGCAGCAGAAGCGTTCTGAAGCTAAAGCAAAGAAGCAGGAAGAGTTGCAGAAACAGCTGGCAGAGCAGGGCGGGGAAGACGCTGAGAACCCAGCAGCTTAAGCCGGTGTTCGTCGACGACAAAGCGCGCATCCCGGATGCGCGCTTTGTGCTGCATGAGTCAACCTTCGTTCCTCCGTCTGAACTGCATCGGCACCCTTCGTCCTGGTTTGTTACTCACGCCGCTACGATCGAGCGGGCCTCAGGTCGGCCCTGCGATATGGTCAGCAGATGTTTCCACCGGTTAGCTCCCCGCGAGCACGCCTTTGACGACGCCGGAAAGTATCTTTCACGCCTTCAGCGGGACTGCGTATGTAGGACCATGGCGCGTGCCTTGGTGACTTGTCACTTCCTGTTGCGTAAGTCAGAGGTATTAGAGCTATGAGACGCCCTGTCCTGCTCGGTGGAAGTGAGGGCTTGCGCACCTCGTCGGTGGTTGCCTGGTGGGTGTTCACCTGGGTGCCGGTCGTGGTGTGTGTGCTTGTACTCAGTGGCGAATCCACAGACACTTTTTCATCGGCACATACCGCAGGCTGGCTGCGTCACCTGGCAGAAGCGCTGCTTGGCCCAATCCACCAAATCTCCTGGGACAACGCGAACTTCGCTGTCCGGAAGACAGGGCACTTCATCGGCTATGGCCTGGTTGGACTTTCCTGGTTTCGAGCATGGCTACTTACCTGGCAGCCGATGTTCTCCCGCCGAACAGCATCCACCTGGCGAGCTTATGCAGCAAGCATGGCGATTTTCTGCACGCTGGTGTGCGCGACCGCGGACGAGGTGCACCAGACGTATATTCCCAGCCGGACCGGCCTGGTCACCGATGCGTGCCTCGACACAGTGGGTGCCGTGACCATGATGCTGCTCGTATCGAGCCTTTGGCTACGAGGGCGAAGCAAGCCTCCAGCGGCAAACTAACGGCGGCGCCAAGCCTCAACAACTGTATGCAGCCCAAGTGCCTGGTGACTGGCTAAGAGAGGCAGACTTGCGGCTACGCGTAATCTGATGCATACTATCTGGAGTGCTCTCGTGCCACGCGTGTCTTGCACCGCTGGTACGAAGTACATCGCAGAGCGGCTTCTGGAAAGATGTCGACTGCGTCTATCACCACGGCCGAACGGCTCATTCCCCAGTAGTTGAGTAAAAGCAATTAGGAATGGGTTCAGCGTAAAAACCACGCTGCGGGCAAAGGGTGGGGCCCTCGTTGCAATTGGGTTCAAAGCGATCACGCTGAGAACTGAAGTACAACGCGAGGCATACCCGCTGGGCTAGAAGAATCCATCAGCCCGCTTTGCCCATTGGTTCGTGCGGTGGGAGACAAGGAAAATATATGGCACGTAAGATTTCGAAGAATCTGGCGAAGGCTCGGGCGGGCGTTGAACCTCGCCCCTACACCTTGACCGAGGCTGTTCCCCTTCTGCAGAAGATCAAGTACGCAAAGTTCGACGAGAATGTCGATATCACGCTGCGTCTTGGTGTGGATACGCGTCACGCAGATCAGATGGTGCGCGGAACTGTTGTTCTGCCCCACGGCCTGGGTAAGACCAAGACCGTTGCCGTTATTTCCTCCGCTGAGAATCAGCGCTTGGCCTCTGAGGCCGGTGCGGATATTGTTGGCGGTGAGGAACTGGTGGAGCGCATCCAGAAAGAATCCTGGACAGGTTTTGACGCTCTGATCGCTACCCCCGACATGATGCGCTCAATCGGACGGCTGGGTAAGGTGCTCGGTCCCCGTGGCTTGATGCCCAACCCAAAAACCGGCACGGTAACAACCGATGTAGCGGCGGCGGTCAAGGAGATCAAGGCCGGTAAGGTTGAGTTCCGGGCTGACAAGACTGCGCTGATCCACGTACCGGTGGGCAAGAGTTCGTTCGACGCGCAAAAGCTGATTGAGAATGCAATGACTGTAATTGGATCCGTGGTCAAGGCGAAGCCTTCTGCGGCGAAGGGTAAGTACATCAAGGGTATGTATATCTCTTCCACGATGGGTCCCGGCATTGAGATCGACCAGGCTGTAGCAGAAATCGCCGGCAAGGCATAACCGAACAGCTTGCCGCGTCTGCGGCTGCAAGATCATGCCGGGCGGGTGCCCGGCGAGGAATAACCATGGCATTGACGAAGCAGAAGAAAACGCAAAAGGTTGCTACCCTCGCGGGTGAGTTGCAGACCGCAACCGCTGCCATCATCGGCACTTTCACAGCCATGACGGCTGATAAAGATTTTGACCTGCGCAAAACGGTTCGCGGCGCCGGCGGCAAGTATCACGTGTTGAAGAACAAGCTGGCGCCAAAGGCTGGCGCGGGTACGCAGGTTGAAGGTGCGTTGGGTGGGCTCAAG
>JBPBPZ010000167.1:0-19949 GCA_050954525.1 Janthinobacterium lividum
CCTGGGCTTCACGCCGAGGCACACCCCTGGCCAGCAGGGGCATGGCGACATTTTCCAGCGCTGTGAACTCAGGTAACAGGTAGTGGAACTGCCAGACATAACCAATGACCCGGTTTCGAAAATCCGCCTGTCCATCCGAATCCAGCCGTCCAAGATCCACGCCATCAACAACGACATCGCCAGAAGTCGGGGTATCCATGGCCGCCAACAGGTGCAGAAGTGAGCTTTTGCCCGCCCCACTCTCGCCCACAATCGCCAGTAGCTCCCCGGAACGCACGCTGAAGTCCATCTCGCGAAACAGTTCCACCGTCCCTCGACCGGTGCTGTACCGCTTGGAAAGGGACTGCACCTGTACGAGCGGCTGATCCTGCTGCTCTTTGCTGTGGGCGGGGCGCATCGTAACCTGATCCTAAAGTACCGCCTGCAAGAAGGTGATCATGACCGTTCAAAACTTTGTAAGTGGCTCGAAAGACCTGGCTCCGACTCGCGCCCTGCGTGCGCTTTGGCATGCCGCCCACGGCAACTGGGACGCGGCCCATGAAGAAGCCCAGGCTGGTACCGATGCAGACTGCGCGTGGGTCCATGCGTTGCTGCACCGAGAGGAAGGCGACCAGGCCAACGCAGGTTACTGGTACCGTCGAGCTGGCAAGCCCGCATTCCGTGGAACGGTCCAGGAAGAGCGCGACCAGATGATCGCAAGTCTGCTTGAATCGACCGCCTGATTTTCACGTACAGTCAGGTCGCATTCTCGGCGATTGCCGCTAGCATCCTCAGGCGCAGATCAGGCAGATCAGCTTGTGTCAGAGGCTGATCGTTCCGGGTCAGGTAGAACACGTCGATTGCAGTTTCACCTTCCGTGTCGATGACGGCGACCTTGATGTCGCACAGGGCCTCGCCAAGGGCGGTACTAATCGCGTACAGCAGGCCCGGAACATCCTGGGAGACGACCTGTAAGAGGGTCGAATGGGTCGAGGACTCAGTATCAAACTGCACCAGCGTCGCGACTTCGACCAGCGGAGCACGTCGGCGCGAGCGTTTTCGCTGCGCGATCATTTGCGCTGCCAATGCTGGATCTGCGATGGCATCGTGCACGCTCCGCACTAGGCGGTCGCGTTCCGAGGCGTTCATTTCTAGCGTGCGGAAGCTGTCAGTAAACCGAAACGTGTCCACCACAATGCCGCGAGCATTGCTGAAGGCATCTGCGGTGATGATGTTCATACCCCAGGCTGCCAGCACACCCGCAATGCGTGCAAACAGCAACTGCCGGTCTGGTGTGACCAGTGCGATTTCGCTGCTGTCGGCCTGCCACGCAAAGTGCAACTGCACCGCGTCCTCGCCCAGCCGCTTGCTCATGCCGTAATGTGCGCGGATCTGTTCAGGGGAGCGGGTCTGCAGATACCGCTGCGGGAAACCTTCTAAAAACTGCAGCACTTCTCGGCTCTCGTGCGGCAGAGACTGCGTTACGCGCAGCACCAGCTCACTCGAGACGCGAGCGTCCACACGTTCCTCGTCGATGTTGCGGTCCAGGTAATTGGAGGTGGCGATGTACAGCCGCCAGAGATTTTCAGCTTTCCAGGGCGTCAAGGCATCCGGATGAACGGCGCGGATATCTGCAAAGGTGAACAGCGTGAGCATACGGAGTTCTTCCGGGGCGCGCACCCTGCCAGCGAAAGCACGTACGGTCTCCGCGTCAAAGATATCCCGTCGCAATGCTGCGCTCATGTCGAGGTGATTTGTGATCAGCTCCAGTACAAGGTGCGATTGGTACTCGTCCAACTCGAGCCTTTGCACAACACTGGCAGCCAGCCGCGCGCTTTCCAGGGTATGTTCTCCTGTGGACCGGCCCTTTCCTGTGTCATGCAGCAGCGCTGCCAGGAATAGCAGGTCAGGGTGCTGCAGGTCACGTACGATCGCCGCGAACCGCTTTTGCCATTCGCCGAGGGGGCCGTCAGTAGCTGCGGAAAGTCCGTGAAGCGTGTCGATTACGACGAAGGTGTGTTCATCGACCGTATAGCGGTGATACGCGTCCCGGATCACCAGCGCATCAATGCCATGGAACTCAGGCAGCAGCATCTCGAGCAGACCGAGGGCGTGCATGGAACGCAGCGCCTTTCCCGCGTGTGGGCCGAGCAGGATCAGGCGCAGGCGCTGCCAGAGTGTAGATTCGTGCTCAAAGTGGAACAGCAGACCTGGGACGCTGTCTTCCAGTCGCGCCTCGGACGGGTGGTCCAGGCTGGCTCCTGCTTCGGCCATCGCCTGAAAAGCTCTCAGGACAACGTCCGCATCACGTGCCGGATCGTTCTCCGGGGTCGCATCCGCCAAAGAAATGTGGCCGCGCTCGATCCGCATCCCGTGGAGTTCGGGGGTGCCACGCCGCAGGAATCCAAGCGGCATGCGCAGCAGGGAACGGGTCTTCGGGAGCGTGTCCATCTGCTGGTGAAGCTTTCTCGAGACCACACGGGCATGGCGAAAGTAGAACTGCATCCAGTGCGCGGCATCGCGCGGCCCACGGTTCGGTGCCCCGATCCCGGCTGTCGCAGCTTCGTCCTGTGTTCTCCAGTCCAGCGTGTTGGCGTCCCGGCCATGGCGCAGGTGGAGGAAACACCGGACGGCTACCAGGAAGTCGACCGCCTCGTCGAAATCTGCGCCAAATGATCTTGGGTCCTTGGTCAGCCGGGCCAGCCAGCCGCAGACGTTCGCGTCCCGCAGGCCACCTGGACAATCCTTGATGTTGGGTTCCAGGTGGAACAGGGTGTCGCCGAACCGGGCATGCCGTTCCTGTGTCAATTCCAACAGCCGGGCGCAAAGCGGTTTCTGTTCGCGATCCAGCAATCGCGGAACGACGTCCGAGATCAGACGGTCAGCAAGGGACCCATCCCCGGCAAGCGGACGCAGGTCCAATAGGGAAATTGTGAACTCGGCATTTTCTGGATCGAAACGGGCGCAGTCTTCGATAGACCGGGTACTCGCGGCAACCCGCACGCCGCTGTCCCATAATTGCTGCGACAGCCAACGAATGTGACGATTGGCCGACTTCTCTCGTGCACCGTCTTCCGTCACAAACAGAATGTCGAGGTCAGAGGCTGGGAACAACTGCCCGCGACCGTACCCACCAACGGCTACCAAAGACACGCCGGAAGGCCACGAGCCGTGCTTCCGCGCAGCATCCCTCCAGAAGTTGTGCACAAGCAAGTCAGAAGCCGTGGATCTGGCCTGGATGGTATCCCTGCCACTGCTCGCGCCGGAGAGAAACCCGGTCTGAATGGCCGTTAAGCGATCGAGGTACTGCTGCCGAAAGTTCGCGGGGGAAGCTTCTTCTTCCATCATGCCGGGTCCCCAATCCTGTTCGACAGCGTTGTTTGTATGTTGATTGCCAAACTAGAGGGCAGGGTCTCCACGATCTTCGTTGCGGATGCGGATCGCGTCATCGACCTTGGTCAGAAAGATTTTGCCATCGCCAATGGAGCCAGTCTGGGCAGCCGACACGATCGCCTGTACGGCTTTCTCTACCAGGTCGTCCGAGACTACGGTTTCCAGCTTGATCTTCTGTAACAGATCAACTGAGTACTCGCGCCCGCGATAGAACTCGGTGTGGCCCTTCTGGCGGCCATGGCCACGTGCCTCCAGAATGGTCATGCCATCCACGCCAACTTCGATCAGGGCTTCCTTGACGGCATCCAGCTTGCCAGGCTGGATGATCGCTTCAATTTTGTGCATGCTATGTGATCCTTCTTACGAACGCTTTACGAAGCTTGGTCATTTTGCACGAAAGATTGGCCGGCTGTCGTCCTGCCCCTGGCTACAAAACTTTCGGCACTAATACGCAGGCTCTGCGTGGTAACCCTCTTCGCCGTGTTGCGACAGGTCCAGGCCCATGTCTTCATCCTCAGCGCTAACGCGCAGACCAATGGTTTTGTCGACCAGAAACAGGATAAGAAGCGTGCCCACAATGGAAATACTCCATGCGATTGCTACACCGATCAGCTGGTTCAATACCTGGTGCCCGTTTCCTTCCAACGCGCCCGTAGCCTTTCCTGCGCCGAAAATGGGGTTGATCACGGAGTTAGCAAAGATGCCGGTCAGAACTGCGCCGATGGTTCCACCCGCTCCATGCACACCAAATGCGTCAAGCGAATCGTCATAGCCGAACTTCGTCTTAACAAAGAACACCATGCAGAAGCAGAACAGGCCAGTAATCACACCAATGAGCAGGGCCGCCATCGGCGTAACAAAGCCGGCCGCGGGCGTAATGCCAACCAGGCCTGCTACAGCCCCGGAAATTGCACCCAGAGCCGTCGGTTTGCCGGTCTTGATCCACTCCGCGACTGTCCATCCACATGCGGCGGCAGCGGCAGCAAAGTGTGTGGCCACAAATGCAGAGGTTGCCAGGCCGCTGGCGTTGAGAGCCGAACCCGCGTTGAACCCGAACCAGCCTACCCACAGCAGGCAGGCTCCGATAAAGCTAAGGACGAGGGAATGGGGCGGCATAGGTTCCTTCGGGTAGCCGCGACGTTTGCCCATGTATAGGCAGCACACCAGGGCCGACACGCCGCTGGTTACGTGCACAACGGTTCCGCCGGCAAAGTCCAGGCAGGGTATCTTGCCCCCCAGAGCCGCATTCAGCAGCCCACCTTTACCCCAGACCATATGCGCCATGGGACTGTAGATGAAGAGGGCCCAAAGCACCATGAACGCCAGCATCGCGGAGAACTTCATGCGTTCTGCGATCGCCCCGGTGATCAGGGCCGGCGTAATGATGGCGAACATCAATTGGTAAACCATGAACGTCTGCAAGGGAATCGTCGTGACATAGACCTTGTCTGGAAGCAGGCCCACGCCGTGCAGAAGCGCGTTCTGGAACGACCCAATGAACGAACCCAAATGCCCGGTGTTTTCTCCAAATGCGAGAGAGTAACCAATCAGCGCCCATAGGACCGTCACGACCGCCATCATGGCAAAGGTCTGCATCATGGTGGAAAGGATGTTCTTGCGCCGGACCAGGCCCCCATAGAACAACGTCAGGCCAGGTCCACTCATCATCAGGACAAACGCCGCTGAAACCAGCATCCACGCGTTGTCACCAGCGGATTGAGCAGCCGCCACCGATGCCTGCAGGTCCGTGTTTTGCTTCTCCAGCGTCGAAAGCCGCACGTCCGGCGTCGCGCTTGTGCCACTCACCCCATGCAGTTCCTGCCCAGGGCCAGCAACCGAAATCTGGGCTGGCGCATACATGCAGGAAAGAAGTACCAGCAAAAGGGAGCAGATACCCATCCACCGCTTAGAAGATTGAAACAGATCACGCATAGTGCAGTTCACCCGTTGACTCAGAAGGATGGAATGGTTGCCGCGCTGGCGCTGGGGCGCGGGATCACCAGGCATAAAGCCTGTGATTGATGCATGTGGGTCTTTCGTTTCGTCTACTTTACACAACAGCCGTCCGTGGCGCACGAGGTCCCATCACTGCCTGCCGCTGACCTACACGCAGGGACTCCGGAGGTACCGGGCATCCATCAAGGCGAACAGCATGCATCAGGCCACGCCTGGCGTGTTCCGGCCCACCGGCGCAGAAAACAAGCGCTTGCATAGTGCATCGCTGACATAGAATGAATGCATGAGTTCATCCGCAGATGAGACCTCCAGCAGTGGCCGCCCGGTCGCCGGCCAGGGAAACGATCGCTACTTCTTTGGGGCACTGGATTCGTTCGGCAAGAACAGGGAAAAGCTGCGGGAAGTAAGCTGGGGCCCGCAGCAGCCCGAGGGTGTGGTGCTCGCTTCCATGGACGCCGCCGTCAATTGGGTTCGAAAGAACTCCGTATGGCCCATGACGTTCGGTCTTGCTTGCTGCGCCATTGAGATGATGAGCATGGGCGGATCCAGGTACGACATCGCCCGCTTTGGTGCGGAAGTGTTTCGTCCCTCGCCCCGGCAAAGTGACTTAATGGTGGTTGCCGGCCGCGTGTCGCAGAAGATGGCACCTGTTATCCGGCGGCTTTACGAGCAGATGCCGGAACCAAAATGGGTCATCTCGATGGGCGCCTGTGCAACGTCCGGCGGAGTATTTAACAACTACGCGCTTCTGCAGGGTGTAAACCAGATCATACCGGTTGATATCTATGTGCCAGGCTGTCCGCCGCGTCCTGAGCAGCTACTTTACGCAATAACGCTGCTGCAGGAAAAAATTCAGAAGGAGCGGGGCAGCATTAAGGGCTCTCTGAACATCGCATAGTACAACCAGATTTCAGAAAGTTGCATGTATGTTACTGGTTGGATTCAGCAATCGAACTAAAACGATAGGTAGCTGATAAACCAGTACCTGCTACTTGTTCTGACTCGTCGTGGCAATCATTCTTCGCTAGGAAGAAATGCTGCTATACACTTCAACCGCAATCGTTAGCAAGTGGGCCTTTTTATTAGAGCCTACGACTTCATAGCAAAGATCAATTTCCGCGGAGGATACGTCGCATGTCTTTTCAGCCGTTTCGCAAACTAGGCCGGTCGCTACTGGCAGTGAGCGCAGTGAGCCTGGGCGCTGCAAGCCTGGGTGCGCAAACAACGCCATCAGCCCCCCCAGCAGGTCCGAACCCATCACGCGTTGATGTGTTCCTTGGGTACTCATACTGGAGCGGCCATGGCCAGCTGAAGCCCGCCGGTGTTACCTACTCCTCGGTAAACGTCGGTGCCATCGGCTCTGGCGCTTTCTACTTCAGCAAGTACGCAGGTATTGAGATCTCTGCCGCAGCTCATCCAGACGGCAAGAATGACGGTCTCTATCTGTATCAGGCTGGTCCGATTTTCCGGCTGCCGACCCCGTCGGTGACCTTCTTCGCGCATGCCCTCGCTGGTGGCGCATACCTCGCTGGTCCAAACAGCCAGGTGCCTTTCTATCACGAGCCCTATCGCTGGGGACCCTCGTTGGCAGTCGGCGGTGGTATGGATTACGATCTGCCGTTTGCTAACCATGCTTTTGGCATTCGTTTGTTTCAGGCTGATTACACCTACATTCACGAAGACTATGGCCCATACGTGGGAATCCCCACGCCTGGCATTCTTGGTGGACGCGCCAACATCAGTTCCGCTCAGTTGAGCAGCGGTATCCTGATGCATTTCGGTCACATCATCCCGCCGCCTCCCGTGACCTATAGCTGCGTAGCAAGCCCGACCTCCGGCTATGCTGGCGACCCGATCACCGTAACTGGAACGGCACTAAACCTGAATCCGAAGAAGACCGCAACCTATGCGTGGACTTCCGATGGCGGCAAGGTCTCCGGCACCAGCAGCGTTGCGACGGTGGACACCACCGGTCTGAATCCTGGCAATTACAACGTGAAGGGCACTGTCACCGAGAGCCAGAAGGCCGGTCGCTTTGCGGATTGCACGGTGCCATTCGCCGTCAACCCGCTGCCAGCCCTGTCGCTCTCCTGCTCGGCCAGCCCGTCCAGCGTGGCACCAGGCGGATCCTCCACGATCACTTCTACTGTGACCGATACCTATGGCCGTCCGGTGAACTACACCTACAGCTATAGCTCCACTTCCGGTTCGGTCTCCGGTAGCGGCTCCACTGCGACACTGTCCACAACGGGTGCGGCACCTGGTGCTGTCACCGTTACCTGCAATGTGATGGACGACAAGGGTCGTAACGCGACAGCCACCACCTCTGTCACGATCAACGCACCTGTTGCCGCTGCACCTGCTGCTGCTGCTTCCCAGCTGTGCTCGATCACGTTTGACCGCGACAAGAAGCGGCCGGCACGTGTGGACAATGAAGCCAAGGCATGCCTTGACGACATCGCATTGAACCTGCAGCGCAACTCTGACGCAAAGCTTGCACTAGTTGGAAACTCAGCGACTGGCAAGAATGCTTCACGGATGGCTTCAGAGCGCGCAGTCAACACCAAGGCCTACCTGGTCGGTGAAAAGGGCGTAGATGCTTCCCGCATCAGCCTCTACACAGGCAGCGACAGCGCAAACTCTGTAACCTCCACCCTGATCCCGTCAGGTGCAACTGCACCCAGCATGGGTACCTCTGTGGATGAGGGTCGCGTTAAAGCCCAGCCCCGCACGGCAGCTGCACACCGCCGCCACAAGAAGTAACTAACCTGCAGTTCAGCAAAGGCTGGCCATTGGCCAGCCTTTGCTGCGTTTGGGCACCGGAACGGATCTAGGGAGTTCATGCACATGTACCTCTCTGGATTCCTCTCCGAGAGAAGCTGGCCAACACCACTAAAATAGAGCTGTTCACCTGAAGGAAGTCCATGAAGTCTTGGTTACCTGTTGTTAGCACCCTCTCGTTTCTTGCCTTGATCCCCCTCACCGCCCATGCACAAGCCCCGTGGCTCCCCTATGGACCTGACGGCGGCGACGCCCGCGCATTTGCCTCCGACCCTCATGATCACAATCACGTCTATCTGGGCACCGTAAGCGGTACGATCTACGATTCGCACGACGGTGGTCAAAGCTGGAAGCGTCTGGCCCGCGTAGGGAACCGTGATGATCTTGTGCTCGATAACATCGTCGTGGATGCAGCGAACTCGAACCACGTCATGGTCGGTGGTTGGGTTCTAAGCCAGGTGGATGGTGGGTTGTACGTCAGCAACGATGGCGGCAAGACCTGGGCTGCGAACAGCCAGCTCAAGGGGCATTCGATCCGGGCCCTAACGGCTGCACCCTCAGATCCGAAGACGTTGGTTCTGGGCGCACTGGACGGTGTCTATCGCAGCACGGATGGAGGCTCCAGCTGGGCGCTCATTAGTCCTGAAGGAAGCCACGAACTTCACGAGATTGAGTCGATCGCCATTGATCCGAAAGACCCGAAGATCATCTACGCCGGAACCTGGCACCTGCCCTGGAAGACGACTGACGGCGGGACTAAATGGGCGAACATGAAAGAAGGCATCATCGACGACTCGGATGTGTTTTCCATCATCGTAGATCCCTCTAATGCGCAGAACATTTATCTCTCTGCCTGCTCCGGGATCTACCGCAGCGTAGACCAGGGCACAAAGTTTACAAAAGTTCAGGGCATCCCATCGACGGCGCGCAGAACCCGTGTGTTGATGGAGGATGCGAAGCAAACAGGTACTGTGTTCGCCGGAACTACAGAAGGTCTGTGGCGTACAACCGATAGTGGCCACACTTTCACCCGGAATGGCAATCCAGGCTGGATCATCAATGACGTAAATATCGACCCAGAGAACAACAAGCGGGTTCTGCTTGCGACGGATCGCACCGGAGTCTTGCTTTCAAACGATGGTGGCGTCACCTTCTCAAGCTCCAACAAGGGTTTCTCGACTCGCCAGATCTCCGCTGTGACCCAGGATCGTTCCAACCCAGAGAAGATCTACGTCGGCGTGATCAATGACAAGGCTGCTGGAGGCGTGTTCGCAAGTGCTGACGGCGGGTTGACCTGGGAGCAGACCAGCAAGGGGCTCGGCGGCTCAGACATATTCTCGTTGACCCAGACCGGCAGTGGTACGCTGCTGGCCGGGACGCGTCATGGTATCTTCCGCCTGAACGGGGACACCTGGCAAACGTCCGGGCTGACGTTACCTCTGGCGGCTGAAGAGGTCGCGACTTCCGCTACGGAGACTCCGCGCACCACGCAGCAGGCAGCGCGCGCGAAAGCGAATACAAATCCCGTTGCCAAAGGCCGTACCGCTGTCCGTAGCTCGAGCGAAGCCCCGGTTCGCACACGTGCAAAGCGCTCTCCCTCCGTCAGCACTGCTCCGGTACGAACCCCGAACGCAGAGGAGTCGAGTACCGGCGTGTTCGCGTTGGCTTCAAGCGACAATACGATATTCGCCGGCACAGAAGATGGTCTCTTGGCCTCTACAGACGATGGGAAGAAGTGGAACCACATTCGCAGCGCGAGCAATCAACCCTGGAGGGTCGTCAATGCCTTGGGGTCCAAGGTTGTTCTTGCTGACCTCCGGGTGCTTTCGCTTTCCACCGACAAGGGTGCAACGTTCCACAATGTCACGCCTCCGCAAGGCCTCACCCGGGTAGAGGCAGCGGTGCTTGATGGTGCAGGGCACATTTGGGTTGGTGGTCGAGAAGGTGTCTGGTATTCAGACAACGATGGAGCAGACTGGAAGACGCAGCAGAACCTGTTTGTTCCAGATGTGAGCGGCATCTTTTTCGATCAGGCGGGGCAGCGTGTCTTCATCACCTCGAACCAGCCAGACCACCTTGTATTCACCGTCCACCTTCCAGACGGCAAGGTGACCTACCGGAATGCGGGCTGGGCCTTACGAGGTGTGCGCCCGGTCGGTGATCACCTGGTGGGTTTGACGCCCTTCGACGGTGTCGTTCTTCAGCCGCGCATGGTTGATTCTGCAATGGCAGCAGGCCGCTAATCACAAACAGTAACGTTCGCGCGCTCCAGTCAGGTAATTGGCTGGAGCGTGTGCTATTTGGGCGCGTCTAAACTAGTGCTATGACTGAGTCGCCCACAGGTCGCCCCCGCCACGAGTTCCAGACCGACGATGTTTCGCTTTGGCCAATTGCAGAGAAGGTGAAAGCGGGTCAGCGTCTGACAGCCGACGACGGTATTGCTCTATACCGCTCTCCTGATGTATTGGCAGTAGGCTGGCTGGCCAACCTTGTGCGCGAGCGCATGCATGGCAACCTGACATTTTTCAACGTCAATCGGCACATCAATCCAACGAATGTGTGTGTTGCTAGCTGCAGACTCTGCGCCTTCGGCAAGAAGAAGGGCGACAGCGGCACGTACACCATGGCATTGGAAGAGGCTTGGGCCGCGGCGGCAACGGGCTACAGTGAAGCGGTTACGGAATTCCACATTGTGGGAGGCCTGCACCCCGATCTTCCATTTGAGTACTTCCTCGATTTGGTGAGGGGCCTCAAGGTTCGCTTCCCGAAGGTGCACATCAAGGCTTTCACCATGGTCGAGGTTGCTTTTTTGGCCAAGCGCGCGAAGGTGTCGATCCCGGAGGCACTATCCAGCATGAAATCTGCGGGAGTGGATTCGTGCCCCGGCGGTGGCGCGGAGATCTTTGCAGATCGGGTTAGGCACATCATCTGTGACCACAAGATTGATGGGGGAGAGTGGCTGGACACCGCAAAGATGGTTCATCAGGCGGGCCTGCGATCAAACGCCACCATGCTGTACGGCCACGTCGAGAATGAGGAAGACCGCGTCGACCACATGGTCAAGCTACGTGCGGTTCAGGACGAGACGGGTGGCTTCCAAACCTTCATACCGCTCGCGTTTCACCCTGAGAACACGGTCTTAGGGCACCTTCCCAGAACCAGCGGTTTCGATGACATGCGGCAGATCGCATTGGGTCGTCTAATGCTCGATAACTTCGCCCACATTAAGAGCTATTGGCAGATGGTCACGCCAAAGATGGCACAGATTTCCCTGCGATTTGGGGCGGATGACATCGACGGCACGGTTGTGGAGGAGAAGATCTACCACGAAGCGGGCGCTACCACTCCGCAGGGCATGCGTCGTGCAGACCTCGAACGATTGATCAGGGAAGCCGGTCGTGAGCCGGTCGAACGGGACACCTTGTACAACCGGGTGACCCGCACAGAAGATACTTTTGTTATCGCAGTTTAAGGTCTGTTCCAGTCATCAGAGCTTCTTCAGTTCCGCGATTCGGCTCTCAACAATGTCCACGTAACTGTCAACGTCGGCCGCGGGGAAGTTACCTGCGCGGAACGCGTCAACCAACTGCGCGTGGCTTAGCTGACCGAGCAGGGACCCGATCCAGCGCGCGTCCGCACGTGGGATGTTGTCTCCAATCCAGTCCAGTCCAGACCTCATCTTGTACGACTTAATGGTCGTTCCAGCGGATGCGAGAAAAATGCCGGTTGGCTTGCTGGGAGTGGAGAAATCAACTTCTGTGTCTGTCAGGCGCCGAATGAACTTGGAGTCGCGAAAGCTGTCGATGTTGCCCTTGGAACGTGCTCGCGTCCAACCGACACCATTTGCGCCGAAGGTGGCACCTACGTCATTGACCAGAAACACCTGTGACCCGGAGTTCTTGTCCTTGTAGACGGAGTTGTTCACGTCCTTGAGGTCCCAGTTGTTCATCACAGCCATCATAACGCGAAGGCCGTTGAACTCCCGGCTACCCGTGAAAGGGTTTTCCCGCCACTGCCAGATGCCGATCTTGTCCTGTCCGCTGGGCTTGCGTGAAAAGCGGACGTCTTTGAGTTTTCCTTCCTTCAGATCTTTGGACCCGCGATGCATCTTTACGCCTGTGACGGTTGCATTCTGAACCAGGTAGTCATCGTTGGCGTAGTAGCCCATGGCCCAAAGCAGGCGGGAGGCGACCACCTCAGGGCGTGCTTCTTCGCCCTCCTTAACCCGCCACTTTTTGCCGTTGGCATCGCGCACGTCCATCTTGGGATTCGTGCCATTCTCGTCTTCCTGCAGAAAAGTGAAAGGTCCTTGCGGCTGCTTCTCCTTGCCGCCCTGTCCGCAGAACAGGTCAAGCCCAGCGATCTGGCTTGGTTCATGCCAAAGAGTCGGGTTCTTGACCGCATCCGTAGCTAGAGGTAGATCATTGTCCTTCTTCTGCTTTCCGGGCTTTGAAGCGTCATCCTGCTGAGTGGCTGCGAGTGCCTTGGCACCAGGAACCACCGAGAATGTGCCAGCAGAGAGGATGAGAACGCAGCAAAGTGACAGGCGTGGCAGCGCAGAACAGCGGAACATAGATCACTCCAGAAATGGAAAGTCACTGCATTGGAAGCAGACGGGGCCGAACCCGATGCAGGATAGGACGGTAAAACATCTCAGAGTGAGCGTCAGGCATCCTCATACAGAACCAGTCCTGCAGGAGCAAGAGTGAAACTGATCGTACAGCCGGACGATGGCATTCAGCCACTCCTGACTGCCCTGCAGCGGGCAAAGAAACTCATCCAGATCTTGATCTTCCGCTACGACCGCAGCGAGATCGAACGTGCCCTGGTGGAAGCCGTGCAGCGTGGCGTAACCGTGCAGGCGCTGATCGCGTTCACCAATCGAGGAGAAGAGAAGAACCTTCGCAAGCTGGAAATGCGCCTGCTGGAGCATGGCGTGACCGTGACGCGTACCGCTGACGATCTGGTCCGCTACCACGGCAAGATGTTCCTCATCGACCGCAAAGAGCTTTACCTGCTGGCCTTCAACTACACCCATCTGGACATCACGCTAAGCCGTTCCTTCGCGGCCGTGATCACCGATCCCGTGATCGTTGCCGAGGCGGTCCGGCTGTTTGAATCGGACTCGCACCGAACCCCATTCACGTCGTCCACACCCTTGCTCGTCGTAAGCCCAGTCAACGCCCGCAAGGAACTCACCAACTTCATCAAGGCCGCGAAGACCCAACTGCTGCTCTACGAGATGAAGATTAGCGATCCTGACTTCATCCGCCTGCTGCGCGACAAGATGGCGCAGGGTGTAGATGTCCGCATCATTGGCAGAACCGGCGAGAAAACCAGCCAGTTGCCCATACGCGTGTTGCCGATGCGTCTGCACGCACGGGCCATTCTGCGCGATGGAAAGGCTGCCTTTTTAGGCAGCCAAAGCCTCCGGAAGCTGGAACTCGAAGCTCGTCGCGAGGTCGGGGTGGTGTTCACCGACAAGGCCGCAGTCAAAAAGATGCTCAGCGTCTTTGAGCACGACTGGGCCAGCGCCAGGCCTTTGGCGACTAACACCATTGAGTCTGCCATGGAGATTCCGGTGCGTCGCGTGGCCAAAATCGTGGCACGCCACATTCACGTAAAACCAGTTGTAGAGCAGTTGCTCGAAAAGGTTCTGGAGCGGTCATCCAGTGACGTACCCTTTGAGCCCGGGGAAGTGGCGAACACGGTTCGCGAGGCGTTTCGCGACGAAATCCACGATGCAGTCCTTCTGGCACTTAGGGACATGGCAGCGCATGCCGTCCACCTTGCTCCCTTGCAGAAGCACGAAGAATAGTACTTGAGCGCGAGATCCCGCTGTTTATCCCGTAGTTTCCGCGAATAGCAGCAGCGTTAAAGCTGGTAGATCGTATGTCTCTACGGCTACCCGACTTGCGGTTTCGCTAGCGGTCGTATCGATTAGGAGCTTCCAGACGCGGTCTGAGGGCAGGTCTGGAAGTTGGAATGGCGCGTCACTATCGGAGGCGTTCAGCAGCAGCAGCAAGGCTGCTGCTGGCGCTGCCAGGCTGGTCATTTCACCTACGGATCTACACAGCAGCATGCCGAAACACTGCGGTTGCTGTGTAGACCAGTTGGTACGCTCAGCCACGGCACCTTCCGGCAGTAGCCAAGTCAATTCGTGCGCACTGCCAGGCGCGTCCAGGTAAGTCGCACTGCAAAGGACCGGAAACTGCCGACGAAGTTCAGTCAGCACCCTGGTGTACTGCACGAGTGCATCGTTCTTCTTGCACATCGTCCAATCGACCCAACTGATTTCGTTGTCCTGGCAGTAGGCGTTGTTGTTGCCGTTCTGAGTGCGTCCGAACTCGTCGCCCGCGACCAGCATGGGTACACCCTGCGAGAGCAGCAGGGTACCCAGCAGGTTGCGAAGCTGTCGATCGCGCAACTTCAGCACAGCAGGATCGCCAGTCACACCCTCAACGCCGCAGTTCCAAGACCGATTGCCGTTGCTGCCATCGCGATTATCTTCGCCATTTGCAAGGTTATGCTTGTCGTTGTAGCTGACAAGGTCGTGGAGGGTAAAGCCATCATGGGCAGTTACAAAGTTGACGGATGCCCACGGTCTTCGCTCGCTGGCGTAGAACGCTTCTGGCGAACCGGCTAGCGCGCGAGACAGGTCAAGTGGATTGCCGCTTCCGGTCCAGAAGCTTCTGCTCCGATCGCGAAAGGTGTCGTTCCACTCTGCCCAACCCTGCGGAAAATGGCCCAGCTGGTATCCACCCGGGCCAATGTCCCAAGGCTCTGCAATCAGCTTTACCCTGCTCAACAGCGGGTCTGTATCGATTGCCTGGAAGAAGGTGCTGCGAGGATCAAAGCCCTCCGCCTGGCGCGCAAGTACGGGCGCAAGGTCGAAGCGGAAGCCGTCCACGCCGCCCTGCTGAACCCAGTACCGCAAGCTGTCACAGATCATCTGTACTACCCGCGGGTGGCTGGCATCCACGGTGTTGCCGGTGCCGGTGTCGTTCACATAATAGCGAGCATTGCCTGCCTGCAGGTGGTAATAGCTCTGATTGTCGATGCCTCTGAATGAGAGGGTAGGGCCGAGCTCGCCACCCTCTGCGGTGTGGTTATACACAACATCCAGGATGACCTCGAGTCCAGCTTCGTGGTAACACTCCACCATGGCCTGAAACTCTGCAAAGGCCTGCTCGGGCTGCGCGGCATAGCGCGGATCTGCCGTGAAAAAGCCGATGCTGTTATAGCCCCAGTAATTCGTTAACTGCAGGTCACGCAGGTGCGACTCGTCTAAAAAGGTGTGTACCGGCAGCAGCTCAATTGAAGTCATGCCGAGTGACTTGATGTATTCGACTACCGCAGGCTGACCGAGGCCGGCGTAGGTCCCGCGCAGGTGTTCAGGAACTTCGGGATGCAGCCGGGTGTAACCCTTCACATGCAGTTCGTAAAGAATTGTGTCACTCCACGGCACCCGCGTTTGGAATGGCTGCGTGCCGCCAGCCGAAGTTTCAAACTCTGTGACGAGGCACTTCGGCATGCACGGTGCACTGTCGCGCGTGTCAAAGGTGGTGTCATCGCGCGTCTCGAACACATAGCCGAAAATTTCCGATCCCCAAACGAGCTGGCCTACATGTGCCTTCGCGTAAGGATCCAGCAGCAGCTTGTTTGCGTTGAAGCGGTGCCCATCCAGCGGACGGTAGGGACCGTCCACGCGGTACCCATAAACAGTGCCGGGCCCCACACCTTCCACGTAGCCATGCCAGATGCCATCGGTATGTTCAGGCAGAGCAATGCGGGCGATCTGCCGTTCACCCGATGTGTCGAACAGGCAGAGATGCACGGCCGTCCCGTGTTCGCTGAACAGCGCGAAGTTGGTGCCGTTGCCGTCCGCGGTTGCGCCCAGGGGCAGGGGAGTACCCTGGCCTACTTTGTACTCGTGGTCCATCTGCAATGTGTATCCAGTTCTGCTTTCTGCCTTGTGCGGCAGGGCTTCGCAGCTGCATTCGGACTTCTTCCGAGGGAGCTATCGGCCGTCTTTGATGTGGGCTGTACCGTGTACCGCGTACCTGTAGAGATGGACGAGGTGAACCAGGTCGATCTGGTAAAGGTCGTACGACCGAACCTTCGACCTGGAACTATCTTCTCATCCTCAGGTGGACTAAGGACTCCGGCGAACGACAAAGAGTAAGAGGTCTGCAGATCTCCTACTCACCGGTTCAAGCCCCAACTACTTGGCATCTCGCCAGTTCGGTCCCTGCCCAACTTCCGCAACAATCGGAATGGAAAGCTCGACCACACCTTCCATCTCCTGCTTCACCAGGGTCGCGACCTCCTGCGCCTCGGCCTCCGGTGCATCGAACAGCAATTCGTCATGAACCTGAAGCGTCATGCGTGTGGCAAGTTTGCGCGAGCGCAGAGCGGCATCAATGCGCAACATCGCCACTTTGATCATGTCCGCTGCCGTACCCTGCAACGGCGTGTTCACGGCAGTTCGCTCGGCAAAGCCGCGTGCATTTGGATTGCGCGACTGGATGTCCGGAATGGGACGGGTGCGCCCGAACAGCGTGCTGACTTTGCCCGTTTCACGCGTTACTTTCAGCGTGTCTGCAATAAATTGCTGGACGCCCTTGTACCGGTCAAAGTAAGTCTCAATGTAAGTGCGCGCTTCCTTTTGATCGATGCCGAGATTGGCCGCCAGACCAAAGGGAGAAATACCATAAACAATGCCGAAATTCACAGCCTTGGCGCGGGCGCGCACTTCCTTGCTCATGGTGGCTGGGTCCACGCCAAATACTTCTGCCGCGGTCAAGGTATGGATGTCAATGTCATTGCGATAGGCGTGCATTAGCAGGGGATCCTGCGAGAAATGCGCCATGAGTCGAAGTTCGATTTGCGAGTAATCGGCAGACAAGATCACATTGCCTGGCGCAGCGATAAAGGCTGCCCGGATCTCCCGCCCCAGTTCTGTACGCGTGGGGATGTTCTGTAGATTTGGATTTGTCGACGACAGGCGACCTGTAGCTGTGCCCACCTGGTTGAAGGTCGTGTGCACACGCGAGTCTGCATCCACCATGTTTGGCAGCTGTTCGGTGTAGTTACTGCGTAACTTGGCTAACTGCCTATGCTCCAGCACGTGTCGTGCAATCTCGTGTTTCTCGCCAAGCTCTTCAAGTACGTCCTGGGCCGTAGATACAACCTTGCCTTTGCCATACTTTAGCGGCTTGGGCAGGTCCATCTTGTTAAACAGGACGTCGCCGAGTTGTTTTGGCGAGTTGATGTTGAAGCGATGCCCACTCTCTTTGTAAATGCCCTCGGCAAGGTCATCCATCATGACTGCCAGGCGTGCATTCTGCTTTCGCAGTAGATCCGTGTCGATTCGGCAACCAGCTTGCTCCATGCGCAGCAGAACAGGGACCAACGGCAGATCAATCTCCTGGTACGTCTTTTCGAGCTCGCCCTCGATCACCTGTTGCCGCAATGTTCCATTCAACTGCAGCACCGCGCCTGCGGCTTCGGGCAGGGCGAAATCCGGGGCTGCCTGTTTCTTCTCGACCGTCGTCAGCGCCCGGTCGTTGAAGCGGGCCGCTACGTCTGACAGCGTGTGGCTGCCATGCGTTGGATTCACCAGGTAGCTGTACAGCATGACGTCATCGCGCACATTTGCGATCGGCAATTTTGCACGTTCCAGCGTTCGGAGGACAGCCTTCAGATCATGCACAGCCTTGGGCAGCGTTTCGTCCTTCAAGGCCTCGCGCAAGGGGGCTGCTTCATCCGAATGAAGATCGATCAGTAGCGCTCGGTCTGGTGTTGCAGCCAAGCCCAGCATCAAGGACCCGGCGCCTGTTTCGGTCAAGGTCTCCGGCTGTGCGGTCTTGGCATCTGCTTCGGGCGTGGAAAAGAGATTGAAGTTCGTTGCAACAGGATCTGAATCTTCCGCTGCCGCTTCTGGGTTTAACTCAGGCTCGGCACCAGACTCTTCCGCGAGGGCGCGCGCATCCACGGGCACAAACAGGGCGAGCCCAAGTTCACCAGAGCGGGCCTCGGCAAGCACTTGCGCCATGTCTTCCGCAGTTGGCTTCAGAAGGTACGCAATGTGTTTTGCCTCTGGCGACGGTAGGTCTTTCAACAGCGTGGTGAACTCAAGCTCCGTGTACAACGAACGCAGGGCGGGGAGGTTGGCTTCGCCTGCAGTGCTCATCGCTTCCAGCGAGTACTCGACCGGCAGATTGCAGTGAATCGTGACCAGTTCCTTCGACAGCAGAACGGTGTCGCGATTGTTCTCGAGCGATTCGCGATAAGTCTTCTTCTTGATGGTGGATGCGGCATCCAGAGCCGCTTCAACGGTTCCGAACTGCTGGATGAGTTCCACCGAGCCCTTGTCTCCGATACCAGGTGCACCAGGGATGTTGTCGATCGAGTCGCCCCGTAGTGCCATCACATCGATGACGCGCGCCGGTGGGACACCAAGCACTTCCTCTACCTTGGCCGGATCAAGGAACAGGTTGTCCTTGGTCGGGTTCAGGATAGAAACGTTCTCGTTAACCAGCTGCATCATGTCCTTGTCAGAGGACACGATGTAGACGTGGTGGCCCTCCTCCGCAAGACGGCATGACAGGGTGCCGATCACGTCGTCGGCTTCAAACCCCTCGTGGTGCAGGATGGGGATGCCAAAAGCCTCCAAGGCACGCCGGATGTAAGGTTGCTGCTGCGTCAGATCCGCAGGCGTTTCCGCGCGTGTCGCCTTGTAGCCGCCGTAATCAATTTCATCGAATTGCTGCGTCTTGATGTTGAACTTACGAATCGTCTTCATGGCGGCGGCTGCTTCATTGCGATGAACGGGCGCGCCACCTTCGTAAATCGCAGCGATATAGTGCGGCGAAAAGTCTTCACGCAGCTTGTTAATCATGTTGATGAAGACATACGTTGCAGCGGTAGGAATGCCGGTACGTGTGGACATGGGTCGCGAACGCTGCATGGCGTGGTACGCGCGAAAAACGAACGCCATGGTGTCGAGCAGGTAAACCGGCGGCTTTTTTAAATCAGACATGAACTCTCACTGCATGGTGTGGCGCTCCCGGTTAAGCGGGAGCGCCACGGTTTCAGGACGCCTGTTTTAGAGACTTCTTCCTGGTTGGAGTTTTGCTCTTAGTGGCTGTGAGCAGGCTGGCCAGGGCTGTCCCAATGGGCGAACCCAGGCCAGTGCACGCGTCCCAACCCTTCGCTGCTTTGAAAGCTCCATTATTGCCCTGTGTAATGTCCAGAAAGGCTGCGGACGGGTTTGCGGCGTAGAGTTTTGGCTGCAGCAGACCAGCGCTCGTTTTGCTTTGTGCGTTAATCAAGGCCACCAGCGCCGCCCACAGCGGTGCCACTGCGCTGGTGCCGCCCACGACGATGTTCTGGCCATCCACGCGCACCTGGTAGCCAGTGGCAGGGTCTGCGTTGCCACTTACGTCAGGAACTCCGCGACCCTTCTTGGTTGCAGTGATTGCCGCCTGCCAGGAAGGTTGCGGATACACCGCGCTAACGCCGCCGCCGGTCGCACCTTCATTCGCAGCTGTCTCGTTCCAGACAACTTCCGAGCTAACAGAACCATTGCTGCCGACCAGCTTGGTGCCTCCGCAGCCCAGAACGTAAGGACTGCTGGCCGGGTAGTCGACATGGTTCTTGCCGTCCGTCTCTCCGTCGCTGGAGCCGTTGTCACCCGCGGCCGCCAGCACGGTGATGCCAAGAGCTGCCGCTGATTGAAAGGCAGCATCCATCGCGTTGCGAGCCTGCGCCGTCCAGTTGGACTCCGCACTACCCCAACTGATGGAGATCACGCTCGGCTTGTTTGCCGTGTCATG
>JBPBPZ010000180.1:0-19663 GCA_050954525.1 Janthinobacterium lividum
ACAGTTTGTTGTGTCGCTCGCCAACTTGCATCGTCTTACAGGCAAGTCGGCGAGTGCCGCAACGAGGGACCGCATGATCCGTAAGAACCATCAGCAACTCGACAGCGAACAGGGCTTCACACTGATTGAACTCCTGATCGTGATGTCGATCATCATCATCATTGCGACGTTTGCAGTTCCGAACCTGATGCGGTTGCGTCGGCAGGGCAATGAGATGTCGGCGATTCAGTCGATCCGCGCCATCGTCGGCGCACAGCTTCAGTATTCCCAGACGTACCCTTCAAACGGCTTCGCGTGCTCGCTGGCGGCCCTGGGCGGGGACAAGGGCGGCACACCGTCGCCTGCAGCCGCGGGCCTGCTGAACACAGATCTGGCAGGCGGACAGAAGGCTGGCTATACCTTCGCCATCACGAACTGCAACAAGGTCACCATCAACAACCAGGATCAGTACACCAGCTACGAGATCACAGCCGTGCCACAAAAGGTTGGCAACACCGGTGATCGTGGCTTCTGCTCGGATGACTCGCAGCAGGTAAAGTACGACCCAAAAGGCGGTACCGCCTGCACGCAGCCCATCCAGTAACGCAGTGACAGTGGCAGACGAGCGGCCGCACTGGCCGCTCGTCGTTGCGCAAGGAGACCGGTGAGGAAATATCTCGGAACGACACTTGCAATGCTGCTGTGCACCGCGGCAGGGCAGGCGCAGACAGACGTTCATGCCCTGGCCGCGAAGGTGGACGCGCACTACAACCATCTTTCAAGCTTCCGAACGACCTTCATCGAACATTACAGCGGCATGGGGCTGCAACGCACGGAGAGTGGGACGCTGCTGCTGCGCAAGCCCGGGCGCATGCGTTGGAGCTACACGGGCGGCAAGCTGTTTGTGCTGGACGGCAAATACGCGGTGTCCTATGTGCCCGGCGAACCGCAGGCGCAACGGGTACCGGCAAAGCAACTGGACGACATGCGTTCGCCGCTCCGTTTTCTGCTTGGCAACACGCGGCTCGAGAAAGAGCTCGACGGCCTGCAGGCTTCGCCAGGACCAGGTGGAACCCTGGTGCTTGCCGGTACACCCCACTACTCGATGGGCCCTGGCGAACAGCGGGTGCAAGGGATAGCCATCCGTGTGCTGCCTGCGACTGGGTCCATCACTGGCCTGCAGATACATGAAATCGATGGCACGGTGACGGATTTCGACTTTAGCGACACGCAGGAGAACGTTCCAGCGGCAGACGCCGAGTTTCGCTTCACACCACCTGCCGGTGTCGTGGTCGTGAACGGGATGCCACCAGCCTAGACGGATACCGACAGAAATCCTCGTCTGCTACTTGATCTCGGACCACTTTTGTCCTACAAAGGAATGAGGACGATTTCGGTCCGCATTCAAACGTCAGGAAATCCAGTCCCTATGAAGTCGTGGCTCGCTCTGTTTCTTCTTCCAACGCTGGCTCCATTCGCGTCGCACGCGCAGGGCGGACAACCGCCACCCAGGATGGTTCTGCAGGCTCTGGACACAGATGGCGACGGCCAGCTTTCCGCTCAGGAGATTGAAGCTGCTAGTGCCAGTCTTGCCAAGCTGGACCGCAATCACGATGGGCAGATTACCGGCGACGAATATAGCCCGAAGATGCAGGATCAGACCGCGGCGACAGATCTCTTGACGCGCCTGATGGCCATGGACCGGAACGGCGACGGTGTGTTGACCCCGGACGAATTACCCGAACGGATGCGCGCCATGTTTGACCGCGGCGACACGAACCATGATGGCAAACTGACACCAGACGAAATCAAGGCGATGGCTTCCACACAGGCCGATCCGCAGGGCAGACCCGTAGGCCGCGGCAACGCCAGCGGCATGTTGCGCATGGATCCGGTTATGGACGCGATCGATGTGGACCATGATGGGGTCCTGTCTTGTGCAGAAATTGCAAGTGCTTCCGGCGCCCTGAAGACGCTGGACAAGGACGCAGACGGCGTGCTCTCAGTAGGGGAGTTGCGCATGCGGCAGCAAACTGCTCAGCAGCGTGCCGAGCATCTGTTCGACGAGTGGGACACGAACAAGGATGGCGGTCTGACCAAGTCAGAGCTACCAGACCGTATGCAATCGCAGTTCGATGCCATCGACCTGAACCACGACGGCAAGATCAACATGGAAGAGGCGACGACCTACTTCGCCACTATGCCAGCGCAGGGCGGCAACCGGCCCGGCGGTCCAAGGGACGGGAACGGACCTGCTGTCCGCGAACGCATGCCCCAGAATGATGCCCCGTCGTCCACCACGCCGCCCCCGGCAAGCCCAAAGCAGTAGGACAGGAATGATGAACAAACATCGCAAGCAGATCTTTGCCTCGTGCGCTGCCGCATCTGCCGTATTGGGTATGCTGCCGGCGTTTGCTGCCACCCACTCGATCGCACCAGCAGACGTTGTGTCGCCGGAGACCGCCGGTACTTGGAGCTTCCACCATGAGAACGTGCTTGGCACGTCGCTTGACATGGCCGTCACGGCACCTTCCAAGGCAGCTGCACGCAAAGCTCAGAAGGCAGCCCTCACGGAGTTCGACCGTCAAGGCCGGATTCTGAGTGCATGGGACGAGCAAAGTGAGTTCTCGCGCTGGCAGCGGACCCGCGGGCGCGCAGTACCTGTCTCACCCGAGTTGATGGACGTGCTGGTCCGCTTTGACGCGTGGCGTGGCGACACGGGTGGCGTTCTGAACGCTTCCACGGAAACCGCCAGCAGGTTATGGCAAGCTGCAGCGCTGCACGGCCATGCGCCTGACGCTGCGGAATTGTCGCGTGCAGTTGCTGCCATGCAGCAGCAACACTGGTCTCTGGATCGGGAGCATGGAACAGCAACACGCCTGTCCGACGCACCTCTGGTGCTTGCCAGCTTCACAAAAAGTCTGATCAGTTCGCACGCAGCCGACGCAGCTCTGCAAGCAGGCGCAACGGGCGTCATGCTGAACGTGGGCGGCGACATTGTGACGCGCGGTTCGCTGACGCAGCGCGTCGACATCGCAGATCCGAACGCCTCTGCAGAGAATGATTTGCCGATCGATACCGTAGTCCTGCGTGACCAGTCGATTGCCACCAGCGGTGGGTACCGGCGAGGCTTCGACGTTGCAGGGGAACACCGTTCGCACCTGATCGACCCGCGCACGGCGACGCCCGTGTCTGGCGTGCTTTCCTCGACAGTGATCGCAAGGGATGCAGCCACTGCAGGTGCCCTGGCGACCACCCTCTCAATTCTGTCTCCACGGGAATCACAGGCGCTCATGGCTCGGCACCCCGGAGCCGAGTACCTGCTCATCACACGCAGCGGGGAGCGCATTGCCAGTTCGGGTTGGGCAGCCTTTCAGGAGCCACGCCTGCAGCCTGCGGGGTACACCGTCAAAGCTGGCGCAGGTGTTCCAACACCGGGGACCAACTGGAACCAGTCGATGGAGCTTTCCATCAAGCTTGACCTGCCTCGCATCGACAATCCGCGGTACCGTCGTCCCTACGTAGCCGTCTGGATCGAAGACAAGGACAAGTACCCGGTTCGCACGGTTGCGCTTTGGTTCAAGAATCCGCGCTGGTTGAATGAACTCAAGACCTGGTACAGGGATGACCAGGTACGGAACCTGAGCGAGGGTTCTGATATCTCCGGTACTGTGTCGTCAGCGACACGCGCACCGGGCAGCTACTCGCTGAAGTGGGATGGCAAGGACAATGAGGGCAAGCTGGTGAAGGCCGGCAAATACACGGTGGTTG
Organism: Janthinobacterium lividum; assembly: GCA_050954525.1. Lineage (GTDB taxonomy): Bacteria > Acidobacteriota > Terriglobia > Terriglobales > Acidobacteriaceae > Terriglobus. The sequence goes on from JBPBPZ010000180.1 coordinate 3,751, forward strand.
TCGAGGCCGCACGTGAACACGGCGGACACTCAGTCGAGCGGCAGGAGTTCGACTTCAACGGGACCGCGCAGGCAAAAATCTTGCCCGCAAGCGATGAACTGGGAGCCGTGCAGCTTGACTACCGAAAGCACTGAGGCTCGCGTGGGCGGCACGGGCGGCAGCATTGCACGGCCCCGTGCCGTACAGCCGCTGGGCGCACGGGTCCGGCGGCAGACGGCCATTGTTACCCGCTGGCTGCACATCTACCTGTCCATGGTTTCGTTCGCTGTGGTGCTGTTCTTCGCCGTTACCGGCCTGACGCTCAACCATGCCGAGGCGCTCTCGCATGGGGAAAAAGTCACAAACCTGAATGGCACTTTGACACCGCAGGAACTGGGAGCGAAGGACAATCCGGACAAGCTGGCGATTGTGGAACATATCCGCAACGCTCACGGTATTCACGGCGCGGTCGCTGATATGCGGGTCGAGGATGACACCATCAGCTTCTCATTTCGCGGCCCCGGCTACAGTGCGGACACAACGGTAGACCGCACGGCGGGAACCTACCAGGTCGTAGAGACGCGCGCAGGTTTTATTGCCGTGATCAACGACCTGCACAAGGGTCGGGATACCGGCAAAGCCTGGACGTGGGTGATCGACGTGTCAGCGGTGTTGCTTACACTGGTGTCGCTCACCGGTCTGCTACTAATTTTCTTTGTGTACAAGCGGCGTCTCAGCGGCCTGATCCTTGCAGCAGCGGCAACCCTGGTTTGCGTTCTGCTGTACCGGGTTTACGTCCCCTAGCAGGCCAGATCTTCCCGCGTGACGGCGAGATCGCCAAGGTTCCCGAGCAGAGTCAGCGAAATGCGGTCACCCTGCAACAGATCGTTGGCGACGCGCTGAATGTCTGCGGTCGTTACGCGATCAACGTCTGCGACGATCTCATCGACGCTGGTGAAACGGCCGTAGTACATCTGCTGGCGAGCCAAATTCGACATGCGTGCCGATGAACTTTCCAGCCCGAGAACGATGTTGCCCTTGGACTGGTTTTTGGCGCGTTCCAGTTCGTCTTCGCTGACCGGTTCTGACTTCAGGCGCTGAAACTCGGCTACGATTAACCGGATCATCTCGCGGGTCTTTTCAACGGAGGTTCCGGCGTACACCGAGAGCGCTCCCGTGTCGCGGAATGGGGAAAGCTCCGAGTAGATGCTGTAGGCGAGGCCGGCATCCTCGCGCACGGATTGGAACAGCCGCGAGCTCATACCGCCGCCCAGAATGGAGTTGAACAGGTACAGCGCATATCGGTCTGGCGAATCGACTTTGGGAGCCGGCACACCGAGGCAGATCTGCACCTGCTCCAGGGATTTTTTGCTGCGGAGCGTGATGTGCGGTGTTGCCGTGGGAACAGGGAAACGCGCCAGCGTGTCCTTGCTGGCGGGTGCAAGCGCGCCAAAGTAACGTGTGATCTGTCCGATCATCTCCTCATGCTCGAGGTTTCCGGCCGCAGAGATGACCATGTTTTCGGGCGTGAAGCGCGTGTTGTGGAAGTTGCGCACAACGTCTTCGGTAAAGCTGGAGACAGTCTTCGCGGTACCGAGGATTGATCGCGCCAGGGGATCGTTCTTCCAGAAGTTTGCGGTGTGAATTTCGTGGACCAGGTAGTCCGGGTTGTCCTCATCCATCTTGATCTCTTCCAGAACGACGGATTGCTCACGAGCTATGTCTTCGGAAGAAAACGTCGGGTTCAGGACCAAATCTGCCAGGATATCGAGTGCAGCAGGGACATTTTGGTCCAGCACTTTGACGTTGAAGCAGATGGTTTCCTTGCCGGTAAACGCGTCCAGGTTGCCGCCGATCGCGTCCGTTTCGCGCGCAATCTGCTTCGCTGTGCGCGATTTCGTGCCCTTAAACACCATGTGTTCCACAAAATGCGACAAGCCGTTCTCTGCCGCCTGTTCGTCACGCGAACCCGTGCCGACCCACACGCCAATGCTGACCGAACGCATGTGCTGCATGCTTTCTGTCAGCACAAGAAGTCCATTTGCGAGTGTGGTCTGGCGGATATTGCGGAGGGGCGATGCGGATGTAGCGACACTCGCGTTTTCCGCGAGGGGAAGAGTCTCAACCATATCTAGATTGTACGTCCGACGGCCTTTACAACGCGGAAAGAGGCTGGGTTGCGACCCTGTCGAGGAGCTTCGCCTTAACCTCAGGCCATTCTTCCGCAATGATGCTGTACCAGGCGGTATGCCGGGTGGAACCATCGGGCATCAGCATGTGGTTACGGAACGTGCCCTCGTAACTTGCTCCCAGCTTCAGGATGGCGGCTCGCGACTGCAGGTTCTCGTGGTGTGTTTTCAGCGCGACGCGCCGTAGTCTCAGCGTCTCAAAGGCATGCGTCAGCTGCAACAACTTGACCCTTGGGTTCACCCCGGCTCCACGGTAGGGTGCGGCCAGCCAGGTGAAGCCGATTTCACTGGTGCGGTGCCTCCCCTGTAGATCCAGTAGGCGGGATGACCCAATGATGGGTCCACTTTCAAGGCGTGTGACCCAGACCTGGCAGGCTTCGGTGGCGTCCAGGCCGATGGAGTCCTCGACCCAGGCGCGAACTTCTTCTGCGGAGGTGAGCCTCAGATTCATGAAGCGCCATATAGATGGGTCTGTTGCGATTGCCTGCAGGTCGGAAGTGTGGCTTTGCCTGACGGGCTCCAGGCGTACTCCGTAGCCTTGCAGCGCCGGTGTGTTCATGCGGCGGTGTGGGTGCGCAGAGGCAGGTCCAGCAACACCTCGGCCACGCGGTCGTAATCGTGCCTTAGAACATTCCCCTCATGCACGAAGTTCCCGGTCACCGGCATGACGCCGAGTGCACGGATGCGCTCCAGGTCGGCCCGGATGGGCTCCTGCCCTTCGCTGGCGTACTTGCTCTGCAGGGCTGCCGATATAGGCGCTGTGTTGATCAGCGCGTAGTCAAACAGGCGCTCTCCGCCGCAATGCGCCTGGATTCGCTCGATGTGTTCCGATGCAGTCAGGCCCAGCGACTCGTTCGCCTGAGTCATCAGATTGCAGATATAAACGCGCGTGGCACGCGATCCGGCAATGGCCTGCGGAATACCCCGAACAAGCAGGTTTGTGATGAGCGACGTGAACAGTGATCCCGGACCCAGGGTGATCAGGTCGGCTGCCGCAATGGCATCCAGCGTCTGGGGTAGCGGCTGGGCATCGTGCGGTTCCAGCGACAGCTCGGCAATACTGTGCCGTGAGGCGGTGATGTTGGTTTCGCCGTGTACGACCGAACCATCGTCCATGCGCGCGGACAGGGTCACGTTGGAATTAGTGGCCGGGTAGATGTGGCCGCGAGCTGCCAAAATCTGCGACGACATCTGCACGGCCTGCGCAAAATCACCACCGTGGATGGCAGTAAGCGCAGCCAGGAAAAGGTTACCGAAGGAGTGCCCGGAGAGACCGTTGTTCTCGCCGCCCGGGAAGCGGTACTGAAAGAGACGAGTCAACAACTGCTCGTCTTCAGAAAGCGCGGCCACGCAGTTCCGTACGTCGCCGGGCGGCAGCATGTTCAGGTCTTCTCGCAGCCTGCCAGATGAGCCGCCGTCATCCGTAACCGTGACCAGCGCGGACAAATGGCTAATGCGGCAGGGCTTACCACCGCAGTGCGCGGAACCTGACATGCCGGGCGTCGGCTGCACATAGTGCTTCAAACCCCGTAGCAACGTCGACAGACCCGTGCCACCGCCGATGGCTACGACGCGTCGCTGCGCTTGCTGTTCCGTGGGCATAGGGTTCTGGACAGGTACTGACTTATGCTTCCGGATAGAGCAATTCCGTGAACCGCGGATCGTCGTTCATATCCTGAAAATCTGAATCGGAACGGGCCTGAATGCGATTCATGGTGTTCAGCTTGATCGCCTCGGTCAGGTGGTCCAGGCACGTCTGCGTGTCGCCGGTCATGGACGCAAGCACTGCCAGACCATAGAACGCGTAGTCAGCGCTCACGTCGTCCGCAAGAATTTCATGCAGGTGTTCGCGTGCGTCCTCGTACTGGCCATCGTTCAGCAGGGAAATGGCGTAGTCGTACTTTTCTTCCGGGGAAGAGAAGGTCGCGTCAGCCTTGGTGGCCTGCGCAATGCACGCCGAAAGATACATACGGATGCGATCGGTAAACTCTGGCGGAGCTGTCTTAAGCAGGCTTTCCAGGGCTGGATGTGCAGCGGTGTAATCACCCTGCTGCATGAACGTGACCGCGGTCTGGTACTTCTCCAGAATCTCGTTGCGGGCGTCGTCCTGGGGCAGCACGGTACCGGCCAGGGTTCGGGCCACGGTTTTGGTGGCGGGTTTGCGTTCGGTCTTAACGGTCTTTGTCGCGGTCTTGGTAGCGGGCATGGGGATCCTGACGTACTGGCGATTGCGGAGGAGGTGCGCTTTAGCTCGCCTCAGAGGAACGGTAACATTCGCTATGCGTTATACGGTACCACCGTACCTGGGTCAAGCATGGCGTAACGGGTCAAGGACGGGTGGTGGTGTAAAGCACCGGGTTCAGATCGGGATCGTTGTACATCTTTAATTGCTGGTAGAGCTTGTAGCGTCGCTTGCCTTCGCAAACCTCTTGCCACAGGCAGGACAGGCACGTTGCAAGGTCTGCACTCTGCTGCTGTAACACCAGAAGCCGCTGCTGGTTGCGCGCCCTGTGTTCCACAGAGGTGTTTTCGCGCCGGACCTGCTCGTCCGTGTGGAAGATCTTCAACGCCAGGATGGAGAGCCGATCCACGATTAGCCCGGGTGTTTCCGAGTGCATCGGTGCGGAAGCCGCAGGTAAATGACTGGCAGATAACGCAAGCAGAAGCTCCGCATCGAACCGCTCGACCAGATCGTTGCGTCGCTGGTTTGTTTTGTCGATCGTCCGCTTCACCTGTGCAATGGTTGCGTCTGTCGCAAGGGGATCGCGCGCGCTGTCTTCGAGGTGCCAAAGTTGAAAGTTGGTGAGGTGCAGATGCAGGGCGGTCTCGTTTTCCGCGTCGGATTGCGGCTCGATTTGGTGCCAAAGTGATGTGTGTTGTTTGAAGTTCTGCACCAGGCCCGCCGCGTTCAGCAGAGGCAAGGCGTCGTTCGCGTTTGTTGGGTTGTGTAGCATGCAGTGAACATGAGTGTACCGGCTCAACAGGATGGCGCACGTTCCCTACCAGCCAGTCGCGTGCTGGTGTACCGCCTGGGCAGCCTTGGCGACATGGTCGTGGCCTTGCCTTCGCTGCACCTGATTGAACGCGTGTTTCCCGCAGCGGAACGACGATTGTTAACAAATGTGCCGGTGTCTGCTAAGGCTCCCGCGGCCAAGGCGGTGCTTGGCGGCTCCGGCCTGATCCACAGCTACGAGCGATATGCTGTGGGAACGCGAAGCCTGTTTCAACTGCTTGCGCTGGCGTGGCGCATACGCCGCTTTCGTCCGGATGTGCTGGTGTACGTGGTGGCTGCACGCGGTCTCCCCGTAGCGGAACGTGATGCGAAGTTCTTCCGATGGGCGTGCGGCGTGCGACGGCTGGTGGGCGTTCCGCTGACTGAGGACATGCAGTGCCATCGCACATCAGATGACGGCACGCTGGAGCCGGAGGCGTCTCGGCTTCTTCGTAATCTTGCATACCTGGGCCAAGTGGACCTGCAGGAGCCAGGTTCCTGGGACTTGAGATTGACGGCGTCTGAACTTCAGCGCGCAGAGGCTGCGCTGCTGCCAGTCGCGGGGGAACGACTCCTTTCCGTGTGCGTCGGCACAAAGGTGCAGGCAAAGGATTGGGGAGCCAGCAATTGGCATGCGCTGCTGGCGCGTCTGGCGAGCCTCTACGGTGGCTATGGTCTGGTGCTGGTGGGCGCAGCAGAGGAAGTTGGAGCGAGCGAGGCCGCTGCCGATGGTTGGCGGTCTGTGAAGGGTGCCGGGCCTGTGCTGAACCTGTGTGGCGCGCTCAGTCCCAGGGAAAGTGCCGCGGTATTGCAGCGGACGGAACTATTCGTGGGGCATGACAGCGGACCCATGCACCTGGCAGCGGCAGTTGGTACGCCTTGTGTCGCGATCTTTGCCGCGCGCAACCGGCCGCGGGTGTGGTTTCCATTCGGAAAGGCGCACCGCGTGCTGTACCACCGCGTGGACTGCTGGGGCTGCGAACTGGAGACGTGCATCCAGCAGCGAAAGAAGTGCCTGCTGTCGATCACGGTCGAAGAAGTGGTCCAGGCAATCGGCGAGGTGTTAAGCCGACCGAGCGCACCAAACAAGTGAGTTGAAAGCAGGGAGCAGGAATGTTGTCGCAGATCAAGCGTGTGTTGGAACTGCTGGAAGGTGGATTCGGTCATCTGCGGGTACTTGTGGTCGGAGATGTGATGATCGACCGCTACATTGTGGGCGACGTCGAGCGCATTTCTCCAGAGGCACCGGTTCCGGTGCTGCGGCAGGCGCGCGAGTACTCCCGGCCCGGCGGTGCCGCCAACGTGGCGATGAATCTCGCTGGTCTGGGTCTGCAGACGACCCTTGCGGGGTTCGTCGGTGAGGACGACCATGCTGCCGAGTTGAGGCGCTTGATGGCCGAAGCCCGTGTTGATACTTCCGGCCTTGTGGGGACGGCATTGCCCACCATCGCGAAGACACGTGTCGTAAGCCGCACCCAGCAGTTACTGCGCATCGACGTGGAGAGCCGTGAACGCGCGACGGAAGCGGAAGCCGAGAGCCTGCTACAGGCTGCTGTCGGTGCGGTGGAGCATGCCGACGCGATCGTTCTTTCCGATTACGCCAAGGGCGCCCTGAGCGACGAGCTTTGCTTGGCGGTGATCGCGGCGGCACGCGCGCGCCAGATTCCTGTCTTGGTCGATCCCAAAGCGCGTGATTTTGCAAAGTACGCCGGCGCGACCACTGTGTGCCCAAACCTGCAGGAGTTGAGCGCTGCGACAGGCGTGGATGCACATGCAACGGAGGCACTGCTGCAGGCTGGCCGCGACTTGCTGGCGGGCCTTTCCATGGATTTTCTGACGCTCACCATGAGCGAGCGGGGGATCCACGTGCTGCGGCGTGGCGGCATTGATGAAGAGTATCGGTCGCCTGCAAGGGCTCGCGAGGTGTTCGACGTTTCCGGCGCGGGTGACACCGTGATTGCAACGCTTGCGGCCTCGCTGGCGGGTGGCCTCTCAGTGGAGTCCGCCGTGGAGCTTGCCAACATCGCGGCGGGCATTGTGGTCGCCAAGCTGGGTACCGTACCGGTCGCAGCGCACGAGATTGTGTCCGAGTTGACGGTGTCAAGCGCGGTTGTTTCCGCGGAAAAGGTTCTGGATCGTGACCGGGCTTTTGCGCGTGTGGGGGAGTGGCGTGCATCGGGCGAAACCATCGTCTTCACCAATGGATGTTTCGACCTGCTGCACATCGGCCACATCACGCTGCTGGAGGATTGTCGCCGCTTCGGTTCCAAGCTGGTGGTCGGCATGAACACAGACCGTTCCGTAAGCCGGCTGAAGGGACCTTCGCGCCCCATTGTTGGCGAGAACGAACGGACCCGCGTGATGGCCGCGCTTGGGGCTGTTGACCTGGTGGTGCTATTCGATGAGGAAACGCCGCTGGCGTTGATCCAGGGTATGAAGCCGGACGTCCTTGTCAAAGGAGGCGACTACTCCGTGGAGACGGTCGTCGGGCACGAGGAGGTACTAGCTGCAGGCGGGCGCGTGGAGATTGTCCCGACCTTGCCAGGGTTCTCCACTTCAAACATTGTCAGGAAAATGGTCTCGGACGCAAATTGCTGATGGCTGCGCGCGTCCTGAGATTTGTGGAAGTGGTGAGAGCGCTGGGGCTCGAACCCAGGACCAACGCCTTAAAAGGGCGATGCTCTACCAACTGAGCTACGCTCTCAACCTGTTGTAAGAATACCTGATTGGAAGGCTGCAGTGCTTGCTGCCAACCGTTGATCGAACAGGAACGTGATTGCGGTGCAAGCCGCAAGCACGTTTCCTACTCTGCAAGCAGCCGTTAGAAGTGGAAAGAGACCTCTCCCGTCACCGTTCTGGGAGACACATAGTGCGTGCCCGAAAAGGTAGAGAGAAAGTTGTACAGCGCGTACTTGTTCATCACGTTGATGGCGGTGATACGCGCGCCCACGCTGTAACGCTCGTCACGGCTGTGCAGGATGCGGTCGTCACCCAGGGCCATGTCGAACAGGTTGCGCGGAGCCACACGCTGCGGGTTGTGATCGTCGTCCTCAGTTCCAACCGCCGGGATCGACAGCAGCTTTGAGGAGAGGCCCGCGGCGTCGCAAACGCTGAAGCCACGCGTCTGCGTGGCGCTCACACCGTCGCAGGCAAGACCAGCGGTAAATTGCTCATCTGCAGTCAGGCTGCTCAGGTTGATCGCTGGTTTGCCGTTCTGCGTGAGCGGGTTTCCGCTCGCATCGAACGAGTACCCCGCACATGCGCTGTTTGGATCTGTGACGTTGTAGCAGGGAGTGGATGCTGCAACCAGGCCGCTGTCCAGCTTCCAGTTGAAGGAGTAGTACAGACTCTTGCGGAACGGCATCTTGTACTCAAGATGCGTGGTCTGGTTGAAGCGCTCGTCGTGATCGATGCGGAAGGGGTACCCCGCAGGCGAGCCGACAGTTGTTCCAACGCCGCCGATCTGTGGGTTGAAGAAACGCGCTGCGACCGACGACATGGTGACGCGGCCGGAAAGGCCTTTCACCTCGGTCAGGGTGCCGCTCAGCGTAAAGCCGGGGATCTTGGAGTTTTTCCACTCAATGGGAAACGTGATGGGTGTAGCTCCCAGAACGCTGAAGTCGTAGGCGTTGTGGGTGTACTTGGTGATGTAGTCGCCGCTCAGAACAAAATGGTGCCCGATGCTTTGCGAAATGCCCGCGTGGATCTCGTTGCGAAATCCGGGGTTGAATGGCGCCGGGCTGCAGTTACCAAGGGTCTGAAATACGGCCTGGATCACACGATCCAGGCAGCCCCGGCTCGATAGCACAAGGTTCTCGTTGAAAGGCGTTTCCTGCGTGCGTGCGTACGAGGTCCGCAGAACAGTTCCAGTCGCCTTGATGCGGTAGGACACTCCTGCGCGGGGTTCTGCCTGCCGATCGATGGACAGGCCGTTGTAGAAGTCGCCGCGCAGACCCAGGTTCATCTGCAGGTTGCCAAGGGTGATAGTGTCCTGCCCGTACAGGGCAAGTTGCTTCACTACCGTCTGGCCGTGGTAGCTGTAGAAGCTGCCGCCTGTAGTCAGGTCATAAGGCGCAAGGATGGGGTTATACGCAGGATTCGGTGTTGCCGCCGGGTTTGCGCAATCCAACGTGCTGCTGGATGGATTGCCACTCGCGCTGGTGCACAAGGCATTCAAGGCCGGATCAACAAGCGCGATCTGATCATTTTCACGCAGAAAGGTGTGCTGGTACATGCCACCAAGCTTGATGCTGTTGTGCCCGCTAATGTAGGTCACGTCAGAGTGAACACCGGCGTTGGTCAGGGAACGTTGCTGCCCAACACTTTCCTGCTGGATGGGTCCAAGGTCGGCAAGCGGGTTGCCGCTGGGGAAGTAGTTATAGCTGTCACGGCGTATGTAGGGCGCGAAGTTCAGTACACCATGTTCGCCTAGGGAACGTGTATACGTGGGCGAAACGTTGAACGTCTCGATCTTCGACTTTTGGTCAGTTGCAGCTGGTGTGGAGCCGCTTTGAAGGAGACCGAACTGCGTGTCGTAGCTGTTGGGCGTCTGGAACCAGGACCGGGTGTACTGCAGGTTGAGGTGCAGCGACGAGGCATCACTCAGCTGGTAATCAATGCGGTCAAACAGGTTCTCTTCGTTGCCTTTGTCGTGGTAGACGAAGAACTCCGGCGCATCCAGGAAGCGTCCGGACTGCAGCACATTGCCCGCGAAAAAGTTGCCAAACGTTGTGGTTCCGGTGGCAAGGTTCACGTCCAAGTTGCTGCTGCCGAAACTGCCATACGAAGCCGCAATCATCCCCGTCGGATGGGGTACACCCTGGCCGGAGCGGGTGGTCGCCACGACCACGATGCTGGTTTTGTCGCCAAACTCTGCCGGTGGTGCGCCTTCGATCACCTCGAGCGACTGTATCGCTCCGGAAGGTACCTGATTCGAAAACACCTTGCTTTGCTGGTCGGTGATGGGCTGCCCATCGACAGAGAACGAGACCTCGTTGTGGTCTCCCAGACCATGCAGCAGGCCGTTGGAGTCGGCGGCAATGCCTGGGGAAAGCTGGGTCACGATGGAACTCAGCGCAGAAGAAGGGGACTCAATTGGCAGGCGATCAATCGTGGAACGGTCGATGTCCGTGTGGAAATGCGGGTCCGCCTCGCTCATGTCCGGTGTTGCTTCCACTGTGACCGAAGTGGACGATTCTGCGATCGCGAGTGTGACCGGCACAGATGCGGGGATGGAAGTTGAAATGTCGATGTCGCGGACCGCGGGGCTGAAGTTAGCCTGCGTCACGGTGACGCGGTAGGGATGGAACGGCACGTTGAAGAAGCGGAACTGGCCTGCAGCGTCCGTCGTGGTGTGCCGAACGTAACCGCTGACAGCGTATTCCAGCGTAACGGCCGCCCCTGGAACGATGGCGCCCGACGGGTCTTTGACCGTGCCGGTAATGACGCCGGAGTTGCTTTGAGCGGATGCGACTACGAGGCCAGCAGCCAGAGTGGCTGCGGCGAAGTACCTGGTACTTTTCATGGAACTCCTCTGCGTTACCGTCGGCGATCAAGTGCCAGAAGTTCGAAGCACCGTGATGGCGGACTGTGTGATCCTGCGGGTGTTTGGGCATCGTTCTGTGACGGGGGCTCAAACATGTTGCATTGCAGATAGATCAGGCAGGGAAAGGCGGAGGGCGTGTGAACTGCGCAAAGTGAACCGCTGTGGGCACCCGCCGTCCAGACCTTTGGGCCAGCGATGCAGACTGTACGAGCTGCACCTGCAACGAGGCGAGCGAACGCACCGGCAGCGTGGAGTGGCTGCTGACGCACAGCGGGCAGTTGAGGTCCGTATCAGGGCTGTCGCCGATGGAGACCTGTTCCACATGGGACCGGTGCGTTCCACGCGCCGACAAGCCGTGGAAGTGGGTCGCCTGCAGCGCAGAACATAGCAACAGCACAAGCACGCTGCAGATGGACACTAGCCGAAGCGGCAGTGAGGTCGGTCTGTCTTCGCGAATGCTTTGGCTAGTTGCTCTCAAGGGCAAGCCTGACGATTAGGATTTGCGCTGGTACGGGCCGGGTTCGCAGAGCGCGCCAGCCAGTGCAGTCAGTCTAGCATTTGCGACTCCGGACTCATTAGCGAACTTCCACGCAACGGGAAGACATTCAGAGATTGCGGAAGCCGATGAGTTCCACTCGGCCGCTTCGCACCGCTTTTGGGATGAGAGCGAGCAGGGCTTCACGTTCCACATCCCGTGTGCCTCGCAGGCGCGTCTTGATGGCGTCAAGATCGGGATCGTTGTACCCCGGATGGCACACCAGCTCCCAGGTGCCGCCCTCGGCGCGATCCAGTAGAAGCTGCAGGCTCGATGCGTCCAGCGTTCCTGTGGCGGAAACACCGATGGACCCATCTGTGCTGTGCAGGCCCGAGGCGCGCAATAGCCTGCGGAAACTCTCTTGAAAATTGCGCAGGACGGTGACCTCAAGTTTTCGCATGAAAGCACCACGGGTTAGGCTGGCGGACCACGCCTGCTCAAAGGGATTTCGGATAGCCGGAACGCCACATGCCTGTGCCGCCCTGAGCAGGGGCCTGGCCACCCTGGGGAACAGGTGTGTGTGCTTATGCGTGTCCACGTGGGTCACGGCAACGCCCGCAGTCTGCAGACGGTCGATCTGGGCACATGCTTCCCGTTCTATCTCTTTTTCGGAGATGCGCCCACGCTGAAGATCCACGATGAAGCGAGGCAAGGAGGTTTGCAGAAGACCCTTCTGGTTCACTAACGAAGAAATCGACTCGGGGTTCGCAGCGGGCACTCCATCTACAAGCACAATGTGGCAACCGGTACCGAGCGGCGAAGTGGTAAGCGCACGCGCCACACCGTCCTGAAAGGCCGCACCGGTCGCCATCAGGGTCGCGCTGCTTAGGGCACCGGCAAGGCATAGTTCACCAACTGCGCGGTTCACCCCCGCCGTCAGGCCGAAGTCATCTGCGTTCACAATCAGTCGTACCGGTGGTGAATTTGTTGCCATGTTGCGAAGCATACCGCCGGTTGGTATGCCGATGCACCTGTATGGCTGCGGCTGCTCTGGGTGCGCCTGGGCTGCCACGGCGTCTCTAAGGAACGCGCTATGATGGGCGAAAGCACCGCTGTAAAGTGATAAATGATTCGAGCGAGTGCCAAAGAGCCACATATCTGCATGCCTCCACATTTCCAGGGCTGTTGCTTATGAGCAGACCTTTATGCCAGTAAAAGACGGAGTGCAGCAGGCAATTGGCTTGGGATCAGCGCGGGCGCGCGGCTCCTTTGGTCGCCATCTGAATGCACCGAGACGGCCGACAGTTACCGGCGCTGCCTGGGCAGCAATCGACGTCATGACTGTGGCTGTCGCCAGTATGATCGCGGTTCGAGCTCGCCTGGAGGTCTCTGCCGCCAGCGGTACCCTGCAGGATGTAAGTCTTCTGCACGCGCTGTGGAACAGCTTTGGACCGTACATGGCCTGGTTTGCCCTGTGCCTCGTGTTCTTCACCCGGTCCTATGGCCTACACGGTCCCATACAAACTCGAAGCGGCCTGAACGAGCAGCGGCTGACGTTGCAGGCGACGTTGATCGCGGGTTTGATCCTGTGTGGCACGTTGTACCTGGCAGGGGCGGCCCAGGTTTCTCGCATTGCGGTGGTGCTCACGGTCATGCTGACTGCGGCTATGTTGAGCGCCCGGCGAGCCCTGTGGCGCAGCCTGGTGTACACGCGCTTTCGCGAGGGCATCGACACACGCAACGTACTCATCATCGGCTCTGGCCGGGTGGGCCACGCGCTGCGCAATCACCTGGAGTCACTTCAGCACCTGGGCTTCCGCTTCCGTGGCTTTATCGCACTGGGCGACTCCGTGGCAGACCTGGAGGATGCCGATGTCATTGGCGAATTCAGGAATTGCCTGGCCCTGGCACGCGCCCTGTTTGTAGATGAGATCTTCTTCTCAGTGCCTGCAGACAAGCAGACCGTCATCGGCCTGGTGCAGGAAGCACGCAAAGTGGGCATCGACGTCCGCGTGGTGCCGGACCTGTATGACGGTCTGGCATGGAACGCAACCATCGAGTACGTTGGTCAATTTCCGACGATACCGCTGCACCGGCGCGAATTTCCTGTGGGCGCGTTTCTACTGAAACGAACGCTCGACACCACAGTTTCCGCTGTTGCGCTGTTGTTCCTTCCCTTCGCGCTGCTGATCGCGCTGGCTATTCGGGTCGATTCTCCCGGCCCCGCGATCTTCCGAGCCCGGCGCATCGGTCGCAAGGGGCGTCCCTTCGACTGTATGAAGTTCCGGACCATGGTGGTCGATGCGGAACTACTCAAGGCAGATCTTGAACACAGGAACGAGCGAGACGGCATCCTGTTCAAAATGGCGGAAGACCCACGCGTCACACGCGTTGGGCGGTTTCTGCGCAAGTACTCCCTGGATGAACTGCCGCAGTTCCTCAACGTACTGCGGGGCGAAATGAGCCTGGTGGGACCCCGGCCGCCCATTGCGTCGGAGGTTCAGCAATACGACCTGCCGCACCTGCGTCGGCTGGACGTGCTGCCAGGCATGACCGGTTTGTGGCAGGTGGAAGCAAGACACGATCCGTCCTTTGACAGCTACATTTCTCTGGACACGGCGTACGTTGAGAACTGGAACCTGTGGCTCGACCTGAAGATTCTGGCTCGGACGGTCAGCGTGGTCCTCGGCGGGACCGGCACCTAGGGAGTTCCGAACGCCGTCGCGCCTCGGTAGAATTAGGCTGTGAAAATTGCCCTGATCCAGCTAAATCCCACGGTCGGTGATTTTGCCGCCAATGTGAAGCGCATGATGTCCAGCGCAGCAGAAGCAGCGGGTCGCGGAGCGGAACTGGCTATCTTCCCCGAACTGGCGATCCCCGGATACCCGCCGCAGGATCTGATCGAAGACGACAACTTTCTGAGTGCCGCAGACGCTGCCCTGCAACAGATTGCACAGTCAACTGCGAACCCGGGCATGCCAGCGGTGCTGTGCGGAACGGTGCTGCGATCCGAAACGCGGCCGGGCAAGCGCGCCCGCAATGTTGCTGCGCTTTGCTACGACGGCGCGGTACAGTTCGTGCAGACGAAGATGTTGCTGCCGTTCTATGACGTGTTCGATGAGCAGCGTTACTTCCAGCCCGCCACGTCGCAGACTCTGGTGGCTTTCAAAGGCGAAGTGCTCGCCATCACCATCTGCGAAGATGCCTGGAACGACAAGGAGTTCTGGCCCGACCGCTTCTACAGCAACGACCCCGTCGAAAAGTTGATGGCACAGACGCTGGGCGGCAAGAAGCCAAGTCTGCTAATTAACTTGTCTGCCTCGCCCTTCTGGGAAGGCAAGCAGCACGTGCGCCACAGCATGATTGCCGCGCTGGCCAGGCGGCATGGTGTGCCTGCGTTGATGGTGGGGCAGGTGGGAGCGAACGACAGCCTGATTTTTGACGGTGCATCCTTCGCCATGGATGCGGGTGGGGAACTGATCGGAGTCGCTGCAAGTTTCCAGGAGGATTCGCTTCTCGTCGAAACTTCCGCTCCAGGTGCTTTGCCGCTTCTGCCAGCGCAGGACGGCGTAGAAGCCGTCTGGAACGCCCTTGTACTTGGCGTACGCGACTACGTGCGGAAGTGCGGCTTCCACAAGGCTCTGATCGGGTTGAGCGGAGGCATCGACTCGGCGTTAGTTGCGGCGATCGCAGTGGAAGCGCTTGGATCTGAGAACGTCATGGGGATCGGCATGCCGGGCGAGTACTCCTCGCAGGGCTCCATTGACGACGCACATGCGCTCGCCTCTTCCCTCGGTATCAAGTTTGAAGTGCTGTCTATCCAGAACAGTTACACCGCGCAGATGGCGGCCTTGGAGCCGCTGTTTGCAGGTACAGAGTTCGGTCTGGCTGAGGAAAATCTGCAGTCGCGCACACGAGGTGCGTTGCTGATGGCGATCTCTAACAAGTTTGGCGCGCTGGTTCTTACCACCGGTAATAAGAGCGAAATGTCGACCGGGTACTGCACGTTGTACGGCGACATGGTGGGCGCGCTGGCTGTCATCGGCGATGTCTGGAAAACGCGGGTGTACGAATTGGCGCGCTATGCCAACCGCGAACGCGAGGTGATTCCGCAGAACACCATCACCAAGCCTCCCTCGGCAGAACTTCGCCCCGGGCAGATGGACACCGACTCTCTCCCGCCGTATGAGGTGCTCGATCCAATCCTGCAGGCCTACGTGGAACGCTACCAGTCGGCCAACGACATTGCGGAGGAACTGAAGTTGCCGCTCGACCGCGTGGAGAGCGTGCTGCGCCTGGTGGAGCGAAGCGAGTACAAGCGCCAGCAAGCCGCCCCCGTGCTGAAGGTGACGGCGAAAAGCTTCGGGACCGGCCGACGTTTCCCGCTGGCAGCGCGCCTGCGCAGCTAGTCTCCGTCCGCCGTACCAGCACAAGGATGGGGTGCGAAAATGGAGGCACCATGATGCAACGAGCAAACAGATTCGTAGCGGGCCTCTTCCTCCTCACATTGACAGCGAGCATGCACGCGCAGGGAACTGCGGCGGCCCCGCCTGTGACTGCGCCGGCTGTTGCTGCGGATCCATTTCCGCCAGTCAATCCGAAGTTTTTCGATGCGACGTCGCCCACCACGGCGGATGTCGATGGGTTCCTGAAAGCAATTTGGGGATACGACGCCAACCGTTCCTGGCGTGTGGCAGCCATTCAGAAGACCCAGGCTCCGGGTGTCAGCAAGG
>JBPBPZ010000184.1:0-19409 GCA_050954525.1 Janthinobacterium lividum
GGAACCCGCCATAGACACCCTGACGGCCTGTCGGGTTGAACTCCGCATCCTTGACGTGAAACATCTTGATGCGGTCGTGGTACAGGTCGATGTAGTCGAGGTACTTCAGCTGTTGCAGAACGAAGTGGCTTGGATCAAACAGGAGGTTGCAGCGCGGGTGGCCGCCGAGTAAGTCGAGGAACATCTCGAACGACGCGCCGTCGTGCAGATCTTCGCCGGGATGAATCTCGAAGCAGGCATCCACGTCGTTCTCATCAAAGACATCGAGAATCGGCTTCCAGCGGTTCGCAAGCTCCTGAAAAGCAGTCTCAACCAGGCCTGCCGGACGCTGTGGCCAGGGGTACAGGTACGGCCAGGCAAGTGCGCCCGAAAAGGTGGCGTGCTGCTTAAGACCTAGATTGCGTGACGCTTTCGCCGCATAGTGCAACTGCTGCGTTGCCCATTGTTGCCGTGCCTTTGGGTTGCCGTGAACTTCTGCCGGAGCAAAGCTGTCGAACAGGGAGTCGTACGCGGGATGCACCGCGACCAACTGCCCCTGCAGATGGGTCGACAACTCGGTCAACGCTACTCCGCTGTCGTCCAGTGTTCGCAGCAGGTCATCGCAATACGTCTGGCTCTCGGCAGCCTGCTGCAGATTGATAAAGCGCGCATCCCATGAGGGAATTTGCACGCCCTTGTAGCCCAGGCCCGCAGCCCAGCCGGCGATCTCGCCCAGCGTGTTGAAGGGTGCTTCGTCACCCGCAAACTGGGCGAGGAAGATGCCCGGCCCCTTGATCGTCTTCATGTCATTACTCCATGGCTGCGCAATTGGCCGCAAACAACTCAGCCGCAGACTGCGCGCTTATTCTAACGGGCCGCAGCACAGGCTGGCTTTCGCTGCCTCTTCTGTCAGGGCACAGAGATGTGTGTTCGTGTTCAGCCTCGGAAGCCGCCACTTACAAAACGTTCCTGAACCGCAGCCGTGATGCCTTGTCACTATGCATATTGACAAGGCATCACGGCTGCCCCACACTCGAAGAATCCTTAGTGACTTCTAATAAACCGCGACGCAAAGCGTCCGGTTGGATCTTTGCGGACCTGTCCGCAATTTCCATCGTATTGCCAGTTTTCAGGAGATTCATGCGCCTACATTCGTTTGCACTTGCCGCCGCTCTGCTTCCATCGAGCTTTGCCTTGATCTCCACGCCCGCCCAGACTGCCGCGACCACGGTGACGGGCCTTTCGCCGGAAGCTGTTAAGCAGATTCAAGATATCTACGAGTTGAAGGCATCGCTTACACCCGCTGAGCGCAAGCTTTCGACCAACCTGCTGCTGTTGTCTAGGATGTCGCAGGGACGTTTGCCCGCCAGCCTGGTCCGGTTTGTACGGCTACCTGCCCGGAACAGCGTTGGCAAGTTCGCCGTAGAAGTTCACGGCCACCTGAGCACATCATTGTTGAGCAGTGGCGTGATGGATGTAGATAAAACCAGCGTTTCGCCGCGAGCACTTGCCGTGGGCCGCGTACATGCAAGCATGGGCGAAGTGCAGTTGCTGAAGCTGGCACAGGACGCCGATGTGGAGAGCCTGCGCGAGGCTGCGCCGGCGCACACCAACGTTGGTTCGTTCACGTCGCAGGGCTACGTGTCACACGCTGCGAACAAGGTGGTTGCGACCGGTGTCACGGGTGCGGGCATCAAGGTTGGCGTGCTTTCTGACAGCGCGTATCCCGCACGTGTTGCAGCGTTGATCGCCTCCGGCGATCTGCCTGCCGACACCGTCGTTCTGCCCGGCCAGGCTGGTCCGTCAGACAACAGCGGTGAAGACGAAGGCGCGGCCATGATGGAGATCGTCCACGACATGGCACCGGGTGCGAAGCTCTTCTTTGCCTCGGCCTTCAATAGCGAAGACAGCTTTGCCGCGAACATCCGCACACTTCGCTATACCTACGGCTGCGACATCATTGTGGACGACATCAGCTACTTCGACGAGCCTGCTTTCCAGGATGGCGAAATCGCACAGGCAGTGAACGATGTGACGGCCAGCGGGGCGCTTTATTTCTCCTCAGCAGCCAACTCGGGCAATCTGTCCTCGGGAACGTCTGGCACGTGGGAAGGCGACTTCACCTCGAGCACGACAAGCCCCACGATCATCACCACGCGTGAAGGCAAGGCCGTTGCACTGAATAACTTCAGCACAACGGGCACGCCGCAGGCCTACGACACTTTGACCAGCGCTGCTTCCAGTGGCATCTGGTTGCACTGGTCTGATCCCACGGGCGCTGCGGTCAACGACTATGACCTGTTTGTCACCAACGCGGCTGGCACCAGCATCACCGGTTTCAGCATTGATCGTCAGGACGGTACAGGCGATCCGCTGGAGTACGTCTACACAGGCGGCACGCTGGCAAGTGGCAGCCGCATTTATGTCGCACAGTACAGCGGCGCGGCTCGTGCCCTGCACATTGACACAGAGCGTGCCACGCTGAGCATCGGAACATCTGGCGCGACCTTTGGTCATAATGCGGGTGCAAGCACCTTCTCTGCCGCGGCTGTGTATTGGAATGCGGCTCGTCGCGGGCCGATCCCATTCACCGGCGGCAGCACCAATCCGGATGAAAGCTTCAGCTCTGACGGTCCTCGCAAGATCTTCTACAACCCGGATGGCACACCCATCACGCCCAACAACTTCCTGTTCGCAACGTCTGGCGGACGCACGCTCACCAAGCCTGATGCCGCCGGTGCAGACGGCGTCAGCACGGCGACCCCTGGCTTCCTGCCATTCTTCGGAACTTCCGCAGCAGCTCCGCACTTGGCCGGAATTGCCGCCCTTGTGAAGTCTGCGAACCCGTCACTGACCAACACCCAGATCCGCAGCATCATGACGGGCACAACACTCGACAACATGGCAGCGGGTGTAGATCGTGACAGCGGCTACGGCATCGTGTCTGCAGCCAAGGCTGTTGCCGCAGCGCAAGCAATTCGATAATCAGCGCCTGCAACTCAGGCCTTCATCTTGAGAACCACTTCACCAGGAGACTTCATGAAGTTACGCTCCCTCATCACCACCGCCGTCTGTGCAGCTGGACTATTTACCTCCTCCGCGTTTGCTGTGCCGATCGATTTCTTCACCAGTTCGGTCACGACAAGCAATCCTACGGAGCTCGGACGTCCTTCGCGCAACGGTATTCCTCAGACGTGGACCGGACAGGAAACCTACCCGGGCCTGCTCTCGACCACCACGACCACAACGTACTACTACACGACCTACACCTATGCCGCATCGTTGTTTGCGGGTGCTCCGTACGTGGACATCTCGGTGACGGACGAATCAAACAGCGCTTTGTTCTTTGTCAGCGCCTACGCGGGTAGCTACAATCCTGCTTCGCGTCAAACCGGCTGGCTCGGTGACGAGGGCGGCAGCGGAAACTACTTCAATGGCCTTCCGGCGGATGGGCGCTACTTCGACGTGATTCTCCCCGTGGGACAAAACCTCGTGCTCATGGTCACAACGACAGGCGGCGGGACATCCGGAACGAATCAGCTCTATGACATCGGCGTTAGTGCATTTGGCGACACTCAGCTGGGCGATCCAGTGGTTACGCCCGAACCTTCCACCATCATCGAACTGGGTACAGGCATGCTCGCCATGGCGGGTGTGGTTCGCCGCCGGTATCGCGCGGCTGCGTAATTCGTCCCCGAAACAGGGAGCGGGAGTCTTCGGACTCCCGCTTTGTCGGTTGCCGATCCGTTATGCTACGGAGACGTGCATGGTATGAACTCAGGTTTGAACATCAAGGCTGCCGGGGTAGCTCGGTGGGACTTCGCGGCATTAGGCGAGGTGATGCTGCGCTTTGATCCGGGAGAGTTCCGCATCGCGCAGGCTCGCAACTTCCATGTGTGGGAGGGTGGCGGCGAATACAACGTTGCGCGCGGTCTGCGCCGGTGCTTCGGTCTCCGCTCCACAATTCTTACAGCGCAGGTCTCGAACCCCGTAGGGCGACTGGTCGAAGACCTGATGCTGCAGGGCGGCGTAGATACGTCGCACGTGCTTTGGCGGGATGACGACGGCATCGGCCAGGAGTGCCGCAACGGCATCTATTTCCTGGAGCGCGGCTTTGGTCTGCGTGGCGCGCTGGGCAGCATGGACCGTGGAAACACGGCGGTATCGCAACTGAAGCCGGGCGACATCGACTGGGACGACCTGTTCGGCAGGGAAGGTGTGCGCTGGTTCCACACCGGGGGCATATTCTGCGCGCTGGGCAGGGCAACGCCAGAGGTTGCGCGTGACGCCATGCAGGCGGCGAAGCGGCATGGAGCCGTGGTTTCCTATGACTGCAACTATCGGCCTTCACTCTGGAAATCGCGCGGCGGGCGTCTCGCGGCAACTGCAACAAACCGTGAGCTTGCGCCCCACATCGACGTGTTGTTCGGACACGAGGGGGACCTCGCCGCGGAGCTGACAGCAGCAACCAGCGGACCGCCTGCACACACGCCGGAAAGCTATGCCGCCATGGCCGCGCGGCTTGTGGACGCACACTCTAATTTCAAGGTGATTGCGACGGCGACGCGCCGGGCGCATGCGGCCAATCGCAATGACTGGGGAGCGTACGCCTTTGCGGATGGGTCGTTACATGTGGCAGAGCCGATGCGCGACCTGGACATCTTTGACCGTGTGGGCGGAGGCGATTCGTTCGCATCTGGTCTCATCGCCGGGCTGCTGAACGGGCATGACATGGATTACGCCCTACGGTGCGGCCTTGCCCACGGCGCACTGACGATGAGCACCGCGGGCGACAGCAGCTTTGTGACCCAGGGCGAAGTGGAGCGGCTGATGCAAGGGCTGGATGCCGGTGTTCAGCGATAGCTTCGAGACGTTTCAGATTTGAAAGAGGACAGCACCATGCAGCATTCTCGTAACGACGTTCTGCACCGTATGCGCACCACAGGGCTGGTGCCCGTGCTACGCGCTTCCTCCGTGGCTGAAGGTGTTGCACTTGCCAGGGCCATCGCCGCAGGTGGTATCGACGTACTCGAAATCACGATGACCATCCCTGGCGCTCTTGAGGTGATCCGCACGCTGGTTCGGGATGAGCCATCCCTGCTGATCGGCGCGGGCACGGTGCTCGATCCGGAGACAGCGCGGGCCTGCATTCTGGAAGGCGCGCAGTTTGTCGTCAGCCCAGGCACCAACCTGAAAACGATCGAGATGTGCCGCCGCTACTCCTGCACGGTGTTGCCGGGTGCCCTGACGCCGACGGAAGTTATCACGGCATGGGAAGCCGGTGCCGATGTGATTAAGCTGTTTCCGGCCAGTGCCATGGGCGGCGCAAAGTACCTCAGGAGCCTGAAGGCTCCGTTGCCCCAAATCAACTTTGTGCCGACCGGCGGCATCTCGCTGGCAACGGCGGACGAGTTTCTGGATGCAGGTGCGTTCGCCCTGGGCGTGGGCGCCGACCTTGCCGATGCGAAGCATATTGGCCTGGGTACACCTGAGAAGATCACCGAAATTGCTCGCCATTACCGGGAGATTGTGAAAGCCCACCAACAACGTGCGACCGCCTCGCCGTTTGCCCCCATACTTCCCTCGTAGCTTGCGGCGGGTGTCTGCCGGGCCGCTATACTGCCGCGAGAGGTGAAGCGTGTCCCTGTCCCGTTCTCGTTGCGTCGCAGCAGCTTTGTGGTTGGCGGCATTGGGCTTACATGCACAGACTGTTGCGCCGCCTCCTGCTGCCCGGCCAATGCCCCCGACGCGCGACCCGCATACACCGGGCTACGTTTCCGCGCTGGATCTGCCCGACGGTGCACTGCCTCCAGCCGGGCGCGATGGCAACTTCGTCCTTGGTCCAACCCATACTGCGCCGCCATATGCAGTCGCTGGAGCAGTGCCGCGCGGAAACGTAGTCGAGTTTCAGCTGGAGTCGTCCCAAAGCAAATACTTCCCGGGCATTGCCCGCGAGCCCGGAACTTTTGGCACGCCGGACCCGGCGAATGCCGCAAGACTGATTGTTATGACGAGCCATCCCGCGCCTTACACGCGGCGTGTCACGGTATACGTTCCACAGCAGTATGTCGCGGGATCCGAGGCACCGTTCATCGTCGGCGCGGACGGTCCGGACCCCTTGCTATTTACAACCCTCGACAACCTCATCGCTCAGAAGCGAGTGCCCGTCATGGTTGCCATCTCCATCAGCAACGGCGGCGGCGACGCGCAGGGAAGCGAACGTGGCCTGGAGTACGACACCATGTCAGGCCGTTACGCGGAGTTTGTCGAGAATGAGGTCCTGCCGCAGGTGGAGTCGCGTTTTCACGTCAAGCTGACGCACGACCCGGACGGACGCGCCACGATGGGCGGCAGCTCTGGCGGTTCCTGCGCGCTGATCATGGCGTGGTTTCACCCGGAACTGTACCACCGCGTGTTGACGTACTCCGGTACCTACGTCAATCAGCAATGGCCGTTTGATCCGCAGTTTCCGCATGGCGCGTGGGCGTTTCACGAGCAGCTGATTCCAGCGTCAGCAAGGAAGCCGCTGCGGCTCTGGCTCGAGGTGGGTGATCGTGACCTGCTGAATCCCAACGTGATGCGCGACGGCATGCACGACTGGGTGCTGGCCAACGAGAACATGGCGCGGGTGCTTGCCGCCAAGGACTACCACTACCAATTCGTATTCGCGCGGAACGCTGGGCATACAGATCGCGCGGTGAAACAGCAGACCCTGGGCGAAGCGCTGGAGTACGTGTGGCACGACTACCGGGCAAAGTAACAACGAGCTTGTTCCGCAGAACAAGGCAACATCAGGGCATCTGGAAATCCAAGACTGCGACGGCAGACATGGGCACCGCTTTGCCCGCAGAGACATAGGGCTTGTAGCGCCAGCGCTGCACTGCATCCGCTGCCGCATCGCGTAGAAGGGGAGGCCCGCTGATCACGCGGAGCGACGCGACATTCCCGTCACGATCGATTTCTGCCTGCACTTTCACTTCGCCTTGTACATGAGCGGCAGAAGCTGCGGATGGATAAGCGGGAGCTGGACTGTACACCACGTTACCCGCCATGATGCCCAGCGACGTGGGGTGCACCACACCGCGAGCAAAGCTGTCGGGGGCTGTGCGATCAGTGTTGAAAGCGCCACGGCTGCCTGGCTGATTGAGAGCCACGGTGTCCAACCCGGTTCCGGACAGGGAACGCCGACGAAGAAGCTGAGGATAGGTCTGGCCCGCCGCATTCCCATTGGATCCAGCCTCGTCATACGCGGGCAGGCTCCGAGCGCCAAGCAGCCTGCTCAGCACAGCAGTCGGAACGGGTTCCCTACGAGTTGGCGTAGGCTGCAGCCGCGATGCTTGCGGTGCCGAAGCGGGCTGCGTATAGGGAATGGGAGCCGCCGTTGCTTCTTTCGCGGCAACTCTCACCACGGGTGCAGGGCCGACCTGAGGGGCTTCAATGGATCTGTGGGCGGGTGCTGGCTGGCTCCTCGGGCGGATTTGCTGAGGGGCGCTCGGCAGACTACCCGAGCACGTGGTGGCAGTGAATGCGCAGGGGAAGTGCCCGTTCCCCGTGGAACTGGCTGCCTCCTCTGGAAGGGCTCGCAAGCGGTCCAGTGGGCTACGGTTCGCTGCGAGGGCACCGCCAGGGCGCGTGCTGGTTTCCGACCCGTGGTGGAACCGGTACACACCGAACAGAGCAGCACACATGCAGCCAGTCGCAGCGATCAGCAGGGCCGGGCGTCGACGCTTCGGCTGAAACTCACGGTCCCAGGCTGACGAGGGAGCAACATGTACCTTGGGTCTGTGATCATTGGCTGACCCGCGCGGCCTCAACTGCTGGCGTTGACCATCTGCCTTGCCGCTCACCTCGGAAGAGGATGCTGGCCTGGGCGACCGGGCGTGCAATGAGCTGGAGGCCTCCATCAGGAAGCGGAGCAGTTCGCGTGCATCGCGACCATCGGCTTCCGCGGCGAACTGCACACCGGCGGCGGCCATGGCGATAATGCCGAGCAGATCGGTATAGCTCACCTGCTCGCCATAGCGTTCCATCACGACCCAAACATGCAGTGTCATGTCGCGCCGAAAGGCACGGTCGCGGGTCAGGCGAAGCATCAGGTTTGAGAGTGCGTCTGCCGTCCCCGGGTGTAGTTCTGCAGCGGAAAGGAACTCGTGCAGTTCTGCAATTTCATCACGGTAAAGCCGGGACACGTCATCGAGTTGGCGGGCCTGCAACACGTTGAACGGAGCCTCCTGACCGCTGAGGAGCGGCACTTGTAAGGACACCGAAAAGGCGATCTGGTTGCAACAAAGCGACGGGTGTCCGAAAAACGTACATGCAGTTCGGCGGATGTCGCGCTTCTACATGCAAAAGGGCTCAACGGTCCGCCCATTCTCAAGCTATCGCTGTCTTGAGGGAAGGTTTCGTTGAGCCATCTCTTCAGCCTTAAAGCTCGTTTACTGCGCTTTGGGCGTCACGTGAAAGACACCGCCTGGATTCGCATCCTCCAGCATCCAGAGCGAGCCATCCGGAGCCTCTTCCACATCGCGGATGCGGTGGCCGACATCCCAACGCTCGGCAGGCTTGGCACCACCCCGTCCATCAAAGGTGATCCGAATGAGAGTTTTGCTTGCCAAGCCACTGATAAGCGCTGACCCATTCCATTGCGGAAAGACGTTGCCCTTGTAGAACATGATGTTGCCCGGTGCAATGATCGGAGTCCAGTAGACCACCGGCTTCACGAGGTCGGTGCGCGTGTCAGGGCTGGCAATCGGCACACCGTTGTAGTTCGTCGAGTACGAAACGAGGGGCCAGCCGTAGTTCTTGCCGGGTTGGATCAGGTTCAGTTCGTCGCCACCCTTGGGACCATGCTCCACTTCCCACAACCTGCCGTCCGGCGCAAATGCCAGGCCGTACGGGGTGCGGTGACCGGTGCTCCAGGTCTCAGCCGGCGACAGGTTGGAACCGGGGAAGGTGTAGGTCTTCACCACGGGAGCGGTCTTTGCAGCCTCGGTATCGTCTGGTGGATCGATGACCGGAACGGTCGCGGTACCCTGCTTTCCGGCCATCGGATTGCCAGAGGCGGGCTTTCCATCCAGGGTCAGGTGCAGAATCTTGCCCAGCGGCTGGTTCGGATCCTGCGCTGGCGTCATGCGCTGGCGGTCTCCCACGGTCAGGAACAGGGACTTGCCGTCAGGAGCAAAGGCGACTTGTGCGCCGAACTGCCCGCCTTTGCCGCGTTCGCCGTCGCGCCAGATGACCTGCAACCCGTCCAGGCTGGCTGTGCCTTCGCCCAGCGTAAGGCGGGCACGTGCCAGGGCTAGGCTGGAGCCACCCTCCCCCGGTTCGGAGTAGGTGAGGTACACACTGTGATCTTTTGCGTAGTGCGGTGACAGAAAGACGCCCAGCATACCGCCCTGGCCCCTCGCCAGCACTGCGGGCACGTTGCTCACCGGGGTCTTGTCACCCTGCTGCGTCACCAATTGCAGAGCTCCCACCTTTTCCGTGATCAGCATGCGCCCATCAGGCAGGAACGCGATGCGCCAGGGCAGCTTCAGGGTAGTGACCTGCGTCATGGTAAACGGCAGGCTGGCCTCAGGCTGCTGTGTGCCCGCATTGATCTGGGCAAATGCCTGGCCTGTTGCCAGCGCAAGAAACAGGCTCTTCGTAACGAAGTGCTTCATCTATAGTCCTTTGGGTACGGGGTAGGTGGTGCGAATCAAACACCACATTCGATGCGGCGGGTGGCTACTTGCTGCCTGGCCCACGATCCAGCACAGGAGCAAGCGGTCCCAATGTTGCGTGACGGCGTGGCGGCATAGCTTTGCCATGACACGCATCGCATGCAGGAGCTTCAAGGGAGGAGCTAAACCCTCTCAAAATCAGCCTGCCACTGCACAATGGCTTCCTTGATCTGCTTTGGTGACAAGCGTTCGCTGATCGCGCGTGCGGCCAGGCCTGGGGTTTCTGAATCGGATGCGAACCGCAGCGCGATCATCTGCTGCATCGTCAGGCCCTGTGGGTTGATTCCCAGGTGGTGTAGACGAACATTTTCTTCCAGCCGGATGATGCGATTCTGATTCTTGAGAGCATACCCGCGCGTTGCCAAACCGATCGATAGCACGGAGAGTGCGAGCCCCAGCAGGATCCAATGCGAAGCATCGTAGTGCTTCACAAGTTCGACCATGCTGGCGATGAACAGCGTTAGATTCAGAATGCCAAGGGCAAGATAAGCGCGATCGACACGAACGTGGTTTGCGTAATTCTGCTGCTCTGGCATGGTGTTCTCCTTGGCGGTGGTCACAGCAAGTCTCGCATGGCTGCGTTCGTCCACCACAGTCTGGTCGTTGAAGAAGGCGGACGAGCTTGCCGCTATGCCATGTTTGTCAATTCTTGTGGATAGCCGCGCCACTTTTTGGCAAGACCAACGTCATAGTCAGCAAGATTCTCGCCCTGAGGTGTGCCCCGTGATGTTGAAACGCTTCCTTTCTGCCTCTATTTTGTTTGCTGCCATTCCGGCACTTTCGCAGGTTGGGCCGGGTGGACCTGGCCCGGGTATGCCTCACGGCCCCATGGGCTTTGCGGGCGTTGAGCGAACTCCCGTGACTAACGCGCCGTATTCGGCGACCTACACAACCACCGCGACCGAGAAACTGCAGGACGGCACCGTGCTGAATCACAACTCTACCCGCACCGTGTACCGGGATTCGCTCGGGCGCACGCGCGAAGAGACGACGGTGCCCGCGCACGCTGGGAACGACGCTGCAACAAGCCGCACGATGATTACTATTTTTGACCCGGTCGCCCACACAATGACCCAGTTGCGTCCGGAGCAGAAGGTTGCTGTTGTTCGTCCCATCCCACAGCCCCCGGCCGGCGCGGCGGGCCCTCAGGCTCCGCACCTGCATGGCCCGCATGAGGATAAGAACGTCGTCAAGGCAGATCTGGGCGCGAAGACGATCAGTGGCGTTGTTGCCAACGGCACACGGGTGACACGCACACTTCCGGCAGGCGAGATGGGCAACACCACTCCGATCGTCACGACCCATGAGGAGTGGTTTGCTCCCGATCTCAAGATCGAGGTAAGCAGGACCGACGTGGACCCATTCCGCGGCACACGAACCGTGGCAATTTCCACGCTGGCAAAGACGGAACCGGATGCGGCGCTGTTCACGGTCCCAAGCGGGTACAGCGTACAGCAGGCACCAGATCATGCCCATCGCGGGCAGCGTCACGGCGGCGACATGCCGCCTGCAGCGGGCGGCGTTACACCTGCGCCCGGTATGTAGGTACGGCAAGGAAGCACGGGTGGGGAGACAGGATCGCCTGTCTCCCCTTTCTCTGCGCTGAAGAACATGCGGAGCCTCAGGTACACTCGCCTCGTCAGCTGCGACACTGTGAACCGTCGCCGTCTAACAGGTTGGGGTTTCTCTGATGCGAACGATCAAGGTAGTGTCTGCATTACTGCTGGGAGCCGTACTGATCGTCGGCGTGTATGCGCAGCGAGCCTTTCGCGAGTACCCGTCTGTAGAGTACGGCGGGCGTTTCCCCCTGCCTGCAGATTGGCAGCACCAGGGAGAATGGACTTTTGCCCGGCTGATGTACCCACCTGGCCCGCTGGATGGCTATGCAGGCCGCTTTGATGGACCCTGGCAGCAGGGTATGTCTCTCTGGACACAGGACTATCCCCGTGCAGACCGCGCCCTGGCCGATGCTGTTCGCCGTTTAACACGCACGGACACCCGCTCCGTGGAGCAGTCCGTAAGCCTCGATGACGGGGACGAAATCTATAACTGGCCCTGGCTTTACGCCGTGCAGGTGGGTGAATGGGGCCTGACCCAAAAAGAGGCTGACAAGCTGCGTGATTACCTGTTACGGGGTGGCTTTTTCATGGCCGACGATTGTCACGGTTCGCAGGAGCAGGCCTTCTTTGAGCACACCATGAAGATGGTCTTTCCGGAGCGCGAACTGGTGGATATTCCAGATAGCGATCCGATCTTTCACATGCTGTTTGATCTGGACGAGCGCTTCCAGGTGCCAGGTGCAGAACACCTGAACAATGGCCACAAAAAGGATGGTTACGTGCCTCGTTGGAAGGGCATTTATGACGACAAGGGACGCATCATGGTCGCTTTGTCGCTCAACTCGGATCTGGGCGACTCCTGGGAGTTTTTGGATGATCCGCGCTACCCGGTGAAGTACTCCGCGCTCGGTACAAAACTCGGCGTCAACTATGTGCTGTACGCCATGACTCACTAGATTCGGCCCTGAGCCTCTAGTGCGAACTCCAGGTTTTGTCGCCGGAGTTGCACAGCGTTTCAAGCGAACAGTCCGCGCACTTGGGCTTGCGTGCCTCGCAAATTTGCCGGCCGTGGTGAATCAGTTGATGCGAGAAATCAATCCACCGGTCCTGCGGGAGAATGGCCATCAGGTCGCGTTCTACCTTCACGGGATCGTCGTTCGTCGTCAGTTCCAGCCGTCGTGAAAGGCGCAGAACATGCGTGTCTACCACCACGCCTGATGCGATGCGATACCACGAACCCAGAACTACATTGCTGGTTTTACGGGCGGCCCCGGGAATGCGCAGCATCTCGTCCATGGTTTGGGGTATGTCGCCGCCAAACTCCTCCGTAACGACCTTGGCCGCGCCGACCAGCGACTTAGACTTCTGCCGAAAGAAGCTGAGCGAACTAATGATGGGCTGGATGGCCTCGGGCGTTGCGACGGCCATCGCTTTTGGCGTGGGGAACTCATGAAAGAGGGTAGGCGTCACCATGTTGACGCGGGCGTCAGTGCATTGGGCCGACAGGATCGTTGCCACCGTCAGTTCCCAGGCATTCGTATGGTTTAGGGCGCAGACCGCGTCCGGGTAGGTCTTCTGCAGAGCATCCAGAATGGCGGCGATCCGCTCCGGTGCGAGCGGCTTCTTTGTCTTGCCGGCGGCGCGCTTGGCTGACACGGGCTCACCCGCAGCAATCTTGCGCGCACGCGCGCCTTTTGCTGCTGCCGGAGACAGGTTCGCCGCAGCTTTCTTGCCCGCTGCGGCGACGGTCTTTACCTGCTTCGTTCCAGCCATCAGCCTAGCCGGTCCAGCATCTCTTGTGGCTGCAGGCGAACGCACGAGAAGATCGGGAAATCCTTCAGCGTGTAGAGCGAGATTTCTGTTTCCCGCAGTTGCTGCACCAGGTCGACGAAGTCCTCCGGGAAGTTGGTTTCGAAGGCAACGACAAACTCCTGGTCATCAATGCCGAAGGAGTATGTGGTGTTCAGCTTGACGCGCGGGTAAGCCAAGCCGATGCGGATGTGTTCGTCCATCAGGCGCTTGCGCTCTTCCATGGAGAGGAGGTACCAGGGACGCGTCTTCCAGAACGGGTACACAAAGATGTATTTGTGACCGCCCGGCCGGATGGCACCGCGACCCTCGCCCTCACTTTCGTCTTCACGGTCGATCTGGTACTGCGACCGCTTGGTCATGGATAGGAAGTTGTGCGGTGTTTCCAGGTAGCTGCCCATGGCCGTGGCTAGCAGTTCTGAACGCATCCGGTTCATCTCTTCTACGGAGTAGCAGATGGACCAAACGCACATGTCCGCATCGCCCCGCGTACCGACGGTGGAATAGGTCATGGTCAGGAACTCACCCGGCTTGTTCCATCGCTTGATGACTTCGACAAACGCCGCCTTCTGGGCTGCCTTCTCTTCAACGGGCAGGCGCTTCCATTCCGGCAGGACCTTGTAGAACGAGAACGCAACAATCTGCCGCTTGACCGGCGCTCCGCCATGCGTTGCAGGGGCAGAGCCGTAGCCAGTTTGCGGCCGACCTGCGGGCGCTGCAGGTGCCGACGCAGCCACCGCGTTAGGCGCAGTCGGGGCGGGTGTCACGATGTGTGCGGAAGTAGTGGTTTCAGGTGTCGCGGTCTCAGCCATGACCCAAGGATAGAAGCCGCCGCGCAACCGGGCAAGGGAACTGCGCGAATATGGCCGATATACTCGAACGAACCCCAATGACTGAAAAGATCATCGACTTTCTACTGCCATATATCACCGGGCTCATTTCAGCCATCGGCTACCCGGGCGTCGCCCTGCTTATGGCGATTGAATCCGCCTGTATTCCGCTGCCCAGCGAAATCATCATGCCGTTTGCCGGTTACGTCGTCTACCAGGGCAAGATGAGCCTGCTGCTTGCCGCCACCGCGGGTGCCATCGGATGCAATCTTGGATCCGTCGTGGCGTACTGGATCGGTGCCTATGGCGGGCGTCCCCTGGTGGAAAGATTTGGACGCTACGTTCTGATGAGCCGCCACGATCTTGACCGCGTTGACAGCTACTTCCAGAAATATGGCGACATCACCGTCCTGGTTGGCCGCCTTCTGCCTGTTGTTCGAACCTTCATTGCGCTGCCGGCCGGAATCGCCCGTATGCCACAGCTTCGATTCCACATCTACACCTTCCTGGGTTCGTGGCCCTGGTGCTTTGCGCTGGCCTACGTCGGCATGAAGGCAGGCGCAAGCTGGAACGACCCCAACAGCCGTTTGAAGCACATCCTGCACAAGGCAGACGCTCTGGTTCTGCTGCTGCTGGTCGCAGGGATCGTCTGGTTCGTGTGGTCGCACATGAAGCACCGCGGTGAGGACGTAACCGCCTAAGCTTCACCATATGAAGTAGTCACTCGCGGACGCGAGCACTTGTAGACCATGCTGACGCGGATACGATTTGGACCGCTTGTCCGCGGCTGCAGGATCCATCTCGCGTGCTTTGCAAAACGGCTGCAGAATGCGGCCTTATGTCCGGTATACGGCACAAAACAAGCTGTTTGTCCAGAAAACTTACAGGTGCCAGATTGCGTCTATTTGTGCAGGAATGATGTATTCATTCCGCCAGTCCCACCATAACTACCGAGGTGATGCTTTGAGCAAGATGCTGAGTTCCTGGAAAGAAATTGCACATTTCTTCGGAAAAGGTGTGCGTACTGTCCAGCGTTGGGAAAAGACGCTAGACCTGCCGATTCACCGTCCGCCAGGCGCGCCGAGCAACGTGGTTCTGGCGCGGACAAGCGACCTGGAAGAGTGGATGCACCGCGGCCCTGTGGCGCGCGCAGTAAGCGAAGAGGCGACTGCTCCTCCGGCGTCCGCTGCTGTTGTTGCTTCTCTCGAAAGCCTTGAACGTGAAGTGGCCCTGCTGGTTACACGCATGGGCGTGTCTCCGGCGGCGATCGATTCTTTGCTGTCCGCAGAGGATCGTATCACTGCTCTGTCGATGGTGCTGAACCAGCTAAACGCCAATCTAGATTCCGAGCGATCTGCACGAGCGGCATAGTTTGACAGATTTGATAGTGTGCAGAAAACCCCACCGGTTCGGTGGGGTTTTCTACGTTTACTGCACGCTACCATGAAGGTTCGGCGCGGTATGCGCTGGAGTAGGGGTTGCTATGGGCTATCGGGACTTGCGTGAATGGATCGCGCGGCTAGAAAAAAGTGGGGAATTGAAGCGGATTCGCGTCGAAGTTGATCCTGAATTAGAGATGGCAGAGATCGCCGACCGAGCTGCGAAAATGGGCAAGGGAACCGCGCAGTCTGGCGGGCCGGCCCTTCTGTTCGAGAAGGTCAAGGGCTATCCCGGTGCACGCGTGCTGATGAACCAGTTCGGCAGCGAACGCCGCATGCATCTGGCGTTGGAAACGGATTCACTCGATAAGATTGCGGGTCGCATCGAAACCCTGCTGAAGCCTCAGATGCCGTCAGGCCTTATGGACAAGCTGAAAATGCTGCCTATGCTTGCGGAAATAGGTTCGTTCTTCCCCAAGGTGATCGACAAGCGCGGCGCACCCTGCAAGGAAGTCATCCACACGGGCAAGGACATCAAGCTTTCTGAAATCCCGATCCTAAAAACATGGCCTGGCGACGCAGGAAAGTTCAT
Source organism: Janthinobacterium lividum (assembly GCA_050954525.1). Classification (GTDB taxonomy): domain Bacteria; phylum Acidobacteriota; class Terriglobia; order Terriglobales; family Acidobacteriaceae; genus Terriglobus. The sequence continues at coordinate 15,871 of JBPBPZ010000184.1, forward strand.
TACGCTTCCGCTGGTCATTACGCGCGATCCGAAAAGCGGCAAGCGTAATACCGGCATGTACCGTATGCAGGTGTACGACGACCGAACCACCGGGATGCACTGGCAGCGGCAGAAGAACGCGGCAGAGCAGCTGCGTGACCGGCTCCGAGCTTCGACGACCAGCAGTGCTGAACGCGTGAACTTGATGGCCATGACGGGCGGCGGAACCGTTGCCGCTGGCAATCAGGCCAGCAGCCTGCCAGGCGTGACCCTCTCGCGCATCCGTGGTGAACGCATGGAAGTAGCTGTTGCGATCGGAACGGATCCTGCTATGACCTTTTCAGCCATCGTTCCGGCACCCCCAGAGATTGAGGAATACCTTATCGCCGGCTTCCTGCGGCAGTCGCCCGTAGAACTGGTGAAGTGCGAGACTAACTCCCTCGAAGTACCTGCGAATGCGGAGTACATCCTGGAAGGCTATGTCGAGCTTGGCGAGCTGCGCATGGAAGGTCCGTTCGGCGATCACACCGGCTTTTACACCATGCCGGAGGAATACCCCGTCTTTCATCTCACGGCCATCACGCACCGCAAGAACCCAGTCTACGCGGCCACGGTCGTAGGTAAGCCGCCCATGGAAGATGCGTGGCTGGCGAAGGCAGTGGAGCGCATTTTCCTGCCGCTGATCAAGTTAACCATGCCGGAGATTGTGGACATCAACCTGCCGCCGGAGGGTGTGGCGCATAACCTGATGCTGATTTCGATCCGCAAGAGTTATGCGGGTCATGCTCGCAAGGTGATGAGCGGCATCTGGGCACTGGGACAGGCCATGTTCACCAAGTGCATTGTCGTGGTGGATGAGGATTGCGATGTGCAGGACGTGGGCGAGGTGGTTCTGCGCGTGGCAAATAATATCGATCCCGAGCGTGACATCCAGTTCACATTGGGGCCGGTGGATTCGCTCGATCACGCTTCGCGACTGCCGAACTTTGGCTCGAAGATGGGGATCGATGCCACCCGTAAATGGCCTGCAGAGGGCTTCACGCGGCCTTGGCCGGAGATGTTGGCGATGCCTGCGGATGTGAAGAGCAGGGTAGATGCAATGTGGTCTAAGTTGGGGATCAACTAATGCGTATTCGCTGTCCTTTGTAAGTCGCTGAAGGTTTTACACGTGCCGGCTTCTGTCTGTTGTCCGACGACCCTTCAGTGATGCATCGTTGGTAGTGCCAAACGACCAATCACCTCGGTTATTAAGGATGCACGCGTCGTGCGTTGCTGTTCGACTCCCGGAGTGCCTCGTGCTGTTACTTCGCGCAGAGGGGAGTGTATCCCCTCTGCGCGAAGTGTTTGTTCATCGATTTGTCTCTGAGCTGCTTGACACGATCGTCAACAGGCCGCGTCTTCCTACCTGCTCCCGTCCAGGTATGGTTTACAGCACAGACACCACAATGAATCCAGTTGTCGCCGTGACGGAACCAAGCGTGGCCTGAATGGTTCCCAGACCCAACCCAAGTGGTGTGAACCGGCCAGTCGCGGAGATTGATCCAACGGACAATCCACTGGCGAGCGACCAATGCACGGAAGTGGTGAGGTCTTGCGTGGTGCCGTCGCTAAACGTCCCGGTCGCGGTGTACTGTACGGCTGCGCCGAGCACGTTCACGATCGTCCGGTTTGCCGGGGTGATGGCGATCGATTGAAGTACCGCACTGTTGACACTGAGTGCCAGCTGTCCAGTGACCGTACCGATTGTCGCCTTCGCGTTGAAGTTCCCCTGCGCGACACCGGTTGCCAATCCGGCACTGTTCACAATGCCCACACCGGGCGTTGTGGAGGACCACGCCACCGTAGACGTCAGGTCTTGGGTCGAGCCGTCAGAGTAGGTGCCGACGGCTTTCAGTTGAAGACTCTGGCCCAGGGCAAAGCTGTTGGCGGTGGAGAGGGAAGTGACCGCTATGCTTTGCAGCGTGGCAGCCGTGACCTGGATGGGAGTTTGATTGGATGTAGCACCCAACCGTGCGCTGACCGTGGCATTGCCCACATTGATGGCGGACACCAGGCCCGAAGCGCTGACCGTCAGGACACTTGGCGCAGAGGAGCTCCACTGGACCTGATTCGACAGGTCAACCGTTGAGCCATCCGTGTAGGTGCCAGTTGCTGTCAGCTGCGTGGAAAGACCGGCTGCGATGGAAGGAGAAGCCGCTGCAATCTGGATTGAACTGAGCAGCGCATTGGTGACACCTACCGTTGTTGTTTGCGATACATTGCCGACGGAGACGGTGAGTGTAGACGATCCGACCCCGACGCTGTGCACCACACCGTCGCTATCCACCGTTGCGGCAGACGGGTTCGACGAGGTGAAGGACGCGGTGCTGTTCAGGTTTGCCGTGCTGCCGTCACTGTAGTTGCCGGTTACGGTCAGCATCTGTGTGGTGCCTGCCGGGATCGACAGGGTTGAAGGGGTAATGCTGATTGATGTCAGCGTTGCATTTTGCACGGCGAGGTTGGCCGAACCGGACACGCCGTTGGCTGTAGCCAGTACTGCCGTGCTGCCGAAGTGAAGGGCAGTCACAAGACCTTTGCTGTCGTTGCTGTCGCTCACAGTCGCCTTGGAAGGATCACCAACACTCCAGTGAACCGAAGCGGTGACATCCTGCTGGCTGCTGTCGCTGAGGGTGGCGGTTGCCAGGAACTGCTGAGTTTGACCCGCTGCCAGATTTGCCGAAGCAGGGCTGACCGCGATGGCCGTAATCACAGCCGAGCTTCCATTGACGGTGACCTGAGCGGCGACTGAGCCGTTGTTCGCCGTGATGATAGCGCTACCTACTGAGGCGACTACGACGTTGCCGGTCGGGCTTACCGACGCAACCGCTGGGTTAGAACTGGTCCACGTGAGCGACGCTGTCAGATCCTGCGTGGAACCGTCGGTGAACGTGCCTGTAGCCGTGAGCTGGCTGGACAGGCCTGCGGCCAGGTCCAGATCTGACGGGGTAATCGAAATGGAACTGAGCGCGGCATTGTTGATGGTTACAGGGATGGAAGCCGTCACTCCATTCAGAGTTGCGTAGATTGTTGCCGAGCCGGAACCCACGGCCTGGAGATGGCCGTGTGAGTCCACCGTGGCGACCGCACTGTTTGAGCTGGTGTAGTTAACGGCTGAGGTCACGTCCTGCGACGAACCATCGGTGAACCTGGCGGTTGCAAGTATCTGCAGCACGCTGCCTGCAGGCAGGGATACTGTACCGGGTGTGATCTGGATCGACACCGGTAACGCATTGGTTACACGCAAAGTAGAGACGCCATTGACGCTGCCACTCTGAGCCGTGATCGACGTTGTTCCGACACCAGTTCCGACAGCGTGACCAACAGCGTCGATGGTCGCCGCAGTATTGTCGCTGGACGTCCAGGTGACGCTCGAGGTGAGATCCTGGCTGGACCCGTCAGAGAACGTAGCCAGCGCTGTGAACTGCTGCGCGGTTCCGGTTGCGATGCTGGCTGCCGTTGGTGTTACGGTGAGCCCAATCAGTGTGGCCGGGTTGACGACAGCCGTAGTCATGGCTGTCTCG
>JBPBPZ010000212.1:0-19320 GCA_050954525.1 Janthinobacterium lividum
GACTGCCTTGTTCCGCAGCGCCCAATGAGGTTAGCCCCTCAGGCGTTCTCCCGCCACTTAATGTTGCAGCCGAGGCTCGGTGTCTGGCTTGTAAGCGGAGGCTGCCCCGCAACCAGCGCCTCCATCGCCCTGCGCAGGTCGGCCCCGTGGGCGGCCTGGTGGATTCGGTCATCTTTCACCACGCCGGCGGCTGCATCGCTGGCCCGGTAAGGTCGCGTCTCATCGAACTGCGCGTGGTACACCAGCTCCAGCCGATCATTAAACAGATAAAGGTCTGGCGTGCAGGCTGCGTGAAAGTCACGCGCTGTGTCCTGCGAAGCATCGCTCAGGTAGGGCATCCCGCTGCTGCCGATGCTGCTCCATCCAAGCCGTTCCGCCTGCCCGCGCATGTGGTCCGGTGCATCTTCCGGCACGGTCACCTCGTCGTTCGAGCAGATGGCGACTGCGGCAATCCGGTCGGCATATTCGGCGGCGACCGCCGTGAGTGCCTCTTCCATGTGCTGTACAAACGGGCAATGCACGCTCAGGAAAGCGACCAGCAGGCCATGACGTGCGCCTTCAGTTCCCGATCCTCTCAAAATTGTGTCCCGGCTAAAAACCTTGCCGGAGAGGACATCGGAGAGCTGGAAGGAAGGGCAAAGACTGCCAAGAGCCAGATCGTGGTTTGAGGGGGTGCGTGCCATCCTTTGATGATAAAGCTCCCTCGCCTGGGCAGAAGCCTGCCTACCATGAGCAATTCTGCAACTTTCTTGCTTACTCTGTCCGCCATGTACAGCGCGGAGCCTGACGGGATGCCGACAACACCACTAAAATTAGAAGCATGATCAAGGGATTAACAGTGGTGAAGCCGATCGCGTCGGCGGCAGCATGGGAACGCGTGGCGAAGCTGTTCGCCGAGCTCGGGTTTGAACCCGGCAAAGGTTGGAGTGACGGCGAAAGCAAGGGTGCGTCCTTCCTGGCACCCCTGGGCAACACGGAGTTTGTGGTTGGCAGGCCGCCAGCCGTGCCGGAACTGCTAGTCGAGGTAACGTCGCTGGACGTGGTGCACGGCACCGTCAAGCGGTGGCTCGACGCCGAAAACGGCACCGAGCCACCATCGGCGAAGTTGAGTGAAGTTGAGGCGACGCACTGGAAGTCGCGCATGTTTACGTTGGCCCTGGGCGACGGGCTTGAGTTTGGCTTTTGGGAGCGGGATGATGTGTTTGCCGGCCGCCCCGTCGCGCTGGACGGAGACCTTTCCGCGACTGGTATGCGCTTTGGCATTGTTCTGGCTCGCTGGAACGCCGTCATTACGGATCGGCTGCTGCAAGGATCGCTGGACGCCATTCTGCGTTCCGGTGGATCGCAGAATGACATCGACATCGTTCGCGTGCCCGGCGCCTGGGAAGTTCCGGCAGCGGCGCGCATGATGGCCGACCTGAAAAACAGCGGTGGCATTCCGAAATACGACGCGATCATTACGCTTGGCTGCCTCCTGCGTGGTGAAACGGCTCACTACGAGGCCATCTATAACGAGGCGGCACGCGGCATCGGGCAAAGCCAGCAGGACACAGGCATTCCGCACGCGTTTGGCGTCTTGACCTGCGAAACGCTGGAGCAGGCGCTAAACCGCGCGGGCGTGAAGGCCGGCAACAAAGGATTTGAAGCTGCGGCGGCGGCCATTGAGATGGTCAGCATCGCACGCAAACTGGGCCATGCCGCCGCGCACGCGGGCAGCGGGGTGACCGCGGCGACCCAGGCGGATGCCGATGTGGCGGCAGCGTCGCAGGAAGTGGGCGCTTAGTGGCGGGCGCACGGCGCAAGGCGCGCGAACTGGCCATGCAGATGCTGTACCAGTCCGACCTGGGCAAGCAGACAGCGGCGGAAGTGAAGCGGGTATTTTGGAAGAGCCGCACCGACGATGAGGGCAAACAGACGGTGGACCTGGAAACCCAGAGCTTTGCCGAAGACCTGTTTCGCGTCGCCATGGAGCGATCAGAAGAGGTGGACGACCTGATCGAGCATCATGCGCAGAACTGGCGGCTGCACCGTATGGCCGCAGTGGACCGGAACCTGCTGCGCATGGCGGTTGCCGAAATGGTCGGTTTCAAGAACACACCGCACCCGATCATCATTAACGAAGCCCTGGAAATTGGTAGAAGATACGCAGCGCCGGAAAGTATCACGTTTCTAAACGGGGTGCTGGATGCGATCGCGCGTACGGTGCTGGAAAAGCGCCTGGCTTAGTGAATCGGGGCTGCCCGTTCCAAAAGGGTATGCCTCATTTCACAACTGCTGCCGGGCCTCTGTACGAATCTACTTTGAAGGTGCTACGCTTCGCATTCTGGTACGTAGATCCGCCGCCAAACCATTCTGCCGCTAGGCAGCTAAAGTTTGAGTCCGGGGGGCCGATTACCAGTTGAGGGGTGACAACATGCAGCATGTAAGCAGGGGCAGTGGGCGCGATTCGGTAGATTTCATGGCTGGCTCTGCGGTTTGGCTTACGTGCTGTGATTGTGGCCACACGACCCGAGTTCTGGCGGTACTTGCAAGCCGTGTCATCAAGGCGCGACCCTACTGCCCAGACTGCGCGTCGACGGCAGCTCCTCTGCTGAACGCGACAACGACCGGCACGGGCATCGCTCTATCAGAAGAGCAGCGCATTGCGTTGCGTGAAACGGACGATCCGGCGGTCCATGCCTGGCTGCAGCGTGATCGGCAACCAGCGCCTGTGATGGAGTGGGTTCGCGCCGCGCAAAATGAAGTGGTCAGCCGCTTCAGCCGCAGCCGACGTCCCGGCTCAGCGCAGGCCCATCATCTGGATAGCCATGATCGGCACAAGTCAGCCGGTACAATCAGCGACGGGTCCTTGCCCGCTCACTCCTGATTGGAAGCCGCACTTTGAACATCCTGAGTTATGTCCACCTGCGTAACATTTACCGCTCCACCGGGGTCGGACGGGTCTCTCGGGAGATTACAGAGCATCTACACAGGGCACCGGGCGTTACGTTGCACGTGCTTGCGGACCGTGAGGACCACCGGAAGGTGATCCCTTCTGTGGGTGCGCCTTGGACGACCTTTGACTACCACCTGTTCGACGCCGACACCTCAAAGCAACAGTTGCGCTGGATCCTGCTGAACCGCCCATCTGCGGAGAGCTACTGGCCTGACACGGACATTGTGCACTGCACTGCGGAATCTTATGTTCCCGTACGCAAGGCACGGCTGGTGGTTACCTGTCACGATGCGCAGCACTTTGAAAAGGGCGCTCATAGAACAAGCTTCTGGCTGGCAAAGCAAAGATTTAAGTGGCGGCTGCTATTTTCCCGGCTGAACCGCGAAGCCGACATGCTGCAGATGATTTCGAACTTTGCGGCAGAACGCACGGCGCATTTCTTCCCTGACCTTCGCGACCGGCTACGTGTGGTTCCTAACGCCGCCTCGCAAAGTTTCTTTCAGCCTCCCACAGAGGCTGGTCTGCGAGTGCTGGATCAACTCGGGATCAGGGACAGGCAGTTCGTCCTGGTTCCGGGTGGCCTGCAACATCGGAAGAACGCGGACTTGATCCTGAACGCGTGGCCCGCCATTCAGCGAAATTGTCCCGAGCTGCTGCTGGTCATCATCAACCATGCCGATGCCGTCTACCTGGACCGGGCGAAGGCGCTTGGAGCGTCGTGCATTCTGGCAGGCTTCCAGGAAGAGCAACAGCTTGTCGCGCTGTACCAAGCCGCCCAGCTTGTCTGGTTCCCTACCCTGTACGACGGCTTTGGTATGCCCGTCATCGAAGCCATGGCAGCCGGAACACCGGTCGTCAGCAGCAACACTACAGGCATCCCGGAGATCGCGGGCGATGCGGCGATCCTACTGTCTCCACAGGACGTACCGGCGCATGTGGAAGCCATTACCGAACTGGTGACGGACGCCGCAACCCGGCAGGCATTGATCGACAAAGGCCGGGCAAGAGCTGCCGGCTACACGTGGCAGGCGTCGTCTGACAGGCTGCTGCACGAGTTCAAGTCGCTGATGTAGCTGGCGGGTCCAGGCGCGACCGTATCAACCGGGCAGGAACCCCCGCCACAATGCTGTAAGGCGCAACCGCCTTGGTCACTACGGAACCAGCGGCCACAATCGCGCCGTCGCCGATGGTCACACCCTTCAGCACAATGCAGTCCACCCCTATCCAAACATCGTTCCCTACCTTGATCGGACCGGGAATTTCGGGCTGCAGCTTCATGGGCGTGCCGTCCTCGCTGCCATGATTGTGGTCGATAAAGCGGCAGCCGCTGGCGATCAGGCAGGTGTGGCCAATCTGGATGGATGCGATGGCGTTGAACTCGCAGCCGCTGCCTATGAACGTGCCCGCGCCAATCTCGATGGCAATGCCGCTGGAGTGTCCGCCAGCGGCATTAAAGTACACCCCCTGCTCCAGGCTGCACTGGTCCCCTAAAAAGATCTTGTGAGGCCACGTCACAACCATGTGCGACAACCTGGTTCCAGCGCCTACATGCATGCCGAGCAGCCGCCAGTACACGGTGCGTATGGCACTGAGACTGAGCGGAATGTAGTGGCGACGAAGCCGAAACAGCGCCTTTTGAAACAAAACTGAGGACATACGAGATTCCCAAAAGCAGAATGACAAACCGTGGAGCAGAGTCGGCGAACTAGTGATCGTACCGATTTTCAGGGAACCAAACCCATACTGCATGTCATCAACATGCCGCGAGTTGTTCCGAATTAGCACATGAAGCGACACCAGATGCTTCGCTTGGCGCATCTCCTATGTATAGCCACTTTATAGCTGTCCATTCTGAAAGGATCCACGATGCGCCTTGCTTCTCTTCTCCTGTGTGCGACCTTATCGTCAACTGGAAGCTATGCTGTAGCGGCGATTGCGCCCGCAGCCGATGCTGCCACCCTTGATACACCGTTTACCCTTCAACGCGACACCCAGGTCCCCGGAAAGATTCTGAAAGCGGGCGGTTACACGCTTGTCATCAAGGATCACCTGACGGATCGCGCCATCATCCAGGTAAAGAAGGATGGCGGCAAGGTAGAGTCGACCTTCCTGGGCGTCTTCCACTCCGGTCTCCAGAGCAGCAGCACGGGTCCAATCACGATCCAGATCGAAAAGGGTCCGGAAGCCCTGCGTGGCTTCAAGTTCCCTGGTGGTGGCACCATCGAGTTTGTCTATCCCAAGGCTGAAGCCGCGAAGCTCGCGACCAAGAGCCCGGAACAGGTGCTCGCCATCGACCCCGCCTCGGACAACCTTCACATCACGGGCAAGAGCCTGTCGCAGGAAGACGCACAGGTTGTTACCCTGTGGAGCCTGCAGGCCTCCAAGGTGTCCACTGGACAGACCGGAATCTCTGCGAAGAAGTTCGTTGCACCGGCTTCGGCAGGCAGCGATACCACTGTTGCGGTTGCGTCAGCGCCAGCTCCTGCTCCAGTAGCCCCAGCCGCGCCCCGTTCTGTAGCCAGTGCAGCACCTGCGCCGCGTCCGCAGGTCAGGGAGCAGCAGCCAGCCCCCGCAGCATCGACACAGGTGGCCACGGCACACCGTCGGCCGAAGCTGACCGCGCTGCCGCACACCGCCAGCAACCTGCCCATGTTGCTGCTTGCTGCCATGGCAAGCTTCGCAGCAGCTTTTGGAACGCGCTTCAACCGGCTTCGTGCCATTCGTAACAATGTTCGATAACAAGGGCAAGCGGCGGCTAGAACTCGCGTTTTTCGCGACAGGTCTGGCCGCCGCAGCCTTGTTTGTAGGGCTCAGCACACCTGCTGTGCTTGCCCGCATGAAGCCGGTAGCCACCCAGGCAACAGACACATCGTCTCAACCGGCTGCAGATAGCCCCGTCATACCAGCAGCGGCCCTGGGTTCCTCATACGGTGTCGGCGCGGCTGGGGCTGCCCATGGCACCCGCATCGGCACCATCACCATTCCTGCGCTGCACCTTTCTGCACCAGTGATTGAAGGCGTGGATGATGCGGACTTGCGTAGCGGGGTGGGGCACGTTCCTGGTTCCGCACTAAGCGGAGGTCTTGGCAATGTGGTGCTCGCCGCACATCGCGACACGCTCTTCCGCCCAATTCGCGGGATCCAAAAGGGCATGGATGTGCAGGTTACCGGAGGCGAGGGTACATTCCACTACCAGGTGGATTCGTTGCAGGTTGTAGCGCCGGACCGGCTCGATGTACTGGAAATTGCGTCTCAGCCAGAGGTCACGCTGATCACGTGTTACCCATTCAACTTCGTGGGGAGCGCTCCCATGCGATTCATCGTGAAAGCACACCTGGTCTCTACGGTGCCTGAAGACGACGCGTCTCGCTCGCGTTAACTCTGGATAAAGCGTTCTGAACAGCGCGCCCTTGAGGGCTCAGCTCTTCTCTACAGGCCGCAGAGTTGCTGTAGCAGTTCGCAGGTGTTGATTGCGAGAGTCAGTTCGCGCTGCGCATAGACTCGTGTGCCGCTCGCTCATTCCATCCCTAACCCCTGCGGTTCGGACAAAACCTGCACAGCAGGGACCTGGCATCACTTTAAGGAATGTAGTACCGCATGCCGACATGGACCATGTTGTCGAGGGCGCGCGGACCAGTTGGGCGGGATGACGGCTGGTTGGCTACCACTGCTGTTACAGAGCCGGCCCACAGGTTGCGCTGCAGGTAGCTATACGTCAGCTGATACTGCAGGCGTCCGTACTTGGGGCTGTTCACGAGGCGGTAGGTTGCGCCGAACATCCCTTCCTGGATGTAGCGGGTGGGTGCGGCGCAGGTAACCGCCGTATCGGTGCCGCCAGTTGAAGAGGCGGGGTTCACTGGCAACGCGTAGCAGCCGGCGTTGTTCAGGTTAGGCGCAGCATACCCGATCAGTGATCCGTTGGCAGTGCTGTAGTAAGTGCGCTGAGCATATTCGCCGCCGTAGTACCCATAGACATCCAGTTTCTTGGCGGGGTGCGTCTCCAGGCTAAACAGACCGTGGTAGTTACGAAGGGGCTCAAGCGTGCCGTCCGGGCGGATGGTGGCATCAGCCAGTTGCGATGAGCCGTAACGGCCTGTGCCCTGGCCAGCCATGACCTGGACTGCAATGTCCGCGAACTTGCTCGGGGAAACACGCGCACTGCCAAAAGCACCGCCACCGGTTCTTGTGTTGGAGGTGTGATTTGCAGAGTACGTGTAAGTGCCGCCAGGGTTGGCCGTGGTGGCTGCACTAAGGCTGACGATGGGGTAGTAGAAATTACGCATGAAGCGCGCCAGGCCACCTACTTCAAAGTGAGCCTTTGGCAGGTCGTAGGCGGCCTTGACGATCACATCAGGTGCTACGTTGTTCGCGTAGGTGCCATTAAAAGCGTTGTATAAACCACCGTTGACGCCGGTGCCAGAGAAGAAGAAATTAGTCGGAACGGCACCAGTCGTAACAGAAGCGGCAGTGAAGTTGGTGATCTGCGCTTCTTCTAAGGACGCGGCCACGGTGAGCGCCCCGGTCTTTACGTCGCCGAACCGCTGCTGTACGCGAATCGCTGGCTGCCGTGCCCAGTTAAAGCCGACCATGTACTGCGGATCAACCGTGTTCGGCAGCTTCTCCGTGCGGTTGTTTGTGCTTAGACCATTTTCAGTCACCAGCGACCACATCTGGCCACCGGTCACGCCGGACCCTGCTTTGTTTTCTATCTTGCCCCAGATCTGACGTTGGCGGAATGTGTAGCTTTCTGACTGATTGTTATTAGAAGTTACGCCGGCACTAAGAAAGTCCGCCTCAAAGTAGCCGGACAGTTTGTACCTACCAGCGTTGCCTTCAAACAGCCCGCCCAGACGGCTTTGACGACCGGTGAAGTTTAACTCGCTGACATGACCTTCGTTGGCTGAAGGGAGCGGGATGGTGTTGAAAGGCGTGTTGATGTCGGAATTGACGGAGCGGTTGCGATAGACACCCTCAAAGGCAAAGAAGGCGACGGGCGTAATCGTAAGCCCCTTGTAGTGCAGTACCGTCGGCGATTCAAGCTGCTCCTGCAGGTCCGTCTTGTTGTTAATGACGGTCTGCGTCAGGCCATTATTGGCAATCTGCAGATCGGCGACCGTGCTCTGTAGTGTCTGAATCTTGTCAGTGTTCTGTGCGTTAATTGTGTCCAGTTGCTCCCCGCGAGCAGCAGCAATAATAGCCTGACTTTGCGCGGCGGCAATCGCCTTCTGTGCCTCGGTAATGCGCGTGTCCCGCTCGGCCAGTTGAGCCTTCAATCCGTCGATCTGCGCTTGCATTTCCAAGCGCAACGAACGGACCTGATCTACCGTGGCACCTTCTGCGCGCGTTGCAGCATGGAGATGTGCCGCTGCTTTCTTCCGAGCCTTGCCCTTTGTTGTCTGGTTTACGGCGTCGGGCGACTTTGGTGTCGTGGTGGTCGAGGTCTGAGCCATAACCGGCATTGTTGCCACGAGCACACAGGCCATGGAGAGTTTGAGCGGTTTAGTCATGAACTCCTCAGAACGCAGGCCCGTGTGGACGAGTTCGACAAACGACCGTCATGCACCGGCTCTCTCGCGGTGGCAACAGTATTTCTGATCTATGTGAAAGGGGAAAAAATGTGAGCTTGTTATGCGACAAGCGATGACTTGCCCCCTGGGGTTACACGCCATTCGCGCATCACCACAGACAGGCGTGCCGCCCCAAACATCCAGGGCGGCATTGTTCTTGACTCAAGTCCTGAAGTTGACGGAAGACTTATGCGTGATTGCTATGCCGGATGTCATCGCCGCGGCGCCAAAATATAACGTCTTCGGCAATGTTGGTGGCGTGGTCGGCTACCCGCTCGATGTTGCGGGCAACAATCAACATGTTCATCGCCTGCGGTGCAAGGTCGGGATGATTGGCGATCAATCGGCTTAAGCTCGTAAATGCCTCAGCGTTCATGCTGTCGACCTTGTCGTCAAGAGCAAGAACGGTATTTGCCAGATCGGCATCTCCCTCACTGAAAGCACGCATTGCGATGGCGAACATTTCGCGTGCGTGGCCGGCAAGAAGCGGGATATTTACTTCGAAGTCGTATGGCTGCGAGGAGCGTAGCTCATGAACGCGCGTCGCGATACTGACGGATTGATCGCCCACGCGTTCAAGGTCAGAGTTGATGCGCATGATGGAAAGGATGAAGCGAAGATCAATGGCGGTGGGCTGCTCAAGCGCCAGCAGATCGATCGCGAGTCGATCAATCTCCCGCTCCATCATGTTGATCTGAACTTCCGCACCGATGACTCGCTGGCTAAGGTCAAGGTCCGCGGTTCGGTAGGCCTCAATCGAGTCGCCGAAAGAACGATCCACCTGGTGCGCCATGTTTTGAAGCTGGGCTTTCAACTCGTCGAGTTGCTGGTGAAAATTGCGACGCATCAGCCAAACCTCCCCGTGATGTAGTCCTCCGTGCGCTTGTCGCCCGGATTGGTGAAGATCTTGTCGGTGGCATCGAATTCAATGAGATGACCGGAAAGGAAGAACCCCGTATTTTCCGCAACGCGAGCGGCTTGCTGCATATTGTGCGTCACGATGACGATGGTGTACTCGCGCTTCAATTGGAAGATGAGGTCTTCAATCTTCGAAGTTGAAACCGGATCCAGCGCAGAGGCTGGCTCGTCCATCAGCAGCACTTCCGGGTCCACCGCAAGGGCACGTGCAATGCATAACCGTTGCTGCTGGCCGCCTGAGAGAGAGGCGCCAGACTTCTTCTTCAGGTCGTCTTTGACCTCGTCCCACAAGGCGGCTTTTTGCAGCGAGCTCTCGACGATCGTGTCCAGTTCATGCTTGTTGCTAAAGCCGTTCAGCTTCAAACCGCTGGCCACGTTGTCATAGATCGACATGGTCGGAAAAGGGTTTGGACGCTGAAAGACCATGCCGATGCGCCGCCGAATTTCAACCGGAGATGCATCGGCATAAATGTCGATGTTACCCATCCTGACCGTACCGGTGGCCCGGGCCGTGGGATTGGTTTCGTGCATACGGTTAAGGCAGCGCACGAACGTCGATTTGCCGCAGCCGGAGGGTCCGATCAGTGCCGTCGCACGGTTGGCCGGGATGTTGAGGGTGATGCCCTGCAGGGTATGGGTCGTGCCGTACCAGGCATTCAAATCTTTGACTTCAATTGCTACGCCCACTTAACTATTCCCCTTTAGAACGCCACGACCTGCGAAGATGCGCACGAGTGTGACCGAAGCCATGATGAGAACGATGAGCACAAGTGCTCCGGCCCATGCCAGGCGGTGCCATTCGTCATAAGGTGAAACCGCGTAAATGTAAATCTGCAGGGGAAGCGCAGCGATGGGCTGGCCGACCTTGACGCTCCAGAACTGGTTGCCAAAGGCGGTGAACAGCAGGGGCGCGGTTTCGCCGGCGACACGCGAGAAGGCGAGCATGCAGCCGGTAATGATGCCGGGCGACGCCGTCCGCAAGACGACAGAAAGCGTGGTGCGCCACTTTGGAATACCTAACCCAAGCGCCGCTTCACGCACCGCACCGGGAACAGTGGCGAGCATCTCCTCTGTGGTTCGTGTGATCGTCGGTACCATCATGATGGCAAGTGCGATGCCGCCGGCCATGGCACTGAAATGATGCTGCTTCACAACGATGAGCGAATATGCCGCGATGCCCATCACAATGGAAGGCACACCGTTCAGAACGTCCGCAGTAAACCGTACGAAGTTGGCAAAGATACCTGTGCGGCCATACTCCGCCAGAAAAACACCGGCCCCGATACCAACCGGTATGCCGATGACGCTTGCAATCGCCAGCACGATCCCGGAACCGACGATGGCGTTGGCCATGCCTCCGCCCGGTTCACCCACTGGCCGCGGTGCCTGCGTGAAGAATGCGAAGTTCAGCGAACTGAACCCCTTATAAAGCAGGTAGACCAAAATTGCGACGAGCGGCGCAAGAACAATGATCGTCGCCAGGATCGACAGGCCGGTCACGCTGCGATCAACCACGCTACGCAGCAGGTTCCGGCTTCGGCGGGGGCCAGTCGGAGTAGGTTCTGAACCTGGAACCGGTCCGGGTGTGTTGTCGGGCAGCGGCGCTGTTGCGGGTACGATTGCCATGGCTCAGGCCACCCTTGCCGGGGTGCCGCGTGTGACAGCCCAGATTAGTAGACGTGCGATCGCGTTGACGACGATGGTCACTGCAAATAGTGCCAGACCGATTTCAATCAACGAACTGAGGTACAGGTCTCCGGTAGCCTCAGAGAACTCGTTCGCGATGACACTGGCCAGTGTGTGCGCCGGCGAGAACAACGAATGCGGCACCTCTGCACGGTTACCGATCAGCATCGTGACAGCCATCGTTTCTCCAAGGGCGCGTCCCAGTCCAAGGATGATTGAGCCGACAATACCGATACGCGCATTCCGAAGAACGCCCATGCGGATCATCTCCCATCGGGTTGCGCCCAGAGCCAGTACGGCCTCACGCTGCGATGTGGGAACGGCACGCATGACATCGCGTGTCAGCGACGATATGACAGGCAGAATCATGATGGCGAGAATGATGCCGGCGGTCAGCAAACCCACGCCGATGTTGATGCCGTTGAACAACCCTGTCCAGCCGAGATATTTGGTGAGCAATGGGCCGACCTGGTCACGCACGATGGGGACCAGCACGAAGATGCCCCAAAGGCCATAAACCACACTCGGAATTGCCGCGAGTAGCTCCGTGAGGAACGAGATTGGACCTTGCAGGGATTTGGGACAAAGCTCCGTAACAAAGATCGCCACACCCAGCGCAAGAGGCACCGCAATCACCAGGGCTATGAGCGACGAGAGCAGCGTGCCAACGATGAAGGGCCATGCACCGAATGAGCCCGCGACTGGATCCCACTCAGTCCCCTTGAAAAAAGAAAATCCAAATTGATGGCGACTGAGTGCGGAGTTCTTGAAAAGTACGAAGATGATGGCCAGCACGATGGCAAAGATGCTGACTGCGCAGAGAATCATCAACCCGTAGAACAGCAGGTCCAGCTTCTTACCGCTGCTGCGGCCCATGAGAAAGGAACGAACCGCAGAAATGGCCTGCGGCGCATCCTGATTCGAATCAGGTCCGTCAACGGCGCGTGCGCCGACGGTGGGTGGCCGTGTGATATTCGGCTCTGTGTTGATCATGGTCAGACTTTCGTTCCGGAGAGAAGAGGGTCAGGCATTAGAACAGAACTCTTTTGGCAAGATATGCTGCACCATTCCTATCACGGAGCAGCACGATCCAATACGCAAGCGGATCGGCGCGGCTAGACGCAGCCGCGTCGCGGCCCCGCTTTTTAGTGAATTTGCTTGATCGTCTGGCGAACGCTGTTCTGCACACCGGCAGGCAACGCCGCGTAGCTAAGGCTAGGCGCCTCAGACTCGCCGTGATCAAGCATCCAGTTCAGGAACTCGACCAGGATCTTCCCCTTGTTCGGATCAGGAGACTGCACGGGAACGAGCAGCCAGGTATACGACGAAATGGGGTAGGTGGCAGCACCGGGTGCATTGGTAATGGAAACGCGGTAATCTGCAGGCCCATTCTTCACATTTGCACCGGCCGAAGTCACACCTTCCGTGCTGGCCTTGATGAACTTTCCGGTCGCGTTCTTTACGGTTCCGAACTGCATCTTGTTCTGCAGGGCGTAGATCAGCTCCACATAGCCAATGGAGTTTGGCGTCTGGCGAACCATGCCCGCAACCCCTTCATTGCCCTTCTGGCCAATACCGGTGGGCCACTTGACCGAAGTAGCCCTGCCGACCTTGCTCTGCCACTCAGGGCTGACCTTGCTCAAATAGTCCGTAAAAATGTACGTGGTGCCGCTGCCATCAGAACGGTATACGGCAACGATCGGAGCGTTCGGCAGGTTTACGCCGGGATTGTCCTTCGCGATGCGTGAATCGTTCCACGTCTTAATCTGGCCTGTGTAGATGGCGGCCAACACGTCGCCGGAAAAGTTCAGGTCCTTGGTGACACCCTTCAGGTTGTAGACCGGAACCACTGCACCCATAACCGTGGGGATGTGGAACGTCTTGACCTTCGCAGAACGCATCTGTTCGTCGGTCATGGGACCATCCGTTGCGCCGAAGTCGATTGTTCCGTCTGACACCTGCCGAATGCCGCCGCCCGAGCCAATTGGCTGATAGTTAATCTTTAGTCCGGCTTTTTGCTGGCTGAACTCGTAAAACCACTTCGAGTAGATGGGATTGGGGAAGGTAGCACCTGCGCCGTTCAGGCTTTGTGCCCCAGCGGTGGCAATGACCGCAACCAGGGCGAAGGCTCCCGCAATAACAGAACTCAATTTCACGCCAAAATCCTCCGAACGCGCTTCTGCTAGGCACACGCTCTATCCAAACATACGGCCAACCTGTTACGAAACCGTAAATATCTTGTCCGGCGTTCAAAACGAGACGACGGCTAAAGTCATCGAACGTTTCACTAGGATTTCATCTTCGGCAGCAGATCTGGCCCTACTTTTAGGTATTACCTTAAATTCTGCTCTGTCAGGTAACCCATGGCGACCACGGCACCCGTTCCTACAACGTCGATTCTTGATCAAAAGCTGAAGGACTCAAAGAGCGGCAAAGCCGGCGCACTCGTTTTTGGCGTGATGCTCGTCTGTGGCGTCATCTACATCGGTTTCAAACTTTCGTCCGATCTGTCAGTGGTTCACTCCGCTTCTGTGTTCCCGTTCGTCCTGCTCGGCCTGGCTCTGCTTATCGCGCTCGGCTTTGAGTTCGTGAATGGCTTCCATGACACGGCTAATGCCGTTGCCACAGTCATCTACACGCACTCGCTGGAGCCGCACGTGGCAGTTGTTTGGTCCGGCGTCTGGAATTTTATTGGCGTGCTCACCAGTTCCGGTGCCGTCGCTTTCGCCATCATTTCGCTATTGCCAGTCGAACTGATCCTGAAAGTCAGCAACGGCTCCGGATTCTCCATGGTTTTTGCGCTGCTGGTGGCGGCAATCCTTTGGAACCTGGCTACCTGGTACCGCGGCCTTCCTGCGTCAAGCTCGCACACCATGATCGGATCGATCCTTGGTGTGGGCATCGCCAACCAGCTGATGCAGGGCAAAACAGGCACCGCCGGCGTGGACTGGGAGCAGGTCACCAAGGTCTTCAAAGCTCTCTTGCTGTCACCCCTTGTGGGATTCGTCATGGCAGCCGTCATTTTCATGCTGTTCAAGTTTGTCGCTCGTGATCCACGCCTTTACAAGGCACCCGAAGGAACAGCGCCACCGCCGTTCTACATCCGCGCGCTATTGATTTTGACGTGTACGGGCGTCAGCTTCTTTCACGGCTCAAACGACGGCCAAAAAGGCATGGGCCTCATCATGCTGATCCTGGTCGGAACTGTTCCCACAGCCTACGCCTTGAACCACACCGTAGATCGCGGCTCCGTAACCACATTCGCAGCAGTTTCGCAGCAGGTTGTTGAGTCTGTTGGGCGTTACGTCGAACCCTCCGCAACGGTCGGCGAACCGGGCCAGGAGCTGGAGCGCTTTGTCTCGTCGCACAAGTACCAGCCAGCAACGATGCTGGCGCTTCAGGAAATGGTGACTGACGTGCGCAACGAAGCCGTGGGCTACGGCTCGCTCGGCAACGTGCCACAGGATATGCAGGCGAACGTGCGCAACCAGATGTATCTGACCAGCGAGACCTTCCGCCTGCTGCCCAAGTATGGTCCGCAGATCGCTCCCGCCGACGTCAAGATCATCGCGAACTATAAAGGCTTCCTCGATAAATCGACCAAGTTCATTCCCACGTGGGTCAAAGTCGCGGTCGCCCTTGCCCTTGGACTGGGCACGATGGTGGGCTGGAAGCGGATCGTGATTACGGTTGGTGAGAAGATCGGGAAAACACACCTTACCTATGCTCAGGGAGCGGCAGCAGAAATCACTGCGATGATCACCATCGGTTTAGCAGACGGTGCAGGTTTGCCAGTATCTACAACTCACGTTCTCTCCTCTGGCGTGGCTGGTACCATGGCAGCCAATCGTAGCGGCCTGCAGATGTCGACCATCCGCGATATCGCGATGGCCTGGGTTTTCACTCTTCCAGCAGCAGCGCTTCTGAGCGGATCTCTTTTCTGGCTCTTCGATCGAATCGCCAGATAGTTCGTTTGCTGTCTTGGTAACGAGCTAGCTCGGGATTCGCGCGCCAGGGTGTTGCAGTTGAGCCCACACTCTGCTGACACTCCTCTGGTTGCTGCCGACGAACCTGCCAGCCTTCATTACCCGATCGAGTTCGACAAGGAACTGACTCATTGTCCGAGCGCCACCCGCAGTATGTATCGACAGCGCTCCTTCCCTGTGAAATAGGCGCGTCGTTACCTTCTGTTGCATGCTGCACGGCCAAAGCTGCGAGTAGTAGCTGCGCCAGCGTAAGTTCGCACTACAGCAAGCGGAGCCACTTCCCTGCCCTGTGGCTTTGTGGGGGAGGATCCAACAGATCCTTCAGACAGGGCGCGGGACTGTCGACTCCGCTGCCCGACTGATCAGACGTGAAGGAGTTCACTCGACTTCGCATTGCTCCGACTAAAATCTCCAGTCCCAGCAATGCCTCCGCCAAGAAGCGCATGTGCTTGAGTTTGCGCGGGCTAACCTTTCCACTTGGACGGGTTAGCTTGGATGTAGCACCTCAGCTCTAATGAGGATCGGAGCGAAGTCCAGACCGATTGATTAGTGGGCACCTTCCGGAGCTTTGGCGCTTTTTGCCTTCGCCGCGAACAGAGCCAAGGGCGCAAAGATGAGGGTCATAACGCCCAGGATGTAAAAGCAATCCATGAAGGCCAACAGGCGAGTCTGGGCGTAGAGCTGGTCGTAGTACCGAGCAGTTGCTGCTGCGATGCTGTCGGCCATGGAGAAGCCATGCGTGTGCAGGTAGGCTGCCGTGTTACCGATGCCGGATTGCAGGGCGGTTGAGGATTGAGCCAGATTGCTGCCGACGCGCTCCTGGTGGAAGTTCTGTCGACGTTCGCTCATCGTTGTAACGAAGGCGATACCGAAGCTGCCACCCCAGTTCCGGAAGAAGTTCGTGAGCGACGATGCCTTGTTGTTCTGCGCAGGACTGAGCTGCGAGTACGCCACCACGGAAAGAGGCACGAAGAAGAAGGCCAGGCCGAGACCCTGTAGGGCTCGCGCCAGCGCGTAATGCTTGTAGTCCGTCTGCAAGTTGAAATGACTGTAATGCAGGAACGCAAAACCAGAGACGAGAACGGCACCAAGGAGCAGGTTCTTCGGCTTAATGATGCCGCGCTGAAGCAGCTGCGCGCCCACTGGAGCAAGGAACGTGATGACAAGGGCACCAGGTCCGAGCACGAGCCCTGCGTCAATGGCTCTGTAGCCATAAAGAGATTGCAGCATCTGCGGGATAAGGGTAGTGGAGGCGAAAAGGCCGATTCCGAAGACGAAGTAGAAGACGGAAGCAATGGCGAAGTTCCTGACCTTGAGCAGGCGCAGGTCGATGATCGGGTCAGGAGTGTGGAGTTCCCACCAGATGGCGCTGCCGAGACATGCGACAGCAACTATCGCCATCCAGCAGATGAAGGTGGATCCGAACCAGTCATCAATCTGACCGCGGTCCAGAAGGATCTCAAGGGCTGCGGAGCCCAGGCCGACGAGTGCGATACCGATGCCGTCTACGTTAAGTTTGCCGTTGACTCGAACGGTCTTCCGCTCCGCTTCGAAGGCCGGCGGGTCATAAACAAACCTGTTCGTAAGCAGCAGTGACAGGATCCCGACCGGGATGTTGATGAAGAAGACCCAGCGCCAGTTGTAGTTGTCAGTAATCCAGCCGCCAAGAACGGGACCGATCGCAGGCGCCGTGACAATGGCAATCGTGTACAGCGCAAAGGCGCTGGCACGCTTCGCAGGCGGGAAAGTGTCCACAAGAATGGCCTGTTCCACGGGTGCCAGACCACCACCGCCGATACCCTGCAAAATACGTGCCATCAGCATGATGTTCAGGGTGGGAGCGATGCCGCAGAAGAAGCTGGTCGTGGTGAACAAGGCTACGCACGCCATGTAATAGTTCTTGCGACCGAAGACACGTGAAAGCCACGCGGACATCGGCAGAACCACTGCATTTGCCACGAGGTAAGTCGTCAGAATCCAGGTGACTTCGTCAAAGGAACGGCCCAGCCCACCGGCAATATAGGGCAACGAAACATTGGCAATGGAAGTATCAAGAAGTTCCATGAAAGTTGCCAGGGTGACCGTGAGGGCTACGACCCATGGGTTGATGGCTGGTATTGGTCTGCTCACGTCCTTGTGGCCCTCTTCGGATGAGACCGAACGGTCTTATTCCTGCATCTGATGGAGGATAGGGTGCGCAGGGTTCAGCAATCTTGCGCGTTTTGTGCCGGAGAGTTTATGACCAAAGGTGAAGAGACGCGGCAAACGATCATCGAGCGGGCAGCACCGCTATTCAATCGGCGTGGTTTCCACGGGTGCAGTATGAGCGACATCATGGAAGCGACCGGGCTGGAGAAGGGTGGTATTTACCGGCACTTCAACAGCAAGGAAGAGATTGCACAGGCCGCGTTCCGCTTTTCCGTAGAGGCGTCCATCAAGTTACGCACCTGTGGCTTTGAGAACATCGATAGCCCGCTCGAGACGATCCGTGCGATGATCGCCAGGTTTGTGCATACGCCGTCAGCCGTGGCGGGTGGATGTCCGCTGATGAATACCGCCATCGATGCGGATGACGGCAATGAAACACTGCGCGGGATGGTGCGCGAGGCATTCAAGGTCTGGCGTCAACGCCTTGCTGACGTCTTGGAGAAAGCAGTCGTTGCGGGTGAGATTGCAGCTGACACCGATGTCGCGTGGCTGTCGACTACCATCATGGCGACACTTGAAGGCGCTGTGATGTTGAGCCGACTGGAGCGGCGTAAAGAGCCGCTACTTTATGCGCAGCAAACCCTGGACGTGATTTTGCATTCGCTTGCAGATCCCCGCTGATCTTGAAGGTCGCGGTCGGACGGCTAATGTCGCAGGCTCTTGCGCAAGTGCCCTGACGCTATGGCCCTCCTTGATATGAGCGGGACGAAATGCCTGCGTGTCTCTCCTGTTGCGCCGACCACCAGAAAAGTTAGACGGGTGCCGCATCCTCTTCCTATTCACACGTAAGCTGTTCCTTCCAGGGCAGACTGCACTCCTTTAGCTCCCCGATCGATGAGGTCAAGAAAGGCGCTGTTCGCCTTTGCAAGATTTCGGTGCCGCTGAAAAGCTCGATGTGCTTCCGTGATGGCTACGCTCCAAGTCGCGACCAGTAAGGTGGCGGCCAGGCTTGCGACTGGATCGGGCAGTTCGCGATTTACAGTTCTTGCCAGTGCGGCCGCCAGGGTGTCCGTCAACTCATCTCGAATGGCCCGAGCGCGAGCCTTCAGAGCGTCGCTAGCCTCAATCGCCGCTAGAAACTTGTCGGTGTCTGCTTCAAAAAAGCGGACGTAAGGCCGCTTCTCCGCCACTGCACTGTGTGCAAATCGTCGCAAAGCCTCGATGGGAGATGTGCCTGGACCTCGTTTCTGCAGTGCGGCCAGTAGGTCTTCGCGCCCTTCCTCGTCGAGATCGAAAAAAAGGTCTTCCTTGCGTGAGAAGTGGTTGAAGACTGTCATCCGTGACACATCAGCGGCCTCGGCAATCTCGTCCATAGTCACTGCGTCGAAACCCCGCTGGATGAAGAGGCGAGTGGCCACGTCGGAGATGGCCTGCCGTGTGGCTAGGCGCTTACGTGTCTGGCGATTGAGCGCTGGATCCACCGTTGTTCTCCTCAGAGAGTGTACAGTTTACATGTTTATACTTAGTATAATTTTACTTGAAGAGGGCGAAGCACATGGCGTTGCAAAACGGAAGAGGCGCGACAGCGAATAGGCAAGTTACCAGCGTCCTGATATCAGGAGCCAGTTTTGCCGGGCTCGCAACTGCCTGGTGGATGAACCAGCTTGGCTACTCGGTGACCATCGTTGAGATCTCGTCCGGTTTGAGGAAGGGTGGAACCCCGGTCGACATAAGAGACGGTGTCATCGACGTGGTGAAGCGCATGAACCTGCTTGATCGCATCATTTCTGCAAGCCTACCCTCCAGGCCTGTCACCTTTCTGGATGCTGCTGGAACGCCTCTGTTCCAGGTGCAAGGCCAGAAAGAGGAGGAACCCGAAGCGAGCTATGAGATTGAAAGAAACGTTCTCCTCGACATGCTCTTCAACGAAGTCAACGACAACGTTGAATTTCTCTTTTCAGACAGCATCTCGGGGCTTGAACAACAATCAGCAAACGACGTGTCAGTTACCTTCTCCAGCGGAGTGACGCGTTCCTTTTCTCTCGTGCTCGGGTGCGACGGAACCCACTCAGCCGTAAGG
>JBPBPZ010000198.1:0-18485 GCA_050954525.1 Janthinobacterium lividum
CAACAGAAACTACAGTGGCGTAGCCGAAGCGCTTGGCCACATTCAAGCCAACCTGCGCGCGGCCTGCGCTGTGTGTCTTGTACAGCTTGTACTCTTCCGGCGTCAGATAGCTGGAGTCGGAATCAAGATTCTCCACCAGACCCCGCAGTGCAGCATCCGTCACCTTGCCCATATTCGGGTCCACAACATAGTCGCTCTGAATATGCCGCAAAACTTCGCTGTACACCTGCATCTGGCGATACGCACTTTCCTGCGACTCGCCAGCAGCACGCACGCGGTGCGCGTTGGCACCAAGGAACATCGTCAGCAGAAGAACGGCAGATGTGGCGAGCAGCGAAAGCTTGAGCGACTTAGGCATGAAGTGAAGGTCACCTTGAAGAGCGGATTCCGAACCCGTGTTCTACCTGTCCCACGGCAACGGCTTGCTTCTGCGGGTTAGACGCTTACCCGGTCCGGATAGCATACGCCTTCCCGCCAGACCGGAGACCAGATGTGCGGCGATGAGGCTGAAGCGGCAGTACCTCAGTAGTCAGCGTCTGCCCTATGCCACTCGATGAAGCCGCCCAGCCGTGTTGATTGGCCGAGACCTCGGTCATTCACTCTGTCCGGAATCGGGACAGGTGACGATCAGACCCAGAAGTTAATCGACCCTTTCGTTCGCGACAGTCTGTAGAGTCTGTCGGGTGCGGACACATGACACGGCTTCCCTCGCCAGAGGACCAGGTTTCGTCGCACTGCTGGTCTCCCTGGCAGGCTGCCTGGGGCTCGTGTTGCTGTGGTTGAAGCCGGACGTGCGGTTCCTGACGCACCTTGCTGATGACGCTTTTCGCTACCATGCGCCCACGGATAACTTTATTGCACTTGGCCAGTGGACGTTCGACGGTGTGAAACCTGGCACCGGCCTGCACGTGTTGTGGGGCTACTTTCTTATGCTGCTGCTCAAATTGCAGCCTGCGTTCACCCCGCACACCATCTCCGTGGTGGGCATAACGGTTCAATCGACCAGCCTTGCAGCTGCATCCCTTCTGCTTGCTCGTACGGGCCTTCGATTGTTCGGACGTGGCGCGGGCTGGGGTGTTCTGGCCGCATTATCGTCCACCATGCTTTTGCAAGGCGGATGGCTTATGGAGAACGCCTTTGCCATTTTCATGGCGGCAGTTATTGTGGATCACCTGGGGCGTGAACGGGTCTCGTGCAGCAGCAGGGCCACGTTTGCCTTCTCTGCCGTGATCGGCTGGCTGCTGGAGCTGGCGCGGAGCGATGCGGGACTGCTTGCCGCTTTTCTGCTGCTGATGCACTGCTTGCTGGCACGTCGCAGAATAGTGGACCAGACCATGCCAGCCGCCGCTTTGTGCGTGTTTGCAGGCGCTGGCGCGGGGGGAGTCACCATTCTTCTGCATACCCATGCTGTCTTGCAGGCCAGTGCCCAGCAGAAACTTTTCTGGAGCGGAGTCGAGAGCGGCGGAGCGTTCCCAGCATGGGCCGGTCCGCAGTTCAGCTTGCACCCATGGCTCCAGTACGTCGCCTTGCACTTTGGCGGCAACGAACGTCTACTTCACCTTTCATCCATCGCGGGGCACTTTCTCGGCTTGCCTTTTGCAGCTTGCGTCCTAATCGGTGCATTCCTTATGGCTCGGCAGGCAGGCGCACTAGCGCGCGGCCTGCTTGCCACGTTTGGCCTACTGGCCGTGTCGTATTGCTTTCTTTACAAAAACGCTGATGTGTCTGAGTGGTTTGTCAGCAGCTTTGCCGTGACCCTGGCACTCGCTGCGGCAGCGGCAGGTGCATGGTTCTTTCCGCGCATCCCCATCATCGCGGCTTCCACGGTCATGGTTCTTGCAATGGTCGGCTCTATCCGCAGCCTTGCGCCACCCCATCCAAGGCAACCACCATGCATGTACCGCGATGGTGTAGCCCTGCGCGAGGGTTCTTTGGCCGAAGCTACGGGAACCTGCCTGCAACAGACCAGTTCCTTTCCCATAGCAACTCTCGGGCTACTGAAGTAATCCGCCGCCGACATTTTCAGACACTGCGATCAAATCGGATCCTCTTCCATCTCGATCTTTGCGGAACCTTCAAACCAGCCGTAGACCGCCGGTACAAGGAGCAGCGTAAGAGCGGTGGAACTGAGCAGACCGCCGATCACGACAATGGCGAGTGGACGCTGGATTTCCGAACCGGGACCGTGCGAAAACAGGAACGGCACCAGGCCCAGCGCAGCCACGGTCGCCGTCATCATTACGGGCCGGAAACGAAGGCGCGTGCCTTCACGCACGGCTTCGTCCTGCTCCATGCCGTCGTGCCGCAGCTTGCGGATGTAAGACACCAGCACCACGCCGTTCAACACGGCAATGCCCCAAAGCGCAATGAAGCCGACCGATGCGGGCACGGAAAGATACTCTCGCGAAACAAACAGCCCAAGGATGCCGCCAATGGATGCAAGCGGCAGAACCGTGATGATCAGCGCGGCAAAACGCAGGGACTTGAACAGAACAAACAGCAGGAAGAAGATAGCCGCGACCGTGATGGGAACAATGATCATCAGGTGGTGCAGAGCGCGTTCCATGTTGTGGAATTGCCCTCCCCACTCCAGCGTGTAGCCGGGCGGCAGGGGCACCTGCTGCTCCACCTTGCTTTGCAGTTCCTTCACATAGCCGCCGAGGTCACGGCCTTCCACGTTGATGCCGACGACAATGCGTCGCTTGCCCATGCTGCGGTTGATCAGCGCCGGGCCTTCGACTACCTTGACGCTGGCAAGTTCCGACAGCGGGATGCGTGGTCCAGCAGGAGAGCTGACCAGCAGTTGTCGAATGTCTTCCACGCTGTCGCGCAGATCCGCAGGCAGCCGAACGACGCCGCTGAAACGCTTCTCACCTTCGTAGATCTCAGTCGCTGCCTTGCCGGCGATGGCAGTTTCGATAACGTCGTTTACATCCGCTGCGTTCAAGCCGTACCGCGCAATGGCTTTACGGTCGATGTCGATATTCAGGTATTGCTGGCCGCCCACGCGGTCCACGCGCGTGTCCTGCGTTCCCGGTATGCCGGTCGCGACCCTTGCAATGGAACCGGCCTTTTGCACCAGGACGTCTAGGTCTTCGCCGTAGAGCATCACGGCAACATCAGCGCGCACGCCGCTGACCATCTCGTCTACACGGTCGCTGATGGGTTGCGACATAACGAGATTGATGCCGGGCAGTGAAGCGAGGCGACGGCGGATCTGTTCGGCAATGCCGTCCTGGGTCATGCCGCGGGGACGTTCGTCGAACGGCGTAAGCGAAGCCAGAACGTCGGCTTCATTTGGACCGGCGGGATCGGCAGGTGATTCACCCCGCCCGACACGCGACACCACGCTGACCACGCCGGGCACCTGCAGCATCTGCTGCTGCATGGATTGCTCCATTTTCAGGGACTCGGCCAGCGAGATGTTCGGCACGCGATCCGCGTTTGGCGACAGCGTACCTTCCGCCATCTCCGGGATGAACGAAGTTCCCAGGAATGGGAAAAGTGCGAGGGCAAACACAAACAGACCCGCAACAATGGCGACGCTGGCGATGCGGTGCGAGATGGTCCACGCAAGCATGTGGTCATACGGCTGGCGCAGCCTGCGCACCAGCCAGGTGTCGTCTTCCGAACCGCCCTTGAGCAGGTACGACGAGAGCACCGGCGACAGCGTAAGCGAAAGAACAAGCGAGATGGCCAGCGCGATGGCGATGGTGTAGGCCAGCGGCGCAAACATCTTGCCTTCCATGCCCTGCAGCGTCATGAGCGGGACAAAGACAAGAATGATGATGGCAACGCCAAACAGCGTGGGCGTGGCGACTTCGTTTACCGCACTCAGAATGATCTGGAGCTTGTCGCGCGTGGCGATTTCTTGCCCGTGCCTGGCATGGCTCAGCTTGGCAAACACGTTCTCCACCACAACGACGGAACCATCCACCATTAAGCCGATGGCGATGGCCAGGCCACCCAGCGACATCAGGTTTGCAGACAGGCCAACCATGTTCATCACAAGGAACGTCAGCAGCGGCGTGAGGATCAGGTTGGCGCTGACAATCAGGCTGGAGCGCAGGTCGCCCAGGAACAAAAACAGGATGACCACGACCAGGCCAACGCCTTCCGCCAGAACTTCTGTGACCGTTCCTATCGCCGCGTCCACAAGCTGCGAGCGGTCGTAATACGGAACAATCTGCAAGCCGTCGGGCAGCATGTGTTTCGCATTGATCTCTGCAACACGCTCCTTTACCCGGCTGACGATCTCCTTGGCATTACCGCCGCTGGTCATCAGCACCACACCGCCCACCGCCTCGGTATAGCCGTTCTTGATCATGGCGCCGTAACGCACCTCAGTACCCAGGCGTACGTCGGCAACGTCGCGCATGTAAATGGGCGTTGCACCGCTTTCTTTCAGGACGATGTTTCGGATGTCATCCAGGCTCTGGATGAGACCGATGCTGCGGATGAGGTACTGCTCGGCATGCTGCGGCAGAACACCGCCACCCGTGTTGGCGTTGTTGCGCGACAGCGCCTTGAGGACATCGTCGATGCCAAGGTTGTAGTAGTGCAGCTTTTGCGGATCGACCAGGGTTTCATACTGCTTTACAAAGCCGCCGGTGGAGTTGATTTCTGCAACACCGCCGATGGAGCGCAGCAGCGGTCGCACAGACCAGTCCTGCGCCGTGCGCCGCGCGATCAGTTCCTCACGGGAAAGCGGCCGATGCCCTTTCTCTTCCCCGGACCTCTCGAGTGTGTACTGGTACACCTCGCCCAGAGCATTGGTGATTGGACCCAGAACAGGCGTCACACCTGCGGGCATGCGGTCGCGCAGTTCCGCAAGCCGCTCAGACACCATCTGCCGCTCACGATAAAGATCATTGCCATCCGCGAAGACCAGTGTGATGAGCGACAACCCCGGCTTGTTCAGCGACCGCATATCCGTCATGCCAGGGAGTCCGGTCATCGCGATCTCGACAGGAATCGTGACGAAACGTTCGACCTCTTCCGGAGACTTGCCTGCGGCTTCCGTCGCGATCTGCACCTGCACATTCGCAACATCGGGGAACGCGTCGACGGAAAGATGCTGCCCCGCATTGATGCCAAAGCCCACCATGACCAATGCCACGATGACAAGGATGAGCCGCTGGCGCAGGGCTGCGGCGATCATGGACGAAATCATCTATGCCCCGCCTTTGATTGCACTCTGCTTGCGCTGATTGTTCAGATGGAACGCGCCATCCGTCACAATGCGTTCATCCGCACGCACACCGCTTAGAACGGTGCGGCGATCGTTCTCCTCTTCGCCCAGCGTCACCTCGCGCAGGGCATACCGTTGTGGAGCGACCTGCACAAACACGTGGTCCTTGTTGTCTTCACGCACCACGGCTGTGTTCGGCACGGTCAGCTTCTTTTCGCCGTGGCCGCTGAAGGTCATGCTGGCAAGTTCGTCCGGCTTCAACTGACCTTCAGTGTTTGGCACATCGATGCGCACTTCCACGGTGCGCGTCAGCGGGTCCACGATGGGCGCAACATACGACAGGCGTCCCGCGATCTGCGCCTTTGGAAGTGCAGGGATGCGGACCGTTACTTCCAAGCCCTTGTGCAGTGTGCCCGCTTCTTCTTCCGGCACATTGGCCGAGACCCAAACGGTGGAAAGATCGGCGATGGTGAAGGCAGGATCAGCCGGTTGCACCACCTGTCCAACGGTGACTTCGCGCTTCAGGACGGTGCCGCTTTTGGGCGTCACGATGGGGTAGTCCGCGCTGAGCTGGCGGGTTCGGATGAGCTGTTGAATCTGCGCATCGCCCATGCCCAGGCCGCGCAGTTGCGTGCGGTACGACGAAGCTTCCATGGTGGCCTGCAGCAATTCCGCGCGGCGACGTTCCAACTCAGCGCGGCCAATCACATCGGCCTCGACCAGTTGTTCTGCACGTCGTGTGGCGGCCTGGGCCAGTTCCTGCTGTGAGACCGCACGCACCAGGGCGAACTGCGTGTCAGACAGGTTGGTGCTGTGCAGCGTGGCGAGTGCTGTGCCCGCGCGCACGGTCTGCCCTTCAAACACAAGCAGGCGAAGGATGCGTCCGGACACAGGCGATCCGACACGTGCAATGCGACTGCCATCGGTTTCCACGCGCGCGGTCACCTGCAACGTGCCGGTGACGGTGCGATCTTCCGGTACGCCGAATTTCAGGTTCGAGGCGAGTGCTGCTGTGACCGTAACCTCATTGGGGTCGGACGGTGCCGCTGCAGCTTCTGAAACCTTCTTCTTGCAGCCGATAGGCAGCAGCGTCAGCAACAGCACAGCAGCACATGGCATGCGCAACGTGCGCCGGCGAACAATTTGTATCGTGGCGTCAGAGATCATCAGGGCCTTCTTTCCGGCGTCACCGCGCCGAGTTCTTCCAAATCCACAAGCGCAGATTGCCGCGCATATTGCGCGTCTACCAGGTCGCCACGCACTGCCTGCAGAACGCGTTGCGCATCCAGCACCTCCACAATGCCGCGCTCGCCAAAGCGGTACGCAGCACGTGCGCCTTCCACGGCACTTTCAGCAGCGCGCAACTCTCCGGACTGCAATGACTCCACCTGCTCATCCGCTAGCTGGTATTGCTCGTAAGCACGCTCCAGGGACGAAGTCAGCTCAAGCTGCCGCTGGCTAAGCACGGCCGCGGACCGCGAGACTTCCGCCTTGCCCTGCTCAATCTGTCCACGACGCCTGTCCCACAGTGGCAGGGGCACGGTAACGCCGGTGCGCCAGTAGCGAAGGTCGGGCTGGTTCTCAAACTCTGCAAAGGCAATGGGCCGCGGGATCCGCAGCGCGCGCTCGTCTTTAAGTTGTGCCTGTGCCGTGTCGATGTCAGCTCGCGTCTGGGCAAGCGCCGGATGCGTGGCAAATACGTGTTCGCGCAATTCCGGCAGCGGTGCCAGCTTTACCCTTGCTTCCAGGGTTCCTACGGGGTCAAGGTTTGCCTGTGCCGGTGCGGCAATCGCCACGCGCAACAGGGCAATGCTGTTGGCCAGTTCAAGCCGAGCACTGGTCACCGCGAAGCGCGCGCGGGCCAGCTCCGCTTCCGTCCTTGTCAGTTCCAGGCGACCCTTCTCGCCAACATTCACTTCCACGGCAACACGGCGGCGCAGGTCTTCCACCAGGCGCAGGCTTTCCTGCGTGTGCTCGACCTCTTCGCGCCTGCGGAGGACGGCGTAGAAAGCCTTTTTCACATCCGCCGTAACGGAGAGCAGAAGCCCCTGCTGACCGAAGCGGCTGCTTACGGTTGCGGCACGCGCGACTTCTTGCCGGGCGGCGCGTTCCGACGGGATCTCAATGGTCTGGTAGGCGGCGTAATGCTGCAGAAGTCCCGGGACGCCCGGCGTCGGGATGGGGCGGGCATACTGCCGACCGGCGTACACCTCGACGCTCGGATTGGTGTAAGCGCGAGCCGAAACCGCTGCAGCTTCTGCCCTCTGAATACCTGCGGCAGCACCACGCAGTTGTGGGCTGTTCCGCGTGGCCTCTGAGATGGCCTGGTCCAGCGTGAGACTTTGTGGCGTTCCATTCAAGGGGTACTGCACCGCCGGGGCCAGGGGCTGCGCGGGCACAGGTGCCCGCACAGTTGGCGCAATGGACACAGAGGGGCTTGCCGGCGACGCCTGTGCGGCGGCGGGCGGCAACGACGCAGGCGATTGCGCAAGCGCATGCAAAGGCAGCAGCGTGGAAAAAAGCAGGGAGGCGTAGAACTTCACACCCTTGCCAAAGGCAATCCATGCGCCAAAGTGAAAGTGCCGCCTGGAACGGCCTTCTGCGCCGGGAGCTCTAGCAACTGTCCCATATGGGACATGCAGAAGTTCCGGATGGTACAGGTCTGCTCAGTTCGCGGCGTCGGATGGCCACCCTGTGCGTGGATGCACATGGTCCAGGAGTGGCGCTTAGATTGCTATATACCGAGTGTGCTTTCCTCTGCCCGCCTGCTCGAGTTCCCGGCTTTGCTTCAGCCCCAGGGGTACCCGTGGGAGAATCGGAAGATGCCGCGGCACGCGTTGGAGCTCGATCGACGTTCGCTGCTGGCCGTGGTGATCGCGGCCATGGTCGTGGTGCTGGCCGTGTTCACGTGGCTGATTCCGCCGCGCGCGGTGGTTCTGCACAACATTCTGCACCACCTGAACATTCTGCCATTCATGCTGGCGGGGCTTCTGTTCGGATGGCGTGGCGCAGCCCGTGCCATTCTGCTGGCGACCGTGCTGCAAACTCCATCTATCGTGCGCCACTGGCACCCCGACCCGGTCGATGCGCAGGATCAGATTGTTGAGCTCAGCACATTCGGCGTCGCAGGCTTGCTGGCAGGGGTGGTTGCGGACCGCGAGCGCATGCAGCGCCGCTCCGTTGAGTTGACCAAGCAGGAACTGGAGCGCGTGTACACCGAGCTGCGCGAGAACATCGAGCAACTGCGCAAGAACGAACGCCTGAGCGCGGCAGGCCAGCTATCCGCAAGCCTGGCACACGAGATCCGCAATCCATTGGCAAGCATCAGCGGAGCCGCCGGCATTCTCGCGCGTGGCAATGCGACCCCTGACAGCCGGCAGGAGTGTCTCGAGATTCTGACCAAGGAATCCCAGCGGCTCAACAAGCTGCTTACCAACTTCCTTGATTTCGCGCGCCCACGCCTGCCTCGGTTCCAGTTTGCAGACCCGCTTGCCGTGGTGCAATCCACCTGCCTGCTTGCACAGCACATGGCAGCTTCACGCGGCATTGCCCTGTCCGTGCACGGCAACGGGGCCAGCCGCGAAGTCTCGTGCGACGTGGAGCAGATCAAGCAGGTGCTTCTGAATCTGCTGCTGAATGCCTTGCAGGCCAGCGAAGCGGGCAGCAGCGTGACCGTGCGCGTGCGGGGTGAACAGGACAACCTGCGCATCGAAGTGGAGGATGCCGGTTGCGGCATGTCCGCCAGCGACCTTGAGAGCTTGTTCGACCCGTTCTTTACCACCAAGGATTACGGCACTGGCCTGGGCCTGGCCGTGGCTGCCAACATCGTGCGGCAGCACGGCGGCAACCTGTATGGCACGCTGAACTCCACGCCCGGCATGACCTTCACCATGCTGTTGCCTTGGCAGCAGCCGACAGTACGGTCGATCCATCAAGGGACGGTGCCCGCTTGAGCCGCAATCGTGTTCTGGTGGTGGACGACGACAGCAGCCTGCGCCGCGTCATGAAAATGCAGCTTGAGGAAGCTGGCTACCAGACCATGCTGGCTGCCGACGGCGAAGAAGCATGGAAGCTGCTGGGCGAACACCACCCGCACCTGGTGATCACCGACCTGCGCATGCCAACCAGCGGATTGGAACTGCTGAAGCGCATTACTGAGGCCGAACTGCAGACCACCGTCATCATGGTGACCGCTTTTGGATCGGTGGAAACCGCGGTTGAAGCCATGCGCAGCGGCGCCTACGACTACGTGACCAAGCCGCTTGATTTTGACGCGCTGGTCGCCGTGGTGAAGCGCGCCATGGAGCGGCAAACGCTGCTGGATGAAGTGCGCAGTCTGCGATCCGCGCTGGACCAGCGCTACGGTTTCGAGAGCATTATTGGTCGTTCCAAGTCCCTGCTGCGCGTGCTGGACCAGGCTTCGCGGGTGTCGCAGCACGATTCGTCCGTTCTGATCCAGGGAGAAACCGGCACGGGAAAAGAGCTGCTGGCACGCGCCATTCACCAGAACAGCCCCCGCCGCAAACGCGCGTTTGTGCCCATCAATTGCGGATCGATCCCACGCGAACTTGTTGAGTCCGAACTGTTCGGCTACGTGCGCGGAGCCTTTACCGGGGCCACGGAAAGCAAGCCGGGCCGCATTGAGTCTGCGGATGGGGGAACCCTGTTTCTGGACGAAGTGGGCGAACTTCCACTGGATGCGCAGGTGAAGCTACTGCGCGTGCTGCAGGAGGGCGACTTCTCCAGACTGGGTTCGGTGGCGCGGTTGAACGTCAACATCCGCGTGGTGGCGGCAACCCACCGCGACCTGGTGGCCATGGTGGAAGACGGCACCTTTCGCGAAGACCTGTACTACCGCCTGGCCGTGGTCCCGCTGCGCATTCCGCCGCTGCGAGAGCGGCGCGACGACCTGGTGGAGTTGATCTCCGTCCTGTTTCAGAGGGCGCGCGAACGACACGGCCTGCCCCATGCACAACTGTCGCCCGCGGTGCTGCAGCGGCTCACGGCGTACCGCTGGCCAGGCAACGTGCGGCAGTTGGAAAACATGCTGGAACGCCTCCTGGTGCTTTCATCCACGGACCTGATTGTGGAGGCGGATCTGCCGGAGGAATTGCAGATCAATCCCACGCCGACGGGCAGCCTCTGGCCCGATCTTCCCGCGGAAGGCATCAGCCTGGAGGCCGTCGAACGCGAACTGATCACGCGCACGCTGGAACGGTTCGACGGCAACCAGACGCAGGCCGCGCGCTTTCTCGACATCAGCCGGCGAACGCTGATTTACCGCATGGAAAAGCACGGCATCGCGCAGGACTAGATTCTGCGCACCTGTCTGGGATTGCTTGCAGAGCTACTTTTGCGGTTCGCGCATGGGTAACTGCTGATCGATGGAAAACTGCACCTTCAGCGATGCGTGGGCCGTACCGGTGCACACCAGCAGCTTCCTGCCAGGTCCCTTGAAACCGTAATGCACGTGCGCCAGGCCGTAGGGTTCGATACTTGTGACTACCGGCGGATCAGGGTTGATTTCCCGCACATCGGACGTGTCGATCAACGATGCCGTGGCGGAAAGCACCTTCTCGTGCAGGCTACCGTCCAGTGCGACGGGCACCTGCAGGTCGGGGTTCTCATTGGTCTGGTTGCAACCGGCGCTTAGGCCGCCGATGATGTTCTCGCGGACGACCACCTGCTCATTCAACACGGGATTGTCCCGGTACACACGCCGGAAGAAATCGTAGGCCGGCGACGTTCGGTTCAGCGGCTTGATCATGTGGATGTGGTCTTCGTGGATCTCCTGCGGCGGCGTGGTCACGTCGCAGCCATACGTCGCGCTGAAGTAGCTGACCACGCGTGTGTGGGTTCGCAGGTAGCGTGCGATGCCGTCCTGCGGCTTTGTGTCTTCCGTCTCATAGGCGCAGAAACGGTGGATGCTGTTCACCGACGCGTGCCCTCGCCAGCTGTCTTCCAGCTGCGTCAGGAAGGCGTTGCTGCTGGCGTCGCTCAGATCGTTCAGCAGTGGATCCTTGTCATACAGCGCGGCAATGCGAGCCACAGTGGAACCCTCGTGCGGTGTGCCGTACGAAACGATGAACTTCACCCGAGGCGCTTCCGCGGGATGCCGCAAAAGCATTTCTTCGACCAGGATTCCACCCAGGCTATGCGCCACGAATACCACCTCGCGGTGATCCCACACGTGGTCCTGCCGGAGCCGGTTCCACAGCGTCTCCGCCAGCTGCACGCTGGACATTTTGCCGTTCGAAGCGGGCGAAGGATACTCCGCAACATCCACGTCGGAGTAGGCAAATCGCGGGTCCGACCTTACCAGGTCAGGCCAGTAAGCCCCGTTGGCGGCGCGCCATGATTCATGGTCGCCATGCAGCCCATGCACAAAGACAATGACCCGGGGGCGCAGCGTGGAAGCAGGCTG
The DNA here is from genome assembly GCA_050954525.1 of Janthinobacterium lividum. Classification (GTDB taxonomy): domain Bacteria; phylum Acidobacteriota; class Terriglobia; order Terriglobales; family Acidobacteriaceae; genus Terriglobus. The sequence goes on from JBPBPZ010000198.1 coordinate 11,616, forward strand.
GCCGCTTGCCACCGTGGCCTGCGCAAAGCTGTGGACTGCGGCAATCAGCACGATCGCCAAAAGCAAAAGGAGATCACGACTGATCCGACGAATACTCACACCTAAAGAATATCTTGCCCAACAACTGCGAGAGCTTCAGCCAAACGGCAGAGAAATGCCCCGGCTCTAAGAGCACGGGGCAAGGTCAAGCCATGTTGAGCCACGCACCAGCGTCAGCCGTTGAAGCCCGGCAGATCGACACGGCGTGCGATGTGGTCCTTAATCCAATGCGGGTCCCACCACTCCTTGGGATCGATCTGCACGCCATCCAGCTGCATGGCGAAGTGGACGTGATCGCCGCCTGCCATGCCGGTCATGCCGCTCAATCCCATGACGCCGCTACGCTTCACCGTGTCGCCCACATGGACGTCGATCCGGCTCAGGTGCCCATAGATCGTCTGCAGGCCGTAGCCGTGATCGACCACGATGCAGTTGCCGTAGATACCCAGCGGAGCCGCCCACACCACGACGCCGTCGTTCGAAGCCTCGACGCCGACGTGCTGCGTCACGGCCAGGTCGTAGCCAAGGTGTACCTGCTGATCGATCTTGATGCCGTGATACATGTAGCTGCGAACGTCGGCAAAGGTCGCCTCAGCCTGCGCGTGCGACTGGCGCGTGAAAGGCTGCGACCACAGGAACTTTTCAGCAGTTTTCAGCCGCAGATCCGCCAGCGTCTTGTTGTTCGACTGGCGCATTTCCGTGTTGATCTTTACGAACCGCGCCACAGGATCGCCCGTGCCGCTGGGGTCCAGTTCGCCCAGCACCTTCTGCATGAAGGTGTCGGAAATCTGGATGGCGTGCTGCGTGTAGACCGGCTGCTCCTTTTTAGGGAAGATCACGGTCAGCGGAGTCGTAACGTCGCTGCCGGTCCCGTTAGAGGCGTACACCAGCGGTGTTGTACCCGCGGGCATATTCCACGCAAACGCAAACAGCGAGAACAGCCCGGGCTTGCCGTCGGGCATGGGCCACGCACGGAAGGTCTGGTTGCCAACGTGAACGCCCGCGGAAGTGTAGCCGCCCGTGATGTTCAGCGTCGCCAAGTCCGCCATGCCCAGGTAGAGGTAGTGCTGGTCAGAATCCCCACTGACAACGGGCGGTTGCGTGGTAACGTTCACTGCACGCTCCAGCCGCGTGGTGCCGCCGAACATGCCGCCGGACTTTGCTTCCAGAATTAGCTGAGCCGGTCCATCCCGCAGTTCAGGCGTTGTCTTTGCACCCACTTCGAAGGTGAAGCTGCTGTCCGAGTCCTTTGTTGCCGCAGGAGCTTTCCACGCCTGGTACGACTTGCCATTCTGCACCAGGGTTGCGGTCAACTCGCGCACACCATGGGCGTCTTTCACGTGGGCGACCACGGGCGTTGACTGGCCGATGGTGGTCAGTGACGCAGGAAGATCGATGGCGGGCTTACTGCAGCCGGTCACAGCCAGACACAGCGGAAGCAGCAGAAAGGTAGCGGAAGAATAACGGGTTCGCACACCTAGATACTAGCTGCTGAACCACCCGGAATCTGCAGGTGGCACCCGGACAGGCACCCTGGCGACTTGCTCATTTTAAGGAGTGGTGGCGGTGACTGGGCTCGAACCAGTGACCTGCGGGTTATGAGTCCGCCGCTCTAACCAACTGAGCTACACCGCCGTCGTTCTCACCCCGGCCGGGGCCTGGGTACGTCAGCGGTCTACCGCCATGCATGCGCGACTGGGCCGCGCAACGACTCCGTGTAGTTTACTGGAAGACGGCCCGCGCCGAAAGTGCCGGGGGTAACAAAGCTGATGAACAACGTCCGAACGCTTGGTGTCGTGCCCGCCCGCATTGCCTCAACCCGCCTGCCCGGCAAGGTTTTGCGGCCCCTGCTGGGGCGGCCCTTGCTGCAGTGGGTGGTGGAAGCAGCACTGCGCTGTCCCCAGCTGGACGAGGTGGTGGTCGCGACCGACTCGGAGCAGGTTGCCGACCTGTGCCAGCAAAACGCCTGGCCCTGCGAGATGACCAGCCCCGACCTGCCCAGCGGCACCGATCGCATGCGTGCCGTGGCCCTGCGGCGGACCGCCGACATCTACGTCAACATCCAGGGCGATGAACCCTTGCTGCAGCCCGAACACATCGCTGCCCTGCTGCGGCCTTTTTCATACGGCGAACACGTCGAGGTCACCACCGTAAAAACCGCCTGCACGCCGGAAAACATCACCAATTCCAACGCCGTAAAGGTGGTGTGCGCTGCCGACGGTCGGGCGCTGTACTTCTCCCGCTCCACCATACCTTTTGATCGCGACGGCACCGGCACCGCGTACTGGAAACACCTTGGCCTGTATGCCTATCGCCACGAGGCCCTGCTGCGCTTCGGAACCCTTCTGCCCAGTCCGCTGGAGCAGGTGGAGCGCCTGGAACAGTTGCGTCTGCTTGAGAACGGCGTGGCGCTCTACGTCGAGGCGGTTGATCTGGATACCGTGGGTGTCGATACGGAGGCGGATATTCCGCGCGTGGAAGCACTTCTCCGGGAACGATTCGGCTTGTAAAGCCGTTCCAAGCCCATCTTGCTTACTTACCACCCGTCATCTTGAGCGAAGCATGCCTTTGCCACGCGTCATCCTGAGCAGGTCCGCCCTTGCCACGCCTCATGCCCGGGCGAAGTGATTCCTCACCGCCCGTCATCCTGAGTGAAGCGCAGCGGCGTCGAAGGACCTGCTTTCCTTCATGGCGCCCTTGCTGCTTCGGGAAAAAAGCAGGTCCTTCGGCTACGAGCTGCGCTCTCCGCTCAGGATGACGATGCTGATTGGAACGAAATCTCAGGGCCACTAATCCAGCAAGCAATTTTGGACATCTGCCCACCCCAACGACGATGATGACGGTGTGACGAACTTCTTCCGTAATCGCTCCGGGCTCCGCCTCCTGCTCGCCTGCACTTTAGCAACCGTGCTTCCACCGCTGGTCAGGGCGCAGGTGGAGTACGTCGATCCCACCATCGGCAACGTGGGCATCCTTCTGGAGCCGACCCGACCCGCCGTGTACCTGCCCAACAGCATGGTGCGCGTGTACCCGGTTCGACCCGACGCCCTGAGCGACCAGATCCAATCGTTTCCGCTGACCATCAGTTCGCATCGCATGCGCGAGCTGTTCAGCATCATGCCCGGGCCTGCCGCGCCCGCCGCCTACGACCAGGAGCACACGACGCCGTACTTCTACTCCGTTCGCTTCGACGGCTCGCTGGTACAGACAGAGTTTGCGCCCGCGGAGCGCTCCGGCTACTTCCGTTTCACCTTTCCGGACGGCAAGGCATCCGTGACGCTGGCAAATCGGCTGCAGGGCAATGTCCATGAGGAAGGCGGCGGCGTTGCAGGCGAGGAAAACTTCGACGGGATGCACGCCTACTTTTACGGCGAGTTCAGCCACCCTGTGACCTACGCCATCACCGACGCAAAGCTCGGCAAACACGCCGTCGCAACCGCAAAGAACGCCAAATCACTGGATTTTCGCTACGGCATCTCGTTCATCAGCGTGGAGCAGGCAAAGAAGAATCTGCAACACGAGATTCCGGCGTGGGGCATCGAGACGGTCCGCGACGCTGCAAAATCACACTGGAATCAAACGCTGGGCCAGATTGCCGTAGAAGGCGGGACCGAGACGCAGAAGCGCGTCTTTTACACCGCGCTTTACCGCAGCTTCGAGCGCATGGTGAACATTACCGAAGACGGCCGCTACTACAGCAACTTCGACCACCAGGTGCACACGGATGCGCGGCCTTTCTACGTGGACAACTGGCTTTGGGACACCTATCGCGCGCTGGAACCCCTGCAAACCCTGCTCGATCCTGACAAAGAATCAGACAAACTGCAGTCCTACGTCCGCATGTACCAGCAGTCCGGCATTATGCCCACGTTTGCCACCGTCAGCGGCGACTACGCCTGCATGAACGGCAACCACGCCGCTGCCTGGTTCGCCGACGCATGGTTCAAGGGCATTCGCAACTTCGACCTGCCCACGGCCTACGAGGGCGTGAAAAAGCGGTCGACCGAGGTCACCATGCTGCCGTGGAGCCTGGCTCCAAAAGGTCCGCTGGATGACTACTACCGCGATCACGGCTACATGCCCGCACTGCGCCCCGGCGAGACGGAAACCGTGCCCGGCGTAAGCCCGAACGAGAAGCGCCAGCCTGTTCCCGTGACGCTTGGCAACAGCTTTGATGAGTGGAACATCGCGCACCTGGCCACTGTCTTGAACAAGCCGGACGACCACGCCTTCTACATGAAGCGTGCGGCAAATTACCGCAACCTGTTCCGCACCGACAAGGGCTTGATGTGGCCGAAAGACAGCGACGGCAAGTGGATTGAGCCGATGGACCCTAAGTTCGACGGCGGCATGGGTGCGCGTGACTACTACGACGAAAACAATGGCTACACCTACACCTGGGACGTGGCGCACGACGTCGGCGGCTTGGTGGACCTGATGGGCGGCACGGCAAAGGCCCAGGCGAACCTGGATCAGCTATTTCGCGAGCCGCTGGGGCGGTCGAAGTACGCGTTCCAAGCCAAATTGCCGGACTCAACGTCCATGGCAGGCCAGTTCTCCATGGGCAATGAGCCCAGCTTTGCCATCCCCTACATTTACAACCGGCTGGGCGCGCCATGGAAGACGCAGAAGCGCATCCGCATGCTGCTGGAATCGTTCTTTCCGGATTCGCTGCAGGGCATTCCCGGCGACGAGGACGGCGGCGGCATGAGCGCCTTTGTGGTCATGTCGATGATGGGCTTCTACCCGGTCACTGTCGGCCTGCCGGTCTACGACGTGGGCAGCCCGGTGTTCACAAAGGTGACCATCCACCTGAAGAACGGGCACGACTTTGTGGTTGATGCGCCAAACTCAAGCCGCGATAACAAGTACGTCAGCCGCGTGGAAGTGAATGGCACGGACGTGCACAGGGTCTGGTTTCGGCACTCCGACATCGTGAACGGCGGAACGCTGAACTTGACCATGAGCAACGTGCCGAATACCTCGTTAGGCGCTTTGCCGACCAGCTTTCCACCGGACTCCATGCAGACGAACCCGGCGGATTTCGCGTCACGCTAGTAGCTCGTTTACACTCCACCGATTCATCATCCTGAGCGTAGCGGAGTCGAAGGACCTGCTGGTTTCCCTGAGCAGCACTGCCGCCCGAAAGGAAAGCAGGTCCTTCGACTCCGCACTACGTGCTGCGCTCAGGATGACGGCTGGTGAGTCTCAAGGGCAGGAAGTCGCTTAGTTCCAAGGCGTCAACGCCCGCGCAGCTTTGTCAGATCCCGACGGTCCCGCTTGGTGGGCCGCTCCACCCGGTCCAATTCGAACCAGGGATTCTCTTTTCGCACCTGCGCTTCCTTGGCGCGGGCCGCCACGCTTTCGGCTGTCTCGCGATACAGCGCCTGGGCCACGGGTGCGGGTCCGCGTACATCGCTCAGCCCCAGCACATCCACGGTAAAGGTCCCACCCTCATTCGTCGCGCTGATGCGGTCTCCCACCTTAATGTCGCGGGCGGGCTTCGCAGGCTGGTCGCGCAGTTTGACCTTGTTGCTGTCACACGCCTTAACCGCCAGCGCACGCGTTTTGTAGAAGCGTGCAGCCCATAACCATTTGTCGATCCGAACGGTATCCATCACCACGTTGGATGCAGCAGCGGACCACAGGCTGCGGACCCGGGTCGCGTCCGCAGCGCCACAAACAGCAAAGCCGCCCCGGCTGCGGAGCGGCTTTTGCAGTGTCATTTGAGAATCTCTTAGAAGATCTTGAAGTGAATGGTCAGGTACTTCTTGGGGTCGCTGCGGATGGTGTTCACCAGGCTCTGCGAGTCAACCGCCAGCTTGTCGAGATTGTGGTACAGCGCTGGGTCCTTTACAAGCAGACCAGCGGTTCCTTCGCCCTTGTCGATGCCGGTCATGATGTTGTTCACGCGCGACACGGTATCGTTCAGCTTGTCTGCAAACGCCTGATCCTTGGTCAGCAGGCCCAAAGCACCCTTGCCCTGATCTGCCTGCGCCATGATGCTGTTTGCGTGCTGCAGGGTAGCGTTCAGGTTGTTGTACAGGGCGTCGTCTTTCAGCAGCTTGCCCGCGCTGCCCTTGCCTGCATCCAGATCGTTGGCAATGTGGTCCAGCTTTGCAGTGGTTGCGTTCAGGTTCCTGTACATGGAGTCATCCTTCAGCAGTTTGCCGATGGAGCCCTGTCCGTTGTTCAGGTTCACTTCCAGCTTATGGAGCTCGTCGATGGTGTCGTTCGCACGCTTGTACAGCGTGTCGTCATAAATCATGCCGCCGATGGAGCCCTTGCCAGAAGCAATGGTGTCCACAATCCGGTCCATCTTAGCCAGGATCACGTTTACGCTTTCGATGGTGCCCTGGCTTGCTTTCACAACGTCCTGCAGGTTGGGGCTTTCCAGCGTCTTTAGTTCGTCGCCGTTCTGCAGTTGTGGTCCCGTCGCGGTCTGGCTATTCAGGTCCACTACCGTGTCACCCAAAACACCCACGGTTGAAAGCGCCGCCTTTGTGTCCTTGTGCAGGTCTGCTGAGTACTTCCCATCCAGCTTCATCACCACACGAATCGGAGTCAGCTTTCGACCAGCATCCGGTACCACGGTGACTTCTTCCACCGTTCCAATGGTGACGCCCTGAAGATTTACGGCAGCACCTTCTTTTACGCCCGCCGCATTCTCGAAGTACGTCGTCACGGTCAGCTTGTGTGAAAACAGACCCAGGCCCTGCGAACTCGTCATCAGAAAAAGCAGCGTCACTAGAAGGACAGCTGCAATCAGGACGATAACGCCCACCTTCAACTGGGACCACTTCACTTCACTTTGGCTGGGCATTCGTCTGT
>JBPBPZ010000222.1:0-18281 GCA_050954525.1 Janthinobacterium lividum
TCGTCGTCGAACTCCGGTGCAAGCTCCCATGCGGAGCGGTCTTTCAGCAGCTTGCTGACCAGCGCCGTGTGCATGGCGTGGCCGGCACGCTCTGCCACCACGCGACCCTGGATGCGCCGCCCTGCCAGCGCCAGATCGCCGATCAGGTCTAGAACCTTGTGCCGCACAAATTCATCCGGGAAGCGAAGCGGCCCGTTCTGCACCGCTGCTCCGCCAATGATGATGGCGCAGCTGTCTGTGGCACCACGGATCAGACCCATATTGCGCAGCATGGGCTCGTCTTCGCGGAAGCCGAAGGTGCGCGCAGGCGCGATCAGATCGGCGTAGGCACCGGCCTGCAGATCGCCCAGAAACCGCGACGATCCAATGGGCGCGGGAAAGTCGATGCGGTAGTCAATCCCATAGCCTTTGCCCGGGTAAATCCCGATGAACTTCAGGCCGTCTCTGGAGCTTTCCGTCACCTCGACGGCCTTCATAATCCGCAGGTACTCGCGGCGGCGGCGCTGACGCCGGATGCCCACCTGCTGGAACGCTGCGACGTAGGGCAGGGCCGATCCGTCGAGGATGGGCACCTCGAGGTTGTCAATCTCGACAATGACGTTATCGATGCCGTAGCCGATCAGGGCGCTTAGCAGGTGCTCTGTCGTGGAAATCAGCACACCCTGCCGCATCAGCGAGGTAGCGTACGACACACGCGCGACGTTTCTGCCATTGGCCGGGATCTCGAAGTTGTCTAGATCGGTGCGGCGGAAAACAATACCGGAACCGGCGGGCGCTGGAATCAGGCGCATGCTTACCGGCGCACCGGAGTGCAGGCCAACGCCGCTAAAACTTACCGCTTCAGCCAGCGTGCATTCCGTGTGTGCGTTTCCACTCAGCGGCAAGTACAGCTCCCAGCCTGCCATTCCGCAGGGGGTGCGGACGGTTCGACCTCAAAAGATTAGACCAACCCTCGAACCCGGCTGTGTGGCAAATCGTCCACAGTTGCCAGTTCAGGCAACTGCCTGGCAGAGCGCTCCGCACATGCGGTCGGCCTGCCTGGTAGACGAGGAAGCGGCTGGCTGGAGTACGTACAATCACTGCCATGGCAGTCCCACTGAATGCATTACAGAACGAGGTCGAAGCGCACTGGAAGGCGTGGCTGGCGCGTCTACAGGAGCTGGTGCTGTGTGAGTCGCCTACGGAAGACGCAGCAGCGGTGAACCGCGCCATGGATCTGGTGCAGGCCTGGGCAACGGACCTTGGCGCGAGGGTGGTTCGCCACCCGCAGACTGGCTACGGCGATGTGATGGAACTGTGGTTCGCCTCTTCGGAAAGCCTTGGCAAGCCGCTGATGTTGCTGGGCCACCTGGACACGGTGTGGCCGATAGGCACCTTGGCTACGATGCCCTGGCGTGTTGCCCCCGATGACGCTGGCCGCCAGCGCCTGTGGGCGCCGGGCGTGCTGGACATGAAGGCGGGCGTGGTCATGGCGCTGGCTGCCCTGGAAGCCGTGCAGAAATGCGGCAGCCTGACGCGGCCTGTCGTTCTGCTGCTGAACCCGGACGAGGAGACCGGCAGCGCCGTTTCGCGCGCGCATACCGAACGCATCGCGCGGGAGTGCGAGGCCGTCTTCGTTCTGGAACCGGCGCAGGGCCTGCCTGGCTCCACCGACAACGCTGCCTACAAGACGGCGCGCAAGGGCGTCGGCCAGTACCGGCTCGACGTGACGGGCGTGGCGTCGCACGCGGGTGTGGACTTCCTGCGTGGCCACTCTGCCGTGCTGGAGCTTGCGGGGCTGTTGCAGCAGGTGGCGGCGTTCACCGACCTGCCATCCGGATTGACGGTCAATCCCGGTGTGATCGGCGGCGGCACGCGGTCCAACGTGGTGCCTGCAGAGGCATGGGCGGAGATCGACGTCCGCATTGCTCGTATGGCTGACGCAGAACGCGTGGATGCGCTGTTCCACGGGTTGCATGTGTCTGATCCTGCGTGCACGTTGCGCGTGACCGGCGGCATCAACCGGCCCCCCATGGAGCGCGGCCTCGGCACCGTGCGGTTGTACGAGCAGGCTCGTTCGCTTGCGGCAGAGCTTGGCTTTGTCTTGCCAGAAGCAAGTACGGGCGGCGGGTCGGACGGGAACTTTACCGCCGGTCTGGGCATCCCCACGCTGGACGGCATGGGAGCGGTGGGTGAGGGCGCGCACGCTGCGCATGAGTCGATCCTGCTGGATGACCTAGTGCCAAGGACGGTGTTGCTGGCGGCGATGATTGCGGCTGTGTAAGTCGGTTCTCGCGCTTGCGTCTGCCACTTAGACCGTGTGCGTGAGTCCAAGCAGAAAGATTGTCGCGAACGTAGCTGCGGCTGCACGGCGGGCGAGCCGCAACGATGGGTCGAGCAAGACAGCCACGGCTAAAGAGAGCAAAGCCAGCCAACCGAGCAGGTACGCCCATTCCGTGATCTGCACCAGTCGATAGAACTGAGGTGACGTCGGATCGGTGTTGGGCGCACGAATAAGGCCCCAAACGGCTCCGTGGATCAGCCATTCTGTGACATTAGCCACTATCGCCGTCTGTGATATTCGGAGTGCGATAAGGCTACGACTTAGGCTTGGCACGTGCTTCCTATTAGAGAGTTGTCAGCTGAAACAGCAGCGTTGACAATCGGGCTAATGGAAGCCCGACCACGTTGCTGTAGTCGCCTTCGATCCGTGGGATCCACTGTGCAGCGCGGCCCTGGATGGCGTAGGCACCGGCCTTGTCCATGGGCTCGCCGGTTGCGACGTAGGCTGTGATTTCGTCATCGCTCATTTCGCTGAACGTAACGTCCGTCGTTTCGGCAGCGGTGAGTGTCTGCTCCTGCGTCAGCACGGCGATGGCAGTGGTGACCTGGTGAGCGCGTCCGCTTAACAGCCGCAGCATGCGTTTTGCGTCACCTGCGTCCTGCGGTTTGCCCAACAGTTCGCCGTCGACCGCGACGGTTGTGTCGGCACCGATCACGACGGCGGCCGGATGCAGCGCAAGAACCGCGCGGGCCTTTGCTTCGGCCAGACGCAGCGTGTAAATGTCGTGGACTTCGCCGGGAAGCGGCGTCTCGTCGATATCCGCTGTGACGACCTCAAACTGGAGGCCGATCTGCGCCAGCAATTCGCGCCTGCGTGGCGACGCAGAGGCAAGGATCAGCGGCTGTTTCGGTTGTAGAGAACCACTCACGGCAGGTCGGCGATCGTCAGTTCGCGCACGCCATCCACGCCTGCGATCAGCGCACGTTCGGCCATGCCCAGGAACAGGCCATGCTCCACCACGCCCACCATGGCGCGGATCTCGGCAGCGGTTTCCTCCGGGTCGGCAATGCCTGCGGACGAGCAATCCAGAAGGATGTTGCCCTCGTCCGTGATGTAGGGTCCGCCGCCGGTTTTCGCCTGCCGGATCTTCGGCTCGAAGCCAAGCTCGACCAACTGCGCGGTCACCAGCGGGACAGCCATGGTGATGACTTCCACGGGCAGCGGAAACGCTCCCAACTGGTGCACCAGCTTGCTTTCGTCGGCAACGATGATGAAGCGGGTCGAAGCGCTGGCTACGATCTTTTCGCGCAGCAGTTTGCCGCCGCCGCCCTTGATCAGGGCCATGCGCGGTCCTACCTCGTCCGCGCCGTCAATGGCGACGTCGATGGTTGGGTGCTGGCTGAAATCTGTGATGGGGATTCCCAGCGAACGGGCCAGTTGCTCGCTGCTGTCGGATGATGCGATGCCGCGAATCTTGAGGCCCTGCTTTACCTGCTCGCCCAGCAACTGGATGAACAGCGTCGCGGTTGATCCGGAGCCAAGGCCCACGGTCATGCCGGGTTCGATGAAGCGCAGCGCAGCCTTGGCGGCGGCCAGCTTTGCCGCCTGCTGCATGGATGAATCAGGCATGGTCAGCCTCCACGCGGACCGTGACAGCCATGCCGTGCGTCGCCCCGGGTGCCAGGGTGATGCGGTCGTCCGCTGCGTTTACCGTCTCCACGCAGACGAAGTGCTGCCAGCTATCTTCGGCAAGGTCCGGGAAGCTGGGCGTCAACACGCTCCACGGATTCCAGATGACGGTGGTCTGCGAACCTTCCTTGGTGATGTGGATGGAGCGCTTGCCCGCGGGATCGTGCAGAGTGAGCGGTTCGGCGGTGTGCACGTGGACCTGGTCCACGTCGCGCGTCCAGGCAAACTGCGTCTCGCGCTGCACCTTGCGCACCATGTCGTCGCGCTTGTCCAGGTAGGTGCTGCCGCGCAGGCCGTCCAGCCGCGCCGCAGGCACATCGCTGACGGCAAAGTACGTGTGCAAGCCCTCTTCAAACACCATGGGCTCGGTGCCGTGATTGGTCACGGTCAGCGCCTGGTGCAGATCGGTGCCGAAGCGGAACTCCATGATGGCAGTGAAGTGGTCGTAGCCCAGGCTGCGCGACAGGTCGTCCGGCTGCAGCGAGAGCGTGACGTGGACCTCGCCATCGGGCGACAGGTGTACACGGTCCAGCGTCCACACCGTTACCCGCGCAAAGCCATGCATGGGGCTTGAGGTACCGTGGGCCGCATCGAACTCCGCCGCATTCCAGCGCGGTCCAAACCACGGAAACAGTACCGGCACGCCGCCCCGGATGGGCTTGCCGGGTGCCAGCGCCGACTTCGGCGAAAGGTACAGAACGGGGTTGCCGCCAAGCGGCGTCCAGCGGGCCAGGTGCGCGCCCTGCAGGTAGATCGTCGCCTCTGAGGCGTGTGCAACAACGCGCATCTGCACCATGCCCGGCTCATCCTCGTGGAATGAGATGTGGTCACGGATGGCGAATTTCCCTTGTAGATCCTCAATGGTCTGCGGCATGGTTGCTCCCGAGCAACAGTTTATCGCCGTGACGTGCGCCCAGTGAGCGGGAGTTGTCATGGCCAGGCGAAATGACGATGAGGTGACCTGCCATCGAGAAGCGTTTCGGAAGGCGCTTACCGATCACGCCCGTGCGCTTACTTCGTAGTTGTTTGGGTGAGCGCATCTGCCCGCAGCTTGCCAATGCGGCCCTTCGAACCCACCACAAAAGGCAGAGCCAGCGCGTTCCAGGCCCTGTCCGCGTCTGGCGCGTCGCCCTTTGCCGCGTTCGGTAGCAGGGGCTGCCAGCTTCGACCGTCGTCGCGAGAGATGTCGGTGCCGTTTGGACCCACAGCGATCCACGCGTTTAGATCCACGCTGTACGCCACTGAGGATCGGTAGCCATGCGGCAGCATTGTGGCGGCATGCCAGGTGATGCCCTCGTCCGCGCTCCAGGCCGCGGTGCCAGCAGGTGCATCCGGCGCGGTGTAGTCGCCACCCACTGCGACCACGGTGTGCATGTTCTCGGCAAGCGCAAAGATGCCCGACGATCCATTTGCACCGGCAAGCGGCAGTTGCGCCGGTGTAAACCAGATGCGGTCGAGGCATTGCCCGGGGTCGTTGTAGCTGGTGCTCTGCGAACACTGCGGCCACACGCCGCGATACAGCCGAGCGCCGCCCCCGCCAAACACCGGTCCTAACAGCGACAGCAGCAACGACTGGTTGCTGGCCGCGAACGCTCCACCCGCCGAGGTGGCCTGCAGACCGTCTGCCTTGCTGCGAAGCCAGGTCTGTCCGCCATCCTGCGTGTTAGCCAGGTAGAAGTGGCCTTTAACCGGATCGCCCAGCACCCAGCCTTCGTTCCGGTTGTTGAAGACGATCGCGTCAAAGAAGCCATCCGGCGCATCGGGATTGGCCAGGATCAGCTTCCATGACGCGCAGCCATCGACGGTCTTGTAAACGCGTGAAGCGTCACCCTTGCCGCTGGACATGACCACGGCAGTCCGGCTGTCGAATGCCTGGATGCCGCGAAAGTCCAGCTTGCCGGCATCGGGCGGAACGGCACAGGCAGACCAGTGCGCACCGCCATCCAGCGTGCGCAGAATCGTTCCAGCAGTTCCGCTGGCCCAGGCTACCTGTCCTCGGGCATCGCCTACAGAGATACCGCGAAGGCTGGCGTTGCTGCCGCTGCCTTGCAATAGAAATTGCGCCGAAGCTACCGGCGCAATCAGAAAGGGGATAAGTAAGGTGGTGCCGCGCATGGGAGGAGTGTACCGCCCACGCGCTGCAGCCTATCGGCGCGTGACGGTGACCAGCCACTTGGTACCTTCCGAGACAACTTCACGTGAGAAGTCGCAAGCACCAAGATCGCAGACACTTTCTACCAGTTGGAGGCAAAGTTCTTCACGAACCTCGTCCTCGTAAGTGTGTTGTACAGACAGGGGAGAAGGAGAAGGGAGATATTCCAGGTTTTCCATATAAGTAGACGAATCCTCAGTTCCGGTAAGTCCTTGCACTTATGATCGCAGTGCTTTGCGCATAGGTCCGACATGGTGTGAGGTTATTTTTGTGTGAGTTCTTTTTTGGAAAGGAACTGTTTCATGCCGTCCTCAGTTGTTTCCACGATGTCCTACGATGAGTCAGTCAAAACATTGACCATTGTGTATCGACATGGCAGAGGCACCTACCGTTACTTCGACGTTCCTCCGGAAGTTTGGGCTGAGTTTCAGGCGGCAGAGTCAAAAGGAACTTATCTGAACCATGTGTTCAAGACACACGGGTACCGCTTCGAAAAGGCGGCTAAGAAGTAAGTCGGACTGCCTGCTGACGCCCTGTGGCAAGGGCGGCCCTTGCCGGCCCTTTGCTGCATGCGAGGGTCGCGTGCCGGGGTTCAGGTCTGCTCCCTCTTCGCTTGCGCCACGAGGTCTTCACGAAACATTATTTGTGACGGCTGGTAAGCGTGTGTAGCATCCATTCCATGCTCCCATTCCATGCTCGTCCCCTGCGCAGGCGCTACGCCATGCTTGCGCTGTGTCCCATCTTTCTTGCGGCAACCGGCCAGCTCCGGGCAGCGTCGTCGACCGTGGTGATCAGCCAGGTGTACGCGGCGGGCGGCAACTCCGGGGCCACTTACAACGCCGATTACGTCGAGTTGTTCAACCTTTCCAGCGCCCCGGTCAACATCACGGGTTGGTCGCTGCAGTACTTCTCCGCGACGGCGGCCGCTACGTCGACGCCGACCATCAGTCCGGTGACGGGAACGGTCATCCTGCAGCCCGGCCAGCGCTACCTGATCCAGGCGACGCCCGGCACAACCGGTGTGGCACTGACCAACGCCGCCGACCAGACCAGCTCAAACCTGGCGATGGGCGCGGCTGCCGGACGGATCTACGTCACCAATTCAACAGCGGCGCTGTCCAACGCGTCAGGCTGCCCTACGAACTACGTTGATTTTGTCGGCTATGGCACGACGGCCAACTGCTTTGAGACGGCGCGCGCTCCGCAGCCAACGGTTTCGCAGCCGATTGCGCGTACCAACGCCTGCGTAGACACCGACAACAACGCGTCAGAGTTCGCACTGACCTCTGCCGCGGCGCGGAACCGGTCCGCAGCGGCAACACCCTGCGCTGCCACGGTCATCTCGGCAGCTTCGGTCAACCCTGCCAGCGTCAACGCAGGGCAGACGACCCTGCTGACGGCAACCGGCACGCCCGGCCTGACCGTCACGGCCGACCTGAGCAACCTGGGCGGCTCCACCACCCAGCCACTGTATGACGACGGCACCCACGGCGATGCAACTGCCAGCGACGGCACCTACAGCTACACGATCCCGGTTCCATCCTCAACCGCGCCTGCCACCTACAACATCAGCGTGCGCGGCACCAATGCCGGCATGATGACCGGCACGGCCACCACCACGCTGACCGTAACCACTCCGGTAGCGTTTGTCGCCATCCACAGCATCCAGGGCAACACACCCGGCACCTCGCCCTACGTTGGACAGACTGTCATGACGCACGGCATCGTGACCGGTGTTCTGGGTGCGGGCTACTACATCCAGGCGCGCGACAGCGAAGCAGACAGCGATTCGCACACGCCCGAAGGCCTCATCGTGTACACCGGTTCCGGCAAGGTTCCAGCGGCTGCCACGGTGGGCACAGAAGTCCAGGTGTCCGGCACGATCACGCTCTATCCCAGCACCACCACAACGGTGCTGCCGGGCGTCGAGTTGACCAACCCGACCGGCTTCAGCGTTCTGACGACCAGCAATCCCCTGCCCACGCCCATCACGCTGACGTCGACCAACCCCGGCCCGAACGGCGGAATCCAGCAACTGGCTTACCTGCAGGACATGCGCGTAAGCGTGCCCAGCCTGACGGTGACCCAGCCCACCGACGGAACCCTGAGCGAGGCCAACGAAACCTACACTTCGAACGGCCAGTTCTGGGGCGAAGTGACCGGCCTGCCGCGCCCCACGCGTGAAGCCGGCCTGGATGTGCGCGACCCGCTCACCGCCAGCCAGCCGTCCACTATTCCGCGCTTCGACAGCGACCCGGAAACGTTCCTGGTGGACTCCCTTGCAGCCGGTAATACTGCGGGCGTGCTGAACCTGCCCACCGGTGCTGTGGTGAACAACGTCACCGGTGTTATCGACACCACGAACTACGGCGGTTATCCGGCCCTTGTTATCGACGCGGCCAACCGGCCAACCGTCGTAAGCAACGGCACGGCAATTGTCACCGTGCCTGCCGCGGGTACCGGCCAGGTCAGCATTGGCGACCAGAACATGGAGCGCTTCTACAACGCCACTGCCGACACTTCCGGCGCGGTTGTGCTGACGCAGGCGGCCTACCAGCTGCGGCTCAGCAAGGCTTCGCTGGGCATCCGCAACGTGCTCAACTCGCCAGACATCCTGGCGCTTGAGGAAATGGAGAACCTGCAGACGCTGACCGAGCTGAGCAACAAGATCAGCGCCGATGCGGTTGCCGCAGGCCAGACCGATCCGCAGTACCAGCCCTACCTGGTGCAGGGTAACGATCCCAGCGCCATCAACGTGGCCTTCCTGGTCAAGCCGTCCAAGGTCAACGTGGTGAGCGTCGACCAGTTCGGCAAGACCGCGACCTACACCGCACCCGGTGGAGCGGCGACCCTGCTGAATGACCGTCCGCCATTGGTTCTGCATGCCGGTATCAAGCGTGCAAACGGCGCGGCGGATTATCCCGTCACCGTCATCGTCAACCACCTGCGGTCGCTCAACAGCATTACCGATCCAGCTACCGGCGCAACCGTCCGCGCCAAGCGTGAGGCGCAGGCAGAGTACCTGGCGAACCTGATCCAGGGCTACCAGCAGAACGGCGAGCATGTCATCGCGGTCGGCGACTTCAACGCCTTCGACGTGAACGACGGCCTTGTAGATTCCATCGGTGTCATCCGTGGCAATCCGGCACCTGCATCGCAGGATGTGGTGGCGGGCGCGGCTGGCCTGGTGAACCCGGTTCTGGTGGATGCAGCCCCGACCAACGTACCGGCCGGATCCTACTCCTACGTGTTCGATGGATATGCTCAGAGCATCGATCATTTCCTGGTCACGCAGGACATCGCCGGCATCATCACGACGCAACCCGCCCACTGGAATGCTGATTTCCCAGTGGTCCTCCGCAACGACGCCACCCGTCCGGAAGTTTCGACCGATCACGACGGCATCGTTGGCTACCTGGCAGTTCCGCAGGTGCAGGGTCAGGCAAAGGCAAGCGTCACCAGCACGCTGACCAGGCAGTCGGACGGATCGTTCCGGATGACGGTCACGGTGACCAACTCCGGCACGGCTACGGCGCAGGCAGTACAACTGACGGCGGCGTCGCTGGGCAGCAGCAATACCACCACAGCGTTGCCAGTCTCGTTCGGCAACATTGCGGCGGGTGCTTCGGCCACCATGACCCTCAACTTCCCGGCATCTGCCGGTACGTCGGGCGCTCGTGCAGTTGAAAACCTGTCCGGCACCTACGCAGGTGGAACCTTCGCGGTTGCCGCGCGGGTGGTCCTGCCGTAATACGGTTGTACGCAGTCAGGTTGTCGTAACCCTTAGCCTCAGCGGGAGCACCCCTCCCGCTGAGTTCTTCTTCCCGGAGTTTCCATGCGTTTTCGTCTTGTTTCCATCGCTGTTCTGGCTCTGGCCACCGTGGCCGCCCATGCGGATACCGTCACCTTCACCCTGCTGAACCCGACGCAGACCACCACCACGGGCGGCGGCACCCTGTCGTTCAACGCGTCTGTCTTTGCGCCGACCACCAACACCGGCTCGGAAGACCTGAACAGCCTCCAATTCAACATCAATCCCGGAAACGCGTTCATGGTCAACTCGGACCCGTTCCTGTACACCTTTCCCTTTACGCTTGCTCCTGGTGACAGCTACACCGGACTCCTGTTCACCCTGGCAGTACCCTCGGGCAGCCTGGCGAACGCCTATACCGGATCGGTAGCGCTTTATGGCGGGCCGTTAAACACCAACCTTGGCACGCAGATGTTCTCCGTCAACGTGACCCCTGCGGTTGCTGTGACGCCGGAACCATCCTCGCTGCTGATGCTGGGAACCGGCCTGGTGGGCATGGCCGCTACCTTCCGCCGCCGCTTCCTGGGCAACAGCTTTACACGCTAGGCGCTGGCAGGGATTTCGATCGGGAACGGCAAAGGGTTCGCACGGACGCGAACCCTTTTGCAATTACGCCGGGCACAAAGCCCGTAAGGCAAAGCCTACGCGGTAGCGAGCTGGCTGGCCTGTTCGTCAAACGGCTTCTTCCACTCCGCCTCGGAGATCTTGCCGTACTGCACGCCAGACGCACCGCCAGCGGAAATCACCTGCACATCGGTAATGCCGATGAAGCCGAGGACGTGCTTCATGTAAGGCGTCAGCAGGTCATAGGCTTCTGACGGGCTGCCCTTGTCGTAAGCACCCGCAGATGCCACGATCAGGACTGCTTTTTTGCCGGTTAACTGGCCGACCGGTCCCTTGTCGGTGTAGTTCACCGTGATGCCGATGCGCACCAGGTGGTCGATCCACGCCTTCAGAACGGCAGGCACCTGGAAGTTGTACATGGGGGTCGTGATCAGGATGGTCTCTGCCGCCTGCACTTCGGCGATGATGTCGTTCGACAACTTCAGAGCGGCCTTGTGCTCGTCCGTCAGATCTTCCGGCTTGGAGAAAGCGCCCGCAATCCACTGGATATCGACATAGGTGGGCTGGTCCTTGGCAAGGTCGCGCGTTACGACGGTGCCGCCGCTGTGTGCCGCCTGCCAGCTCTGGGTAAAGGTATTGCCGATCTGGCGGGAATAGGAAGCGTCGCCGCGCGGGCTGACGTCGATTTTGAGCAATGAGGCCATAGGGAACTCCTGAGGGGTTTGGACTTTCACCCCATCGGATGTTGCTTCGATCTCGAAGGATTCGAGCAGGTGCGGCAGAAGGTAACTTTGTCACTCCTTTTTAGCAAAGAGCGCCGTGCTGCAGCGGCACGGCATCGGCCCAGGCCCGGTCGTTGCGGTCTGCATCGCCATCCCAGCCCTGCAGATAAAAGGTGTCGCGGGGGTGTGCAGCTCCACTGCCTCGGCGGAACACGGGCGATGCCGACCGGCGCTCCTGGTCGGTAAGCCGGTGCTCCGCAGCCGGTCCACGACGGTCAGGGTCGCTGTCGCGCCGCTCTGCCGTGGGGATGCGGCGTTCCACACGCATGCCACGGGGATCGGCCATACCCGTGCGACGGTCAGGCCCACGCCGACGGTCTGACCTTGCCTTTAGCTTGTTGTGCTGTGCGGCAAGCGCGGCGCTGGCAGAGCGGCGCAAGGCCGGGCGGTCGCAGCCGGATGGATCGGTCAGAAACAGGAATCCACGCCCACACACCGGGCACTGCACGTCATACGTGGTCTCAGAGGGCAGACAGGCAATGATCACTACGGGCTCCTGAACGAACAGCAGCCACAAAAGAGTAGGTCGGGCTGCCTCTTATGCCACATCGGTCAGAAACGCAGCAGCTTGAAGCCGCCAGAGCATGGCCGTTCTGGCCATGTTCGCTTACCGGCGCGTCACACCCGATCGCACGCCACGATCCGGGTACCTGTGCCACCTGCATGCGTCGAAACAGGACACCCGTTCAGCCCTTGAGATTAGGCCCGACCGCCAGGACGAAATACCTTGCAGGAACTGTTCCCACGTTGCGAATGCCGTGGAGCTGCATGCTGGCCGCGTAGCAAATGTCGCCTGGCCCGGCTGGCACGCGCTTGCCGTCGATAAGCCACTCGCACTGCCCCTCGCGCAGCAGCAGCCACTCGGAATGTTCATGCCGGTGCGGCGGGTGCGGCTCCATGCCAGCGTTCAGCACGGTGTTGTGCATCTCCACGCCTTCGCCGGTAATCAGCGCCCCTTGGTTGACCGACTGCGACGACCCGGTCGGTCCAGTACGGATGGGCATGTCTGCCGCGCGAAACACCTGGTTATGGGCAAACACGTCTGTGCCATGCGCAATCTTGGCAGGGTCCGGCTTTGGCTCGGGCGTGGAAGCCTGCGCTTCTGCGGCAAGGGAAAAAGTTTCACTCAGCAAGGCCAGCGCAGGAAGTGACAGGCAAAGATCGCGTCGTGTCGTCATAGCTGGCCAGCATACAAGCCGAGGCTGGTGGTTGCACAGCTTCCCAACGCGGTTCCTCACGCGGTACGGTTGGTGCGACGGGCGACGCGGTTTGCACCTCCGCGCAGTATCCTGTTCAGTGTGAGCGACTCCAACCCTTCCAACATCAAAGTGACCCTTCCCGATGGCAGCGTGCGCGAAGTTCCCGCGGGCACCACACCCTACGCCATTGCGCACAGCATCTCGCCTCGCCTGGCCGAGGTGGTCGTGGTAGCGAAGATACGGACCACCGCAGGGGAAAACACGACCGACGGTGCCGAGCAGCAGACAGACGCCGCCCACCGGGGCGCAGGCACGGAAGAAAGCATGTATGCCGCTGCGCCCACGGCAGAGCGCATTGTGGACCTGGCCGAGCCGCTGCATGAAGATGTTTCGCTTTGGCTGCTGAAGGAACAGGACCCGGAGTCGCTGCGGGTCGTCCGCCACAGCGCCGCGCATGTCATGGCGACCGCAATTACGGAGCTGTATCCCGATGTAAAGCTGGGCCACGGCCCGGCGACCGACGCCGGCTTCTTCTACGACATTCTGCGCGAGAAGCCGTTCACACCGGACGACTTGATCGCCATCGAAGTGAAGATGGCGGAAGTCGTCGCTCGCAACGAACACTTCCGTCGCGAATCCATTGGCCACGAAGAAGCCCTGCGCGGCTACGAAGAACGGGCCGACTTTATGAAGGTCCACTTCATTACAAAGTTCACGCAGCCGGGCGAAAACGTCAGCTTCTATCGCAACGGCGACTTCCTCGACTTCTGCCGCGGACCGCACGTTCCCAGCACCGGCCGCGTGCGCGCCTTCAAGGTGATGAGCATCGCCGGTGCCTACTGGCTGGGCGACGAAAAGAATCCTCAGTTGCAGCGCATCTACGGCACCGCCTTCTTCCAGAAGAAGGAACTCGACGCGCACTTCAAGCAACTGGAAGAGATCAAGGCGCGCGACCACCGCGTCCTGGGCAAGCAACTGGACCTGTTCTCCATCCAGGAACTTGCGGGATCGGGCCTGATCTTCTGGCATCCGCGCGGCGCCATCATCCGCAAGACCATGGAAGACTGGATGCGCAACGAGTGCCTGCGCCGCGGCTACGAACTGGTGAGCACGCCCCACGTGATGAAGCGCGAGCTGTGGAAGATCAGCGGCCACGAGGGCTTTTACGGCGACAACATGTACGCCCCCATGGAATTGGACGACGCCGAATATCGGCTGAAGCCGATGAACTGCCCCGGTCACATCCTGATCTACAAGAACAGTCCCAAGAGCTACCGCGATCTGCCCGTGCGCTACGCCGAACTGGGCAACGTGTACCGCTACGAGCGCAGTGGCACCATGCACGGCCTGCTGCGCGTGCGTGGCTTTACGCAGGACGATGCGCACATTTTCTGCACCAACGACCAGATCGAAGACGAAGTCGTGGCTTGCGTGGAGTTCGCCGAGTCCGTGCTGAAGACCTTCGGCTTCGAAGAGTTCAAGGTGGAGCTGTCCACCTGGGATCCGAACGACAGCAAGAATTACGTGGGAGCGCCCGAAGACTGGCAGCGCGCCGTGAACGGCCTCAAGACCGCACTCGATCGCAAGAACATCCCGTACAAGGAAATTCCCGGCGAAGCCGCCTTCTACGGTCCCAAGATCGACGTGAAGCTGGTCGACGTTCTGGGCCGCCTGTGGCAGCTGTCTACCGTGCAGTTCGACTTCAACCTGCCCAAGCGCTTTGAGTTGGAGTACACCGGCGAGGATGGCGAAAAACACCAGCCGGTCATGGTGCATCGGGCATTGTTCGGCTCGGTCGAGCGCTTCTTCGGCGTGCTAATCGAGCACTACGCGGGAGCCTTCCCGCTGTGGTTGGCGCCGGTGCAAATCGGCCTTGTGCCCATTAGCGAAAAGCACCTGGACTACGCGAACAAGGTGAAGGCAGACCTTGAAGCCGTTGGCCTGCGCGTCGAGCTTGATAGCCGCAATGAGAAGATGAACGCCAAGATCCGCGAGTTCGGCCTGCAGAAGGTGCCCTTCATCCTGATTATGGGCGACAAGGAAGCGGACGCCAGCGCAGTCAGCGTCCGCACTCGTGGCAAGGGCGATGAAGGCTCCGTTTCGCTGACCGACTTTGTGAGCCGTGCAAAGTTGCTAGTGGAGAGCCGGGGCACCTCACTCTAGGCCGAGCTTCTATCCAGTGCGATGAATATCTCCCGGTTAAAACTGCTGCACGCTCGACATTGCAGGCGTGCGGCTTGCTGAGGCGGGACTTGGCAGACGACACCTCTTCGTTCCTACGCGAGGGCTGCCATCTCAGTACACGTGAGGCGGCCCGAGAGCGTGGCCAGCCTGCCTGGAGATAACACCATGAAGATTCAAAGCGTGCAGCAACTGATGACCACCGCATTGACCTATGTTCTGGACCTGGAAGAGAAGATCGGATCCGCAGCCCCTCAGATGGCAGAGGCGTCTTCGAACCCCGAACTGAAAGAACTTTTCAGCAAGACCGCAACCAAGAGCAAGGAATATGCCGGCAAGGTAGAAGAGGCGTTCGGCAAGCTGGGTGAGCAGGTACAGCGCAATAACAACCACATTGTGAACGCCATGATCACCGAAGTGCTGGAGATGATCAAGAACACCGATCCAGGTCCTGTTCGTGATTCTGCGCTGATCGTTGCGGCAAACCAGCAGCAGCTGTTCCGCGTGGCGTCTTACGGATCATTGGAGAGCTATGCCAAGGTGATCGGTAAGCAGGACGCTGCAAAGGGGCTGACAGAGAGCCTGGAAGACAGCAAGGGTGGCGACAAGAAGTTTACGGAACTGGCTGAAAGCACCATCAACCAGGAAGCTGCCAAGGCTGGCCAGGAAGTTGCGGCATAGCTTTCGGTACCTATAAGAAGGGCGCGCATGTAATATGCGCGCCCTTGCTTTTAATTGCTAAAAAATTCAACTAGAAGCGATAAACAAAGCTCGCGCTGGGTTCAGCACTTACACGCCAGCTACGCGTGCTGATCGCCGTGTTGTAGAAGTTGGGTGCGCGATAGAACAGGCCGCGTCCCTGGATACGCAATGCCAGCCTTCTTTGCGTGTAGGGCATGGCCAGATCGAGTCCAGTTTCCAACAGACCCGCGCCACGCCATTGGTTTGCACCAGTCTGCGTCGGCACAAAATCGATCGCACCACCACCGATATTTACAAACGGCTGCAAAGGAATGTGCTTGGGGTGAAACTGGTACGCGCCCGTCGCCTCGTGGGTCGTTACCGGCACCTGCGTGCCTACACGCGGTCCGATGCCCGGCAGGTTGTAGTTAAAGCGCTCGGTGTAGTGCTGGTACCCATAGTTCACTTCAACGCCTGCCCATGGCACCGGGTGGAACTGCAGTGAGGTAAGAAATCCCAGTGACGACGTGTTGTTCTGCATCTGGTTGAATACTGTATTGGTCGCGGTTACGCCAGAGGGTGTTACTGATGTAAAGGTAACTGGCTGCGGGTTATCGGTAAGTGTCTGGACATAGTTTCCAGTCGCACCCACGGAAATGCTTGCACCGTGCAGCTTATAGAACTGGGCGTGCACACCAATCGAAGCACTTAGTGCAAGAGCAGCGGGTAAGAGAGACTTGAGTTTCAGAATCATTTGGGGGACCTCCAAAAGTAAGTGCGCCTGGCGCAGTTTGATACACGGGCTGTACCCGTAGGGTTTGCAGTGAGACGTGGCAGATGCCCGTCTTCTTAGGCTGTTACATCACGCTTTACGGCTTGTAGCCGAACCATGCATTTTGTGAAGGCATAGTTCGAGGGGATGCTACATTCCACAACAGGCTTACAAAATCAGACCGCTCTTAGCACGGCAGGTTCAATCTGTTCGTCGGCAGCACTACGAGGATAGATACAGTGCTGAAACAGAAAGTTGCCAATCTTTTACATAGAAACGTGGTTTCATGTGACTGGCTTCGAATGTCGTTCCATAAGTGGAACTAACTCATGCAAGGCGTTTACTCATCATGTTCCACCTGCATTCTTTTGCTAACTAATTGGATTGTTCTTAGACACCGCCGACGTAACTGAGCGCCAGCAGCATGGAGCCTGGGGCAGAGCGGTAGAACAAGGACCTTAGGGGGATGCTGTGCATCTAAAACTGTGAACAGGAGATCGATGATGGCGACTGAGACAGCGATTCTGGCGGGCGGATGTTTCTGGGGTATGCAAGAGTTACTGCGTGACTACCCGGGCGTAATTTCCACGCGTGTGGGCTACAGTGGCGGCGGAGTTTCGAACGCGACCTACCGTAACCATGGCAACCACGCTGAAGCGGTCGAAATCGTTTTTGATCCAGCAAAGCTCAGCTTCCGCACCCTGCTGGAGTTCTTCTTCCAGATCCACGATCCAAGCACGCCCAACCGGCAGGGCAATGACCGCGGCGAAAGCTACCGCTCGGCCATCTTCTACACCAAGGACGAGCAGAAGCGCGTGGCAGAAGACACGATTGCCGATGTAAACGCATCCGGCATCTGGCCTGGCAAGGTCGTTACGGAGGTTGCTCCCGCAGGGCCGTTCTGGCAGGCCGAACCGGAACACCAGGACTACTTGCAGCGCATCCCCTACGGGTACACCTGCCACTGGGTGCGGCAGGACTGGAAGTTGCCGAAGCGCGCGGCGTTGGTTGAAGCAGGCGCGTAGTTCTCTGTATGAAATGGGGCACCGCTTGATGCGGTGCCCCATTTCTGCGTCTGGAAGCTGACTGCAATTACTTACGCCGCAGGATCGCGAATCCAATCAGTGCGCCAACAGCGGCAACAACCCCAGCGGTGGCGGCAGGGTTGGTGTAAGCCGCCGTGTAGCTGCTGGGACGAATGCCTGACTGGCCGCCGCGCACATTTCCATCATGCCCGGCCTGCCACAAGGCACCTGCCTGGTGGTTTTCGCCTTCACCAAACTGCGACTGCACCATGGGAGTCGAGGTGGCGTCCACCAGCTTCGGCGTGAGCCGGCTGAAGATGCCCATCACCTTACCCGCACCACCCACATGCAGGGCCCGGCGCGGATGCTCAGCGGCGTACAGAATGGCCTTGGCAACGGATTCCGGAGCGTACAGCGGTGGCGGCAGCTTGGGCGTAATGCCCGTGTAGTTCTTGGCGTGCTCCGCAAACGGTGTGCCGATAGCGGCGGGCTGAATCAGTGTCACAGAAACAGGTGCATCCTCATCGTGCAGTTCGCGGCGCAGAGTGTCAGTGAAACCCTTGATGGCGTGCTTGGTAGTGGAGTACATGCCCTGGATTGGGAAGGCAAAGTCAGACGCCACACTGCCCAGGTTGATGAGCGCTCCACCGCGCTTCTTGAGCGTCTTCAGAGCAGTCGTGGAACCGTACACCACCCCCCAGAAATTGATGTCGAACAACTGGCGATGGTCTTCGTCAGACACCTGCTCCAGGCGACCCCAAAGGCCAAGACCTGCATTGTTGACCCACGTATCGAACCCTCCAAACTGCTGCAGAACCGTTTCCGCCAGTCGCTCAATGTCCTCGCGCTTGCTGACGTCGGTCGGCACAGCGAACGCCCTTCCACCAGTGGCGGTAATTTCAGCAACCACTGCGTGGAGCGCGTCTTCGTTGCGGGAAGCCAGCACGACCATGGCACCCTGCGCGGCGGCCGCCTTTGCGGTTGCCAGGCCGATGCCGCTGGACGCGCCGGTAATCACAATGACTTGCTGAGAGATGGGCTTGAGGGCAATCTTCATGCCCAGTAAGAAGCCAAATCAGAGGGCCGCGATGGTACGTCAAGCCGTGCCGTGCCGCCGGATGTCCAAGTCGTCTCAGCGGGTCATCTGCACGGCTACTATCAA
>JBPBPZ010000199.1:0-18243 GCA_050954525.1 Janthinobacterium lividum
TCAAGACCCAACTTCGGCGGCAGTGAAAACACTTCAAAGTAGGTCATGCAGGGTGTGATGCGCAATGGGAGGCGAGCGCCGCAGAAAGTGGGTGCGGCCGCAAGCTTAGCCGCACTTGCAGGCCTGCTCTGCCGGGCTGCGACGCAGCAGCCGTGCCAGCAGCATGGCGATGAACAGCAGGCCCGCGAGGGTCAGCGTGGGTTCATACGTCGCATGCCCAAGGGTGATGCTGGGGCCGCCATGTGACCGGTCGCCACTGGCCCAGAACAGTGTCAGCAAGGCAGCAGCCGCTGCACTCTGCACCACCATCAGCACGCGGGCGGATGCATCACGTAAAGCGATGACAGTAGCCGACAGCAGCGCCAGCGTACAGAGTAGAAATACAAAGTTTGCGACGGTCTGAGATCCCGCAACCATCATCGCCGCCATGCCGCACTCGATCAGGGAGACGATGAGGAGCAGGGAAGAGGTGCCGACGCGCACGTACCGGGCAGAAGCTTTCTCAGCAGCGACGCAGGGCATCGAGGACGCATTCATGCTGGTACCGTCATGCGTTTGAAGGGCTGATTGGCGACGGCAGTCTCAGCTGCCTGTTCGTAGATCACAAGGTACTCACGCATCTGCTATGCAGTGAAGGACGAGCCGCAGCCGCAGCTCTTGGTGCTATGCGGGTTGATGAAATTGAAGCCCTGGCGCATCAGCGTCTCTTCGAAATCGAGCACCATACCGCTCAGGTACAGAAAGCTTTTTGGGTCAACGAAAACCTGTACTTTGTCGCCATCCTGGCTGTAGATGTAGACGCGGTCACGTTCGCGGGGCTGCGAATCGAAGCGGATGTTGTAGCTCAGGCCGCTGCAGCCACCACCGGTAATGCCGACGCGTAAGCCGCCCTGGTCCCCATTGACATTTTCCTTTGCCATGGCGGAGCGGATGCGCTTCAGCGCCTTCTCCGTCACTTGGATATTCTGCGCTTTGGCATTGTCCGGCGGCGCAGAAACGGGCGGGGCGATGGGACTGGAGTATACGGGCGCAGCTCCGGCCTGCGGAGCGGGCGCGCTCATTTCATTACTGGTGGTGGTATTGATTCCGACTACGGACATCTCTGTCTCCTCAACTGCAGCCAAAGCTGCGCCTTGCAACAAAGGACCTGCCGACTTCCAACCGAAGTGGCATGGAAGAAAGCAGGTCCTTCGACTTCGCTCAGGATGACGACCTTAGTGAGCGGCGCCAGCCAGGGCAGGTTCAGCTTCGGCCACGTTGTTCTTCTTCTTCCAGTCGCCGATGGCGGCGCGAATGGCGTCTTCTGCCAGCACAGAGCAGTGAATCTTGACCGGCGGCAGGGCGAGTTCCTTCACAATCTCGGTGTTCGAGATGGAAAGCGCCTCAGCAACTGTCTTGCCTTTGACCCACTCCGTCGCCAGCGACGAAGAGGCAATGGCAGAACCGCAGCCGAACGTCTTAAATTTTGCGTCCTCGATCACCTGGGTGGTCGGGTTCACCTTGATCTGCAGGCGCATGACGTCACCGCACTCAGGAGCGCCAACCAGGCCGGTGCCCACTTCTGTGCTGCTCTTGTCGAGCGTGCCTACATTGCGGGGATTTTCGTAATGATCAACAACCTTGTCGCTATATGCCATGGTGGTTCTCCTGTTAAGCGAATGCGTTAGTTTAGATGCGTGCCGGTCTGCTGCTGACTCGCCGGCTAAATCATGCCAATCTTAGTGCGCTGTCCACTCGATCTTGGTCAGGTCGATACCTTCCTTGACCATCTCATACAGTGGAGACAGTTCGCGCAGCTTCAACACGGTATCGATCATCTTGTCCGAAACGTAATCGACTTCTTCCTTGGTGTTGAAGCGGCCCAGACCGAAGCGGATAGAGCTGTGCGCTACATCGTCGCCGAGTCCGAGAGCCTTGAGCACATAGCTGGGTTCCAGCGTAGCCGAGGTGCAGGCCGAACCGGATGACACAGCGATGTCATTAATGCCCATCAACAGGCTTTCGCCCTCGACGTACACAAAGCTCATATTCAGGTTTCCGGGCAGGTGGTGATCCATGTTGCCGTTGACGTGGATGTAGTCCAGCGCGTTCTCGAACTTCGCCTTCATGTAGTCACGCAGGCCGGTCAGACGAACCGTTTCTGCGGCCATCTCGTTCATAGCGATCTCGCAGGCTTCGCCCAGCCCAACAATGCCGGGGACGTTGAGCGTGCCCGAACGCATACCGCGCTCGTGACCGCCGCCATCGATCTGCGCATTCAACTGAACGCGTGGGTTGCGGCGACGAACATACAGTGCGCCCACACCCTTGGGGCCGTAGACCTTGTGCCCGGAAAGTGACAGAAGGTCGATGTTGTCGCGCTGCACGTCCACCGGGATCTTGCCTGCGGCCTGAACCGCATCCGTGTGGAAAAGGACACCCTTGGCATGGCACAGCTTGCCGATCTCGGCGACCGGGTTTACCGTGCCGATCTCGTTATTGGCGTACATGATCGTGACCAGGATGGTTTCCGGCGTCATGGCAGCTTCAATGTCAGCGACAGATACCAGACCGTCCGGCTGCACCGGCAGGTAGGTCACGCGGTAGCCATTCTTTTCCAGCCGCTTGCAGGTGTCCAGCACGGCCTTGTGCTCAGTCACCTGGGTAATGATGTGGTTACCCTTTTCGCGGTACATCTCCGCGACGCCCTTGATCGCGAGGTTGTTGCCTTCCGTCGCGCCGCTGGTGAAGATGATCTCCTTCGGCGTGGCGTTGATGAGCTTTGCAATCTGTTCGCGGGCCTTGTCCACGCCCTGCTCGGCTTCCCAGCCAAAGGCATGGTTGCGGCTGGCAGAGTTGCCATAGATCTTGGTCAGGTAGGGCAGCATCGCTTCCAGAACGCGCGGATCCAGCGCGGTGGTGGCGTGGTTGTCCATATAGATAGGCAGCTGGACACCCGTGTGCACGGGCGTGGTCTGCAACAGTTCAATTTCAGCGGCGAGGCTCATGTTCTCTGTTCTCCGTGGTGCGTTCGAGCGAAAGGTGGTGCAGTTTTTGCGAACTTTATAGGTAGAGCTTTTAACTAGACTGCGATCGAGACCAAGCCCCCGGCGACCGGCATGGCGCTCGAATCGGGCGGCTCGGCAAGGTCGGCGATAACGATCCCGCTTAGCAGGTCCTTGATGCTGTCGTTTACCTTGCGCAACGGTTCTTTGATGGTGCAGTGGCCTGCAAGGTCGCAGGTGCCGTGAATGGTGATGCAACTTGTAATAAACAGTGGGCCGTCAATAGCGCGAATCACGTCAAAGGCGTTGATCTGCTCCGCAGGCCTCGCCAGCGCATACCCCCCGTTGGTACCAGCATGCGACACAAGGATTCCCTGCCGTGCCAGCGTTTGCAGGATCTTCGCCAGCAGTTGTGGGGGGATATGGTAGGCCTCAGCGATATCCTTGGCTGACTGCGCACTAGCAGCACCCGTTTGGCCAGACAGCAGCGCCTGCTCTGCCAAGTACTTCAGGGCCATCAAACCGTAATCCGCTTTTTTGGTAAGCCGCAGCATAGGGTATGGCCGCAGCAATTTAGCGGGCGGCTCACGCTCTAGTGTAGGCCGGGGAAGAGGCACTTGCAATGGCAAAGGCCTCTTGTTTGATAACTTTTATCGCCGGGCTGGCACGCGGTCCAACGTGTAGTATGGCCTGAAGATTCCAACGAAACCGTCGTTCTAGGGGATGAGGAGTTCCGAATCTATGCGTCAAGGTACTCTGCGGGGTCTGTTGGCGTTGGTCGTTCTCTCCGTGCTTGGTTCCACGCTGCTGCAGCGATATATGGGCCACGTCATGGACGAACCTGACCTGGATTTCTACGATTATTACTTTGAGGCAGCAGCCGTCCATGATCATCCCAGGCTGAACATGTACACGCCTGCCTTGGGCGGAAACCCGCAGCTACGTTGGGCACCTTCAGGCAGTGAGGTGTACCAGCGTGCAGAAGCCGCTGGGTTCAATGGAACAAATCTTTACCTGTACCCGCCCGTGCTAGCTGACTTGCTTATTCCTGTAAGTTACATAGCGCCGCGCCACGCTGCCATGCTGTGGCGGGGTTTCAATCTTGTGCTTATCGTATCGGTGACAGTTCGTCTTGCAGCCTGGTTGGGTTTGCAGGTCCTTTCTGCCGAAACCGGCCTAATCCTTTTTGCGGCTTACGCTTGCTGGCCGGTCCACGAGACCATCTCGCAGGGACAGATTTCCATTGTCCTGTTAGCGCTTTGGACACTTGGGATTGTGAGCTACACAAGTGGCCGCGTTGCGCTTTCAGCACTGGCTTTTGCGCTTGCGACCTGGTTGAAAGTCACGCCCCTGCTCATCCTCCCGGTCTTTCTTATATTGAACACGCGACGGGAACGTCGGTGGACGGCTTGGTACATTGCTGCCAACCTGGCCATTGCTGCGGGTGTTGTCGCGATCAACGGGTTTGAGAACCTGGTATCCAGCTTTCGGGTACTGATGGAGATGAGTGGCGGCGTTCCAGCGTTGGCAAACAAGTCGCTTGGTTCAGTCGTGTACTGGCTATACTACGGTCACCCAACGACATACCCTGAAGCTCGCATCCTGATCAACCAGCCGCAACCGACGCTTGTTGTTCTAGCAAGCAAGGTGCTTTCATTGGGCTTCTATGTGGCGTGCCTGGCGCAGATATGGCGCCTCCGCCGCATAAATGCGACCTTGGCCCCACAGGTGCAGGGGCTGATTCTTGCGACGTTTGCCGTCATTTTGTCCCTTGCCTCACCTGTGTCTTGGCGGCATGGGTACTCGACTGGCTTGATTATGTTCTTCATTTTATGGGTGAATGTGCTCCGAATGCGGAAAGTCAGCGTGACCCTTGGGCTTCTGCTAACGGTGGCAAGCGTGTCGGTTGGATCCTTGATCTTTGATCTTGGTGCCCAAGCGCCGCTGCCAGGCTTGCTGAAGGTCCTACTTGCAAGCTTTTGGCCAGTGTCTTGCGCTTTGCTGTGTTTCTTCGTGTTGTACGAAGCAGGACGCACGGTCTACAAGGGAAATTCTCCACCTGAACTTAGAGCGAATGAGCAGGCTCATGGCTGATGCGGCGAGTGACCACCCAGGCGTACTGCGCTGCCGAAAGCGGGGCCAGCCAGGCGATCAGGACTAGCAGCCAGTGACTTAGCAGCAGCAACTGCGGTGTGCTGCGGACGGCTGTGACCATCACTAGTAGCATGGTGAAAATCTGCACCAGTGTATTCAGTTTGCCGACCACGCTGGGCTGGAAGTCGCGCATGGTGTGCGTGACGTAAAGCAGTGTGCTGATCAGCAGGATGCCAAGGTCCCGCGCAAACACCAGCACGGTAACGTACAGCGGCACCAGGCCGATGTGGGTCGTGGTCAGGAACAGGGTCGACAGCATCAGCTTGTCAGCGATGGGGTCCAGGTACTGACCCAGGCGCGTGCTTTGGTTCAGCCTGCGGGCCAGCCGGCCATCCACCGCGTCAGTCGCGCCTGCCACCACAAATACCAGCAGCGCCACCTCCTCGTGCCGGTCCAGAATGGCGATGACGAGGAAAGGGATGGCAAAGAGACGTAGCAGGGTGAGCAGGTTGGGCAGCGCTCGAAATTGGCGGAGAAGGGTCATAGTGGGCAGGGCTTGTACATGAGGCGGGACTGAAAAGTATTGTATCGACTGCATGGTTGCCGCCCCGGCGTTTGCCCGGCGACGCGTTGGCAAGTACACTGAAAGAACACCGCAGGAGTACCGGCGGGTGTCGATCCTGCGCAGGCGCGTAGCTCAGTTGGTTAGAGCGCTACCTTGACACGGTAGAGGTCAGGAGTTCGAGTCTCCTCGTGCCTACCATTCTTACCCACTTAGGAAGAATCCGATCGACACGACTCCGTGGTCCGGGCTGTAAGCGGACACTTCCCACAAGCCTATAGAGCCACGTACTGGCAACACAGCAAATCCCTAAATTCAAAGGTTGCAGACGCGAGTCTCGTGCGGATGCATGCTTTTTCTCGCAATATCCAGCAGGTGCTGGTGATGCGTGAAGAAAAGCACCTGAGTAGATTTTGCCAGTTCGCCCAAGATGCGAAAGCCTGCTTCGGCCCGCCTATCATCAAAATTGATAAAGAGATCGTCGGCCAGTACCGGCAGAATGGAACCGCCTTTCACGGATTGTTCCATGGAGGCGACACGCAGGGCCAGAAAGAGCTGGTCGATGGTTCCTTCACTCATTTTGTCTACCGGCACAGGCCGTGACTCATCCGCCGGATTGCCCAGCAGCATGGAGGCGCTGCCTTCGTCAGAAAGCGAAAGGCTGCTGTATCGGTTGCCGGTAAGGATGCTGAAGAGTTGACCGGCCCGCTGAAGCAGCGGGTTTTGTGTCTGCTTTCGCTTACGCTCCACGGCCCAGCGCAACAAAAGGGTTTCCGTACGCTTCAGCAGGTATGCCTCGGCTTGCACATCCAGCTCTGCGTTCGCCATTTCTGCATCTGCTGCGGCTTCGGACGCACTTGCCCCGTGGTCAAGCGCCTGAAAGTTGGTGCGCGATACGCCGGCAAGGTCTGCCGTATCGCGGATCTGCTTGCCCAGCGTGTCCAGCTCATGTGACAGCTCGTCGGACCGCATTGCCATGCTGTCGGGGACCTTGCCGTCTACTTCCTTCAGCAGCGCTGCCAGCGGAAGTCCATCACCTAAAGAGAGAATCCTTCCCTTTACGTCATCGATCTCGTCGAGCACCTTTCGCACCCGCCTGGACTCTTCTACCCGTTCAGCAAGCGCTGGCAGCGACTCCACAGCCGCAAGCTGCAGTAAGGGTTGCAGGCTGCGCTCGGCGGAGGCGCGCCGGGCCTCGGCTGTGCGGCGTTCTTCGTCACGTGCGTTGCGGGCGGTGGTAATGGTTGCAATGCGCTGCTGGTTGTCGCGCGCGGTTTGCAGGCGACGTTTCAGTACATCGATGCGCTCGGGGAAGCCCTGCGGCTGGTCAGGCATTTCCAGTGCAGTCCAAAGTGTTCCGAGTCGCGCAAGGAAGTCTTTCTGTGTGCTGCTAGCCGTCTCGATTTCATCGCGCAGTTGCTGAACGGTCATTGCTGTGGCCCGCACCAGTGCCACGTTGTCCAGATCCGCTGCGCTCATCGAGCTATCCAGGTGCGCCTTCGCGACGGCCTGATTCCACGTCACTTGCCAGTCGCGTGTTTCGGCGAGATTGCGGTCGACTTTGCGTGATTCCGCGAACACCTTGTCTTCCGCTCGGCGCAAATCTGCCTTTAATCGGTCATACGTGGTGGTGCTGTCCAGGGCTGCCTTTAGTGTGATCTCGGCAGCGTCCAGCAACTGGCGAAACGACTTCTGTCCCGGCAGTTGACCCGTTGCGTCGGCAAGATGCTGCCGGGCGCTGTCCAGGGCTGTCTGGGTTGCGTGGAGTGCCTCCGCGGAAGTTTCGGCCAGCGACGATGCCTGAACAGCCTCTTCGCGAAGAACCATCCACTCCCGCAGCCTTGCGACGGACAACACCGGCAGGGAACGCCGGGCCAGCTCGGCCGACCAAAGGCTTTCGGTATGCATTTGAGCGGTGTTGGCGCGCTCTATGCGGACTTCCGCATGGGACAGGTGCAGCTCTGCCGTCGCAACTGCGGTGTCCACATGTGCCAGCCTTCCAGAAGCTTCCGCAGAAAGAAACCGCTCGTCGGCACGGCTGTCTGCCTGCGCCGTTAGATCCTCGTACCGACTGATCTCGGTGCGCGGACTGGCCAGGTTTATTCGGCCTTCCATGTGCGCCCTCAGGTCACCCCAGCAGGCCTCCCGTGCTTTTCTGGCATCACTCACCACGGCGGCGGCAACGCCTGTTCCCGCCTTCAGAAGCAGTTCACGATCCAGCTGCAGACCGGCCACTTCTTCTCGCAGGCGACCGGCCAATCGCGTTTCGTCGGCAAGAACGGCCACGGCCGACGTTTCGCGGTCGCGAGCGGCCTGCAGCAGGTCTTCCGACGGCAAGGTCAGCTGTCGCAACGCTGAAGCGTCCCCAACCCAGGGCAGCAGGCGCGCAAACGCGTCCGCCGCTTGCCGGATGCGTTCCGCCTGCAGCCTGCGTGCCTGCTCGGCTTGTCCGTCCAGATCTCCCATGCGCCGAGAAGCTTCCACAACCGTCTGCAGATCTGCGGAAGCAGGCAGCACCTCATGATCGGCCAGCGCGCGTGCTGCTGCATCGCGCTCAACCTGGGCATCCGCATACCCGTTACGAAGCACGTGCAGGGCGCTGTCGAGCGCGGTGTGGCTATCCAGCAGCCGTTTCAGTTCCGTGACCGTTGCAGCCGCCGGCAGTGTCAGCAGAAGTGTGGCGGCAGGCATGGCCTGCAGTCGCAAGGCGCGCAGAGCCTCCTCCAATTCCAGCGTTTTCTCGTGGAGTTTCGCCTGTTTGTCAGGCAAGCTACCCTCCACGGCCTGACCGATGCTGCGTTGTTCGATCAGCAACTCCAGCTCGTCTTTATGCTGAAGGCAGGCTTCATCCGGGATGATTGCCCGCAGACGCTCCTCCTCTTCGGCAAGCAGACGTTCCGCAGTACCCTGCTGCAAAACCGCCTCTGCGTGCAGGGTGAAGGAGCTGTCAAACAGCGCCTCCAGTACAGGAGTGAACAGCGGTGCTGTTTGCCCATTCAGCGAGGCCTGCAGGGCGTGTAGCTGTTGAGCAGGCTCCAGGATGCGGCGCGC
Source organism: Janthinobacterium lividum (assembly GCA_050954525.1). Taxonomy (GTDB): domain Bacteria; phylum Acidobacteriota; class Terriglobia; order Terriglobales; family Acidobacteriaceae; genus Terriglobus. Next base: position 8,692 of record JBPBPZ010000199.1, read on the forward strand.
ACGTTCCAACGATCGCTGTTCCGCAAGCAGGGCCTGCTGCTGCCCGTCCAGTGCGGCTTGCTGCCTCTCCAGGTCTTCCAAGTGGTCGTACGCGGTTTTCCACGCCAGCGGCCGAACCTCTGCCGCACGAAGCCGATCCTTTGCGTCCTTCAGGTCTCTGCTGAGCCGCGTGTAGCTGCGGCTGGCCCTGGCGCGAGCGCCCCAGATGCTATCGCCCTCTTCTTCCAGGGTTTCCAGGATGCGCGTGACGCCGGTCAGGCCCGAGCCTGCTGCAAACAGCGCCTGGCCGATGTCGTTTTTGGCGGCCAAAATAGCTTCACCACCCGCTCGCAGAAGTCCGTGGTCCAGGCTCCACGCTGCGTGGAATGTCTCACGCGTTTGTCCGTGCAGCATGCCTGCCAGCACGGCTTCGCTGACCGGGCTGTCCTGCGCATCCATCAGCGTGGCACCGCGCCCGCGCTTGCGTCGCACCGCTGTGCGCTGCGTGTCCTGTTCCAGCACCGCGCCCACCCGCAACAGCGAAGCGTCGAAGCGGTAGTCCTGCGCCTTGCCATGCGGGAACCCGAACAGGAGGTCGCCCACCGCTGCCAGCGTTGTGGATTTGCCTGCCTCGTTCGCTCCAAAGATGATGTGAAAGTCCACGGTCTGCTTTGGAAAATGCAGGTCGCAGCCTTCGAACTTGCCGTACTTCAGTAGGTGTAACTCAGCAAAGCGCATCAGCCCTGCGCCCCCAGCAAACGTGCGCGCAGGGCTGCGCCTGCCTGGGACACAAGCGCTGGCCATTGCCCCTTGCGCACGGAAGCATGCAGTGATTCCTCACCGGCAGTTGGCGGGTTGGCGGTGGAGAGAAACACAGCAAGGTCATCTGCCAGCATGTTCAAAAACTCAGGGTCTGTGGGGGCCTGGTCCAGCATGGCGAACAGGTCGTCTGCATCCGCCTCGCCCAGGTTGGAAGCTCCCGCGTGCACGGCGACGGTTTCGCCCGTGTCGAGCGACATCTTTTCGACCCATAGATTGCTATCAACTTCGGCGGCGATGGTCCGCAGCTCCTCGCGCAGAAGCGACCTCGTGCTTTGCAACTCCGCGTGCAGTGCGGTGGCACCCGTAAAGCTTACTCGGACGACCAGCGGCTTGCCCCCGGCCTCAGTCTCCAGAGCGTGGCGCAAAGCGGTTCGCATGCGACCGTACAGGTCTTCTCGCGCCTCGAGCCCGCTGCAATCGACAGGGACGCGACTCCATCGCACCACGTCGAATGGAACAGGTTTGCAACTGCGCACTGCACCGTCTTCTACCTGCACCAGCACCGCGCCCTTTGCGCCTGTTTCCCGGATGTTGCGTCCCTGCAAAACGCCGGGGTACACAATGAGCGGATGCTCGGCCAGCACGGCGTAATCGTGTACATGACCCAGCGCCCAGTACTGGTACTGCCTGGCAGTCAGTGCTGCGACGGACGTAGGAGCATACGTTTCATGCTGCGCGTAACCACCCATTGACGTGTGCAAGAGGCCGATGTTGAAGTAGCCGTCGACTGCGGCGGGGTACTGCAGCGTCATGTCTTCGGAGATATGCGCGTTCGCAAAACTCTTGCCATGAATCGCCACTGCGTGATCCTGCAACAGAAAGGTTTCAGCCTTTCTGGAACTGAACACCTTCACCAGCGGCGGCAGCGGCAGCCGTTGTGCCACCGTGGACTCCGCATCGTGATTGCCCTTCAGCAAGTACACGGGGATGTCTGCGGCATTCAGCTTTGCCAGGGCTTTGGCGAAGAAAAGGCCTGTGCCCATGTCCTGCCACTTACCGTCGAAAATGTCGCCTGCGATCACAACAAAGTCGACATACTCGGCGATAGCGAAATCGATCAACGCTTCCAGCGCACGCCGGGTAGCGCCACGGATCTCTTCGACGGAAAGGCCTTCATAGCGCGAAAGACCGCGGAGGGGACTGTCCAGGTGCAGGTCAGCAGCGTGCAGAAAGCGAAAGCTATGTTTCATCTCGTATTTCGGTATGCTGCGCTAAAACTATAAGAATGGCAATGGAAGCAGAAAGCAGCCGGTCGACCCCGGGCGAAGTGTCGACTGACCCGGTAAGCAGCGGTGCAGATGCCGCCCCAATCCCTGCAGTGGTGCCTCCGTTTGCCATTGAAGCCTCACCATGTGCCAAGGTAAGTTTTGCCACGCACCAAGGTGCCGTACCGGTGCTGCGCGAACTGCGTGTCACAAGCCATAGCGACGTCGCCTCGGAAGATCTGCAACTGGAAGTCTCCGCCAATCCGCCGATCTTTGTGCCGCGCGTTTGGAAGTTGGATCGCCTGCTGCCGGGCAGTTCCATTGTTGTTCGTGATCGCGATCTCCAACTGAATGCAAGCTTCCTGCTTGGCCTGAAGGAAGCCGTACGCGCCCATGTCTGTTTCAAGCTTTGGCAGGGCAGCACAGGCGCTGACGCGGGTGAGCCGCTGGCAAGCGAAAGCTACCCAATCGAAGTGCTTGCCGCGGGCGAGTGGGGCGGAGCGGGCAGCATGGCAGAGCTCTTGGCGATGTTTGTGCAGCCCAATGACCCGGCAGTCGCGCGCATTTTGAGGGCTGCTGCCGAGGTTCTGCGTGACGCCGGCAAGCCTGACAGCCTGGACGGCTACGAGGGCAAGAGCAGGTCGCGCTCGTACGAGTTGGCGTCTGCAATCTGGTCTGCCATCTCTGCCCTTCGGCTTACCTACGTGTTGCCGCCCGCCAGCTTTGAAACGCAAGGGCAGAAGATTCGCGCACCGCAAGAAGTTGTGGAACAAGGGCTGGCGACCTGCCTGGACACGGCGTTGCTTTTCGCGGGTGCGCTTGAGCAGACGGGCCTGAACCCTGTAGTCATCCTGACCGAAGGCCATGCGTTTACCGGCGTGTGGCTGCAGCCGCAGGAGTTTGCTTCGCTGCTGACAGAAGATGCTTCGGCCCTGCGCAAACGCGTCGCCCTGCAGGAACTGCTGGTCTTCGAAACCACACTTTGCATGGGCAGCAACCGCGCCGGCTTTGCGAAGGCCATTGCGGAAGGCAACCGGCAGATTGCCGAAGACCGCGAAGCCCGATTTGTTCTGGCGCTGGACCTGCGACGCGCACGCATGCAGCGGTTGCGGCCCCTGGCACTGCCGCAGGTGACAGCAGCAGGGCTGCCCGATGCAGCACTGCCTGTCGTGGACGACGCAGCATTCGGCCTGGAGCCCGCGCCCGCCCTGCCTGCGTTCGACGTGACCGACACCGACACGGCGTCTACCCCGGAGGGTCGGTTGCGGCGTTGGCAGCGCAAGTTGCTGGACCTGACCGCGCGGAACCGCCTGCTGCATGCGCCCGTGGGTGCGTCGAGCATTCCACTGCTGTGCCCCAATCCGGGTGAACTGGAAGACGAGCTGGCCAGCGGCAAAAGCTTCCGCATCCTGGCCGCTCCACAGATGGAAGGCACCGCCGGCAGGGATGCCGATCTGCACCGCAGCCGAACGGGTGAAGTGCTGGATGCGGCGTACGCCTCCGATGCGTTGCGCCGGGGCGAGGTGCTGGCGCTGCTGCAGGAGCCGAAGCTCGACGCACAACTTGTAGACCTGTTCCGCAAATCGCGCCTGGACCTGGCGGAAGGTGGATCGAATACGCTCTTTCTGGCCGTCGGTTTCCTGAACTGGAAGAAAACCGCGACCGACACGCGGGTCTATCGCGCTCCGCTGCTGCTGTTGCCTGTCAAGCTCGAACGCCGCAGTGTGCGGTCGGGTGTGCGCCTTTCCATGCTGGATGATGAACCGCGCATCAACCTGACACTGCTGGAAATGCTGCGGCAGGAGTTTCGGTTAGAAGTGCCCGAACTATCCGGAGCCCTTCCTGCCGACAGCCACGGCGTCGACGTCCCGCGCATCTGGACGGCGGTTCGCAAAGCGGTCCGCGACGCGCCCGGCTTTGAAGTCACAGAAGACGTGCAACTGGGCTCGTTTTCGTTCGCGAAGTACCTCATGTGGAAAGACCTCGCCGACCGCTCGGAGATGCTGAAGGCCAACCGCGTTGTTCGGCACCTGTTGGAGACTCCACGCGAGCCGTACCCTTACCCGGGCTATCCGCCGCGTCCGGAAAGTCTGGACAGCGAGGTTGCGCCAGGCGACCTCTTCACACCATTACCGGCTGACTCCTCGCAGCTTGCTGCGGTGGTCGGTTCGGCTCGCGGCTGTGACTTCGTTCTGGACGGCCCGCCGGGCACCGGCAAATCGCAGACCATCGCGAACATGATCGCGCACAACCTGGCGCTGGGGCGCAGGGTCCTGTTCGTCGCGGAAAAGCGGGCCGCGCTGGACGTGGTGCATCGGCGTCTACGCGCGAACGGCCTGGGACCGTTCTGCCTGGAGCTGCACTCCAACAAGGCCAACAAGAAGGAAGTGCTGGACCAGCTGGACCGGGCCTGGAGCACGGCAGAGCAGCTGCCTGCGGAGGCCTGGGCGCGCGACGCCGAAGCGATCTGCCGCGAACGTGATGCACTGAATGCCCTGGTGGAAGCGCTGCACCACATCCATCCCAATGGATGGACCGTGCACCGTGCCATTGGACGCGTACTTCTAGACGCCGCCAGCCCCGTGCACCTGGACTGGCCACAGCAAGTGATCCATGACGATGCCGCGATGCGCACGCTCAAGGACGTCTCCCGCAGGCTTGGCTTGCAGTGGACGACAGTTGCCTCGATGGATGCGTCCGCCTTTGCCACTGTCGGCCAGACGGAGTGGTCCAACGCCTGGCAGGCGAACCTGCTGAAAGCTGCGTCTTCAGTAGCGGCAACCGTTGCCGCATGTCGTGCCGCGCGCGCCGGGCTGCTGCAGCATCTGGGCGTGGACCTGCCCGGCAGCGGAACGGCACTTGCCGCGTTGGCTGAACTCGCGGCTTTTCTGCCGGAAGCCGCACGGCTGCAGCTTGGATTCGTCTTTCGCCCGGACGCCGCTACCGCTCTTGAGAGCGCGCAGAAGGCAACGGCGTTGATCGCCGGTTACACGGAAGCCGCACGTGGGCTGTCGGCAACCTACCCGCCTGAGGTACTGAAGGCTCTTCCGCTGGAGCACCTGGCAAGCGAATGGAAGAAGGCGAACGCCGCTGTCTGGCCGATGTCCATCTTCAAACGCAAGGCCGTTCAGCAGGAACTCTCAAACCTTGGCGTGCCGGAACTCAAGTTGGACCAGGACATCGAGAAGCTGCGTGGCATGCTGGCCGACCAGTTAGCAGTCGAGCAGCTTGGAGAACAGGCAAAGTCGCTGCCCAACTGGCATGGCATGGGCACAAATGCAGCAGCGGTAGAGCAGACCTCTGCCGGTGCCGCCAGGCTTCGGCTACTGGTCGCGCGGGCTGCAGATAGCCCTGCACAAACAGCAGCACTGCGTTCCGCCCTGCAGTCGCTTCTGAGCGAGCGAACAGAAGAACTAACCGGGGGATCACCGCTGCACCAGTGCGCGCTCGAGTACAGCAGAACGTACCACCTGTTCTCGAACGCGCTAGCAGAGTCTGAGCGGCTGGCCGATTCACCCCAGACCGGCAGCAGCCCGGACCTGCTTACATCCGCAGAGCACACGGCTGCATCGCTCATCAAGAACATCCCGGGCCTAAACCGTTGGACTGCCTGGCTACGCGTTCGCAAGGAAGCACTTGCCCTTGGGCTGGAGCCGCTGGTCGCCGCCCTGGAGCAGGGAGTGATCTCCACTGCGGACACACTGACAACCTTTGAATCTGCCTACGCGCGCTGGTGGGTGGAATCGGCACTGGATGACAGCCCGGTTCTGCGCACGTTCAACCTGGCGGAACATACCGACCGCCTAGCCCGCTTTCGCGCACTTGACGATGACTTTGCGGACCTTACGAAGCGTTACATCCGGGCCAGGCTTTGTGGCGTCATCCCGTCCAGGGTCGATCCCAAGCTGCCGTCCGGCTTCGCGACGCTGCACCATCAGCTTCAGCTTTCCAAGCGCCACAAACCATTGCGCCAGCTAGTGACCGAGATGGGACCGGCACTTACAACGCTGGCTCCCTGCCTGTTGATGAGTCCGCTTTCCGTCGCGCAGTACCTGCCGGCGGACGCCCCGTTGTTTGACCTGGTTATTTTCGATGAAGCCTCGCAGATCGCGCCGTGGGACGCGGTCGGTGCCATTGCACGCGGTCGCCAACTGATCGTCGCCGGCGACCCCAAGCAGATGCCGCCGACGAACTTTTTCAACCGTGCCGCCGGTGCGGAAGACGACAGCGACGTGGTGGACGACCAGGAAAGCCTGCTGGACGAATGCCTGGGAGCAGCCCTGCCCCGGCACCGGCTCACGTGGCACTACCGGTCCCTGCACGAAAGTCTCATCGCGTTTTCCAATCACCGCTACTACGAAGGCGACCTGCTGACATTTCCTGCGCCTGTCACGCGGGACAGCGCCGTCTCCCTGAAGCGGGTCAACGGTTCCTGGTCGCGCGGCAAGTCGCGCACCAACCAGGTTGAGGCGGAGGCTATCGTCAGCGAAGTCGTACGCAGGCTCACCGATGCTTCGCTTGCCGACGCTTCGCTTGCCGACGCCCAGGGACATTTCCCCAGCATCGCCGTCATTACGCTGAATGCCGAACAGCAGGGCCTGATTGAAGACCTGCTGGACAAGGCACGCGCACAGAACCCGGCGATTGAGCGGTACTTTGCCGAAGACGCCGCAGAGCCCGTCGTTGTCAAGAACCTGGAAACGGTGCAGGGCGACGAACGCGACGTCATCCTGCTGGGCATCGGGTATGCGCCGGAGACGCCGGGAGCACCTTCCATGCCGATGAACTTCGGTCCGCTGAACCGGGCTGGCGGGTGGCGTCGCCTGAATGTTGCCATCACGCGTGCGCGCCGCGAAATGCTGGTGTACACCTCTTTCCCGTCCCATCTCATCGACCTGAACCGCACGTCGTCCGAGGGCGTGCGCGACTTAAAACATTTCTTGGAGTTTGCGGAGCATGGTCCGCGTTCCCTGGGGCAGGCTGTCGCGGGTAGCCTGGGCGGCTACGAATCACCTTTCGAAGAAGCCGTTGCTGAGGGGCTTCGTGGCCTGGGCTGGAGCCTGGTTCCGCAGGTGGGCGTCTCCAGGTACCGTATTGATCTCGGCATCGTGCATCCCGATCGGCCCGGCGACTACCTGGCCGGTGTGGAATGCGACGGCGCCATGTACCACAGTGCCGCTACCGCGCGCGACCGCGACAAGGTGCGGGAATCGGTACTGCGGCAGCTTGGCTGGCAACTGGTGCGCGTCTGGTCTACAGATTGGTGGATCGATCGCCGCGCTGCATTGCAGCAGCTTCACGCATCGCTGCAGAAGATCCTGAACGAACGCCGACAGGCCGATCAGAAAGAGGCCCAGGATGCGGCAGCGCGCGAGAAATTGCAACGCGCCGCCGAGGCCTCGCAAAAGTCTGAGTCTGCGCTCGCCGCTGCGGAGAGCAGCACCGAAGAACGGCCAGTCGCATCCATCGAATCTGCGTCTGTGCCTGAAGATCAAATGCGCCCTGCCGAGCCGCTGGAGCAGGTGTCTCCTGATACGGTAGACCCTTTACAAGCAGCACAGCTAGATGCATCGCAACCCGGCTTGTACCGTTGCACGCAGTTTCAGCCGCAATCACCCAGGCTGCAGCCCGACCGCTTCTTCGAGCCTGCCTATACTTCCGTCCTCGCAGGTCTGATTGCCGAGGTGGTGGCGCAGGAAGGGCCCGTCAAAGACAGTCTTCTGGTGGAGCGCATCGCCCGTGCACATGGCTTTCTTCGCTCTGGCAATCGCATTCGCGAACGCGTTCTGTCCCTGGCACAATCAGCGCACTGTCTGCTGCCGGAAAACGATGGAACGACTTTTGTCTGGCCAGATGCTGTAGCCGCCGACACCTGGAACCTGGCGCGGTACCCTGCGACGGGCGAAGACTGCCGCCCCATTGAGGAGATCGCCCTGCCTGAACTGGCAGCAGCGTTCCCACAGGGTAATGGCAGCATCGATCCGGCTGAAGTGGCGCGTGCCTTCGGCGTAAAACGTCCTAACCTGCTGGCCCGTGCCAGGCTGGAGCGCGCTCAGGCACTCCGCCATTCAGCGCGGTGACGTTTACTTCCGGAGCCTCATCGGCATCCTTGTGTAGAGCCCGACGGTGCACATTTGCCGTCTTTGCAGCAAGCAGAGATCGCCGGGCACAAACAGTGAACCGTTAGAAGGAACAGTATGCAAAAGCGAATGTTGGGCAAGAGTGGTCTTGAAGTTTCGGCACTGGGTTTCGGCTGCATGGGCCTGAGCTTCGGTCTGGGGCCTGCGACAGAGAAGGTAGAAGCCATCAAGGTGATCCGAGCTGCATACGACGGCGGCGTTACCTTCTTCGACACGGCCGAGGCATATGGTCCCTACGAAAACGAAAAGCTTGTCGGGGAAGCCCTTGCACCTGTTCGTGACAAGGTGGTGATCGCAACCAAGTTCGGCTTTAAAGAGGGCAAGCCAAGCATTGGCATGGACAGCAGGCCCGAGCAGATCCGTGCCGTTGCAGAAGCCTCGCTGCAGCGTTTGAACATCGATGCAATCGACCTGTTCTACCAACACCGCGTTGATCCAGACGTCCCGATCGAGGATGTGGCCGGTACCGTGAAGGACTTGATACAGGAAGGCAAGGTCAAGCATTTTGGTTTGTCAGAAGCAGGCGTGGCCGCCATTCGACGCGCCCATGCGGTGCAGCCTGTCACAGCCCTGCAAAGCGAATATTCTCTCTGGTGGCGCGAGCCCGAAGAGGAAATCCTTTCCACCCTTGAAGAGCTGGGCATCGGCTTCGTCCCATTCAGCCCCCTGGGCAAGGGCTTCCTGACAGGAACCATCAACCAGGACACCAAGTTCGACAGCACCGACTTCCGCAACACCGTTCCGCGGTTTACACCGGATGCCCGGGAAGCCAACCAAACACTTGTAGATGTAATTGGCCGAATCGCAGACGGGAAGAAGTTGACCCGCGCGCAGATCGCGCTGGGATGGCTGCTGGCCCAGAAGCCCTGGATCGTGCCCATCCCTGGCACCACCAAGCTCCACCGGTTGGAAGAAAACCTGGGTGCCGCACAGGTCGAACTCACACCCGAAGATATGGCCCAGATCCATGACGTGCTCGTCGGTATCGAGGTGCAGGGCGAACGTTACTCGGCACATTTCCAAAAGGCAATCAACCGCTAACGTCACTGCGCATCAGGAATCCACTTTCCAAAAAGGCCCACCTGTCTCGGGTCCGTATCTTTCACAAATCAGGGTGCAAGCCACACAGCTTGCACCCTGATTACGTCAGAGATCGGTAGCCTTAGCCGGTCCAGTATGGATGAATTTGTGTATCTTGACGGCCGGAAAAACCCTCCTTACACGCAGGGATCCGGTGTTGAAATAATCCACTTTCTCGCGCCACTCTGCCGCCCTTGCGCCGCCGCCATACTCTGGATCTCCAAGCACAAGCGCAGAACGCGCACGCAGCAGCAACTCTGCGGCAGCCTCTGCTATGACACCTTCTTTCTTTGAGATATTGTCAGTGCTCTTCAACCACTCGTTGC
>JBPBPZ010000286.1:0-17575 GCA_050954525.1 Janthinobacterium lividum
GACTCGAAGTCCTTCGGGTTCTGCCGCGTACACAGACCGGGTGGTGTGCTGCTCTGTAAAGGTCCCTACGTCCTTTACAGCCTTGATGCATGGCACTGACTGCCGTAGCACTCATGACATTCGGACGTTCCGAAAAGCAAACGTCTGCCTGTCAGTCTGCCGAAATCTGAGCCACATCGTACCGGGATCATCCATCTGCTGTCACGTTTCCCGGACACCTGCGGCATGTGGAAAGCCGGCGATGGGCAATGCTTGCGAACCGTGGAAGCAGACGCCCGATCTTTGCGAATGGAAATCCGCACAATCCCTGGGCAGCACTTATCCTACGCAGAAGCCGGTGGATTTAGCAAGGGACAATCGAGGAGCATAACTTCATAAGACGAAAGTGGAACGGCCACCGTCGAGGGTGGCCGTTTCAATGGCCAGTCACTGGCCTCCTAAAATTCTGCTCCGTCGGGTACCGCATTCCCAGATCTATGCCCGTGATTCCGGGTGCTGGCGCGGTAACATCCCGTTCCGGTTGTTCTGTGCATTGGTGTGATCCGCTGTCGCAGCAACACCTGTCCGCACACTCTTCCCACTCTCTTTAGAGCAGGTCTCGTGCCAAACTGGGAATTATGGGTTTTCAAAGCTTTCTGGCAGGAGTCAGGGCCTCAGCGCTTCGAAATGTGGAACCTGGAGACTTGGCCCTACAGAAAAGTGGAGATCTGGCCGCTGCGGCAAGCTGTAAGAGATTCTGCAAACTGCGATAATGGATACAGTATGCGCATCTCTCCAAGCGACCTGATTCCCGATCCCATGCCCCTTGATGTACGGCTTACCCCGGGTTCAATCGAATACGCGCCCGATGTTCGGCAGACAAGTTCTCTCCACATCCTTGGTACCGCAGAACGGATCGAAGAACATCGCGGACCTCGCGACGTGGTCGACGATATCCGGCTGCGTGCACGCTTCCAGGGGGATTTCGACCTGCTGTGCGCGCGTTGCCTCGACCCCATTCTGCACCGTGCCGATCAGCGGTTCGACCTGATCTTTCGCCCCTCTGGCATTGATGCTGAACAGGGAGAACGCTCCATCAGCGAGGCCGAGACAGAAATCGGCTATTATGAAGAGAGCGGTTTGCTGCTGGAAGATGTGGTGCGCGAGCAGGTGCTGCTTTCCCTGCCCGATCGTTCGCTCTGCCGGGAAGATTGCAAAGGACTTTGCCCGAACTGTGGCGAAAACCTGAATGAAGCGGCCTGCACCTGTGGTTCAGCGCGGATCGATCCTCGATGGAGTGCGCTTCAGGGTCTTGGCAGTTTCAGCAAATCATGATTCAAGCTGTTTGGGCAGCCATGTTCGGTTAGCCTGGTGCGGCGTAGCTAATAGTGGTCAGCCCTGAAACGCGGAGCAACAAGCCCGGATCAGACGCGACTACAAGATTTCTGATGTTGAAAGGTAAAACCGATGCCTAATCCAAAGCGTCGCCACTCCAAGCAGCGGACTGCAAAGCGCCGCTCGCACGACTTTCTGACTGTTCCAAACTCGGCCCTGTGCCCGAACTGCAATGAGCGTAAGCTGCCGCACCACGCCTGCCCCAAGTGCGGCGAGTACCGTGGTCGCGCCATCGCCGTAGCTGACAAGCAAGCAGCGTAACCGGCAACCTGCTGGATGCTGACGGATATCGTTCTTGACGCAATGGGGTCGGACAAGAGCCCGGAGCCTGAGCTCCGCGGTGCTGTCGCGGCCTGCCGTCAGTTTCCAGTTCGGGTGCACCTGGTAGGTCCGCAGGACATTATCGCTGCCGCTTTGAAGTCGCACCTGGGTAGCGAACGCTTGCCGATTGAGGTCGTTCACGCGAGCGAGCATATCGGCATGCACGAAAAAGCTGCACTTGCCGTACGCGCCAAGCGTGACAGTAGCATGCGGGTTGGCCTCAAGCTGGTCCGCGAAGGCAAGGCTCACGGCTTCGTCACCGCCGGTAATACTGGTGCGGCCATGGCTACGGCCAAAATGGTGCTGGGCACGCTTGAGGGTGTCGACCGGCCTGCCTTGGCTACGATCCTGCCCACCGTGGTGGGAACGCCCTGCGTTTTGCTGGATGCGGGAGCCAACGTTGACAGCGATCCGCAAAACCTGGTGCAGTTTGCCCTGATGGGCCAGATTTACGCTCGCAATGTGCTGGGCGTGGCGAAGCCGCGGGTTGGCCTGCTTTCCATCGGCGAAGAAGACAGTAAGGGCAATGCCCTCACCCATGCCACCCTGCCTTTGTTGCGCGCCCTGAGCGCGGACGTGCTGTACCAATTCATCGGCAATGTGGAAGGTCGCGACCTGTTCAACGGTCGCTGCGACGTGGCCGTGTGTGACGGATTTGTTGGGAACGTCGCCCTGAAAACAACCGAGGGCATCGGCAAGCTTGTCTCAGACCTGTTGAAGCAAACACTGAAAGCGACCATCACGTCGCAGGTGGGCGCCCTGTTGAGTCGGAAGGCTTTCAAGAACTTCAAAAAGCGGCTCGACTATTCCGAATACGGCGGCGCTCCCCTGCTGGGTGTTCGTGGAGCCTGCATCATCGGGCACGGATCGTCGAATGAAGTGGCCATCCTGAATGCCATCCGTGTAGCTATGCAGTTTGCCCAGGCCGACGTGAGCCGGCACATCGAAAGCTCCATCCGTAGCAGCCAGCCGGATACTCCGCAGAACTGACTTTCAAACCTGGGCTAACGCACAGGTTCTACAAGCGCTTCGATTTCCAGGCGGCGCGTGCTGCTGATCACGTCCAGCGTTCCCAGTGAGAGCGGCTTGCCTTCCGTGAGGAATGACGTGCCTTCCAGTCGCGTCTGCCGCACAATAGGGTCTTCTGGACCGATGCCAGACTTTTCTGCTGCAAGCGATGACTGTTCCACTCTCGCCTTTAACTGCACACCGCTGCCATATTCCTGCACAACCGAGTCGAAGTTCAATCCAACATCCAGATAAGTGTTCTGCCGTGTGGTCTGGTCCGAGCTGGTCAGGGAGCCGGTTACTACCGGGATGCGGCTGCCTTCCTTCATCTGCATGCGTTCGCCAGAAGTCAGCACCATCGAGTAGTGCTGCACGCCGATCCGCTTGCCGCCATCGGTTTCAGTCAGGGTGTAGGTCAGGCGATATTGCCTGTGGGGACGGTCCAGTTCGCCTACCAGATCGGCGACGATCTGTACCTGGTCAGGCACGCCGCGTACCACGATTGCGTTCTGACTGGACACCAGAAAGATGCGGAGCGTTGGTGGCACGGTGTTGCGAATGGCTGTCAGCGTGTCGTTCTGCTCGGCCTGGTTCATCTGTGAGGACAGGTGGAAGGTGCGCGTGATCTGCCCCACTTCAGGCGGCGTCTGGGCGTACAAAGTAGCTGCGGCAAGTGACAACAGGGTGGTCAGAGCGGTCTTGTATGCTGCGTCTTTCATGCTTGGATCCTCAGTGATTCAGTTATGGCTGGCCGGTTTCTTCGGGCTCAGAGAGCGGTTCCTGCTGACCAGGAAGGGGGGGCGGCGGTGCAAAAAACTCCGTCACCGCACTCTTTTCGCGTTGAGTCGTGGCGCTTCGGGAGGACTCTGTCAGCGGGAGGAGTCGTTGAGGTGCTTCCCGCCGCACCAGTGCCAGCAATAGGCGTTCCTGCTCAGTCAACGGCAAGGGTGGCGCTGGGAAGCTGGCGGTCGCAAGCGCATCCGTGCCTGAAGCAGCGTCTCTGTTTCCGTGGAGTGCCCCACGTCTCGTTTCAAAGACGTGGGACTCCGTGGTTGTCTGGAGTGGAGTCCCATGTCTCCCCGAGACGTGGGGCAACCGCCCCGCAGCGTCGGAGACTAGGGGATCGGTTGATCTTCCGCCCACTGATATGTCGTTCTCCAAGCGTGGATTCGACTCCCACTTGGGATCCATGGCGAGTTTCTGTTTTGCGGCTCCCGACGCCGCTATCTGGTCCGTGTGGCTGCCTCTTGCGGCATGCCGGTGCAGGAGCAGCGTGCCGCCCGCAGCGAGCAGCAGTGTCGCAGCCGCTAACCAGGGCAGACCGACGCCGGAGACCGCCAACGGGAATGTCCAGCGATCAGCCTTTGCGGTGGTCCTGGCAACCTGCGCCACTCGCAACGACGCCAGTAGACGGTCCTGCATGCCAGGGTCCGGCTCCGCCTGCCGCAGGGCGCGGAGCACGGTGTCGATGTTGCCATCCTGCTTATTCGTATCCATCAGCGCCTCCCTTTCTGCGTGGATTCCAGACGTTCGCGCAATCGCGTTCGAGCACGGAACAGCAGGGACCGCACTGCCGATTCACTCTTGCCGAGTACCCCGGCGATTTCAGCGGTCTGCATTTCTTCCACGGCGCACAGCAGCAGAACGTGCTTTTCCGCCACAGGCAGGCGCTCCATCTCCAACAGAACGCGATGCAGTTCCCGCGACTCCGCCAGGGCCTGGTCGGCGGGCAGGTGCTGCGCCACCAGCGACCGGGCAAAGGCCTCATCCATCTGGATGGGTGTGGCTTTGCGCTTGCGATCAAGCGCCAGCCGCCACACAATGCGAACCAGCCAGACGCGCAGGTCCACAATCTCTGGCAGCTTGGCCTGATGTGCAAGAACGCGCAAGAAGGCGTCCTGCACTGCATCCTCAGCCTCTGGCGCGCTGCGTAGGACGGCGTGTGCCACGCGAAACAACAGGGTCGAGTAGACGAGTACAAGCGACTCGACATTCACGGCGGGCCGCGCTGCGGGGCGAGCTCCGGGCCGTGATGTCGCGGGCTGCTCTGTGTCACTCACCAGGATCAGCCCGCACCTTTCGATAGAGGTCATGCGAAGTCTCTCTACCAGGTACAGACGGGCGGATGGATGGTGCGCTCGGAAAAATTGAAAGGGGCCACAGCCTGCGCTGTGACCCCTACCAGCATCCAGATTGCTACTGCACGGTTACGTTCAGCGTTACGGTGGTGGCCGCGCCGGTGGTGGGTGTCACGGTGACGGGGACAGCGTAGGTTCCTGCGGGTGTGTCGTGCGACATGGCGTCACCGCCGCAGCCCGTAATGCCTGCGACCACGGCCAGCGACAACAGGGCGGGCAGCAGCAACAGCGGCAACGAACGTAGTCTGCGCGAGCGTTTGCGGCCAAGCGACAGGCCGCTGAGCACGGACAGGCCAAGCAGGGCGTACTCCACACGCTGGGTCACGGGCATGCCTGGCAGTGCCGGTGCTCGGTTTGCCACCGTGTTCAGCGTGCCGACGGTGATCGTCGTTGTGCCGGACGCGCTGGAGGTGATGGCAACTGTTCCCGTGGCAACGCTGCAGCTGATTTTGGCGACAGTGCCGCACGCCACGGTGAAGCTGCCGGTGTAGCCGCCCGTGGGTGCCAACGTAAGGACCGACGTACCGGTGGCGCCACGCGCAACCGTCAGGCTGGCAGGTGCAAGCGAGGCCGCGTAGCTGGGCGCAACCACGGTCACGGTCGTGGAGGAAGAGGTCGCATTGCCATAGCCGTTCACGCCTGCGAAGGATGCGGTCAGGATGTGCGATCCAGCCGCGAGCGAGGTGGTGGTGAACGTCGCGGTTGCGGTTGTTGTGGATCCGCTTACCAGCTTGGAGCCAAGCACCGTTGTGCCATCCAGGAAGGTGACCGTTCCCACCGGCGTTCCGGTGCTGGCGGATACATTGGCCGTCAGCGTTACGCTCGATCCAACGTTGATGCTGCTGGCCGAGGCAGACAGGCTGACGCTGGTAGTCGTTGCAACCGGGGCCAGCAGGCGAAGCGCCGCCGCGGCGATCAGGCTGTGGCCGTAGGTCGTCGGGTGCAGGTCGTCCCAGAACAGGTAGGTGTCAGGGTTGACAGACGCAAACTGCGAACTGGTCGTGACGTTGGTAAAGCCGGTCGCAAGGGGCGGTCCCACAACTGTGTTGAAGAGGGTGTAAACATCCAGCGGATACAGGTGCAGTGCTGCACCTGCACTTGCCGGGGTCACCTGGGCCAGACCGGCGGCAAGCGCCTGGTTAAACGCCTGGGCCGCAGCTGTGGCCTGCGCCGAGGCAGCTGCATTGCCGTTCAGCCGCGGGATCAGACCCAACGGCGGCAGATTCGGCACGATGATGTCCGTGGCACCGGCTGTGACCAGGCGCTGCACCAGCGCGACTTCACGCGTTGCAATCGTCACGATGTCCGCAGAACTGGTGGCTTTCAGCAGGTCGTTTGCACCGCCCCACACCACAAACAGCGTGCTGCTGTTGATGGTGGGTGTGGTCGACAGGTAATCCACCAGTTGCTGCCCCATGTTTTCGACCGTGATGGAAGCGGCGTTATTTGGCCCATACGAAAGTACGCTGGTGCCGCTGTTCGTGGTGGCGTAACCGTAGGCGTAGTTGCGACCGCCGCTATAGGAAGACGTCACGGGCGGATGTGCAGTGAGCTGCGCGGCCAGTTGCTCAATCCAGACGCCGTTGTAATTACGCGCAGCCGGAACGGTATCGGTGCCGTCGGTGAAGCGTCCGCTCGTGTATCCGGTCAGCGGCCCGGGAACCTGCGCGCTGAAGCCGTACTGCTTGTAGCTGAGCGCGGCGTCGTTGCCAACATCGGAGAGCGAATCGCCAAACACCACGATCGACGTGTACGCCTGCGACCATGCCACGGGGCTGCCGCACAACAGTAGAACCAACAGGATGGGCAGGGCTGCGGCAAAGCGGCGAAAGCTGGGGGCGTTCCGGCGGCAAGCGGCGAGTTTCAGCGAAGGGTTCACGAGCTTCTCCAGGTGCTCGCACTCCCTGAAAAGCGTGTTCCGCAACAAAATAGGACTTTGGCAACAGGATGCAGGGGAATGCGGAGCTAGGCGAGAGTATGCCCTATGTATCAGAACGGGGCAAGACAAAGCCGCAAGATAGCGGTAGGCAGAAAAGGCCGCACCTCGCGCTGGCGGTGTGCGGCCCCTTTTAAGCTTCGTGATGCGCGGCTACAGACCGGCGCGTGTGGTCCGGGTGCTGGAACCGGAGTACGTCACGCGGTACAGGACGCCGTTCTGCTCGTCGCCCACAATAATGCTGCCGTCGCGCATCTGTGCCAGGCCGAACGGGCGTGCGAAGCGACCCCATCCGCTGCCGCCCTTCACGGGCATCAGGAAGCCTTCCAGAAAGGGCTGGATGTCCTTGGCCTTGCCCCCTTCGAAGTGGATGCGAACGACCTCGTAACCGCTGGGTGGGTTCGCTCCCCAACTGCCGTGCATGGTGGCGAGAGCGTCCCCGTCATAACCTGCAGGCAAGCCCGTCCCGTTCAGGAAGACCAGCTGCATGCCTGACGAATGCGCTGCCCACGTCAGCACCGGCAAAGTCGTCTTGGCGGCCCATTGATCCAGCGTGACGCCCTTAGGAGGGGTCAGGTACAGGTTCTTCAGGCCCGAGCCCAGGATGTACGGCCAGCCGTACTCCTTGCCCTGCGCGATGAGATTCACCTCTTCCCGCTGCTCCTTGTCGCCCATCCAGTCCACGCCGTCATCCCAGCCGTACAGGTCGCTGGTGCCCGGCTTGAAGTTGAAGCCGATGGTGTTGCGTAACCCCGTGGCGAAGGTTTCGCGTCCGCTGCCATCCAGGTTGCTGCGCTGCATGGTGGCCTGCAGCGGATTGCCTTCGGCGCAGGTATTGCAGGTGCTGCCAACGCTCTCATACAGCTTGCCATCCGGCCCCACGGCCAGAGTGCGATCCTGGTGCTGGCCCGCGTCCGGCAGGTCGCTCATGATGATCTTGGAGGTGCCAAGCGTGCCATCCGGGTTGATGGGCGCGGAGTACACCTGCTTGATGCTGACGTAATACATCACGTTGTCGTGGATCACCATGCCGTGCACGTGTTCCAGTTCGAGCACCTTGGTCTGCTTGCCGCTAGCGTCAATCATGGTGATGGTGCCCGCGTCGCGGCTGCTGACGTACAAGTTGCCCGCGTCAGAGACCACGATCACCCGCGGCTTCTGCAGGCCTTCCGCCATCTTCGTGATCTTGAAACCCGCCGGCAGCTTCAGCCTGGCGATGTTTGCGTCGCTTGCTGGCAGCGGTGCGGGCAGAATCACGTTGACGTTGTGGCTGTCCTTGTTGGGCATGGGCATGTCCTGCGCAGACAGGACGGCGGACGACAGCAACAAGGCGGAGATGGCAAGAGGAACAGCGACAAACTTCATACCTGTACGGATGCGCACACCGCACAGGCCTGTTGCAAGCACGCGCCTTATGGGCAGTGGATCAGGCCATACTGCAGACCGGCAACGACCGCCCGCAGGAAGGATGCCAGCGGTACACACGACCCAGGAGGAAGTGTTGCTGCAGATATGCTCCGCTTCCCGGCCCGGATACGCCCGGCGGTTATTCGCTCTGGTTCATCTGCAGCAGCGGCTCCACATCGGTGAAGTTGGGAATGTCGGCCATTACCGGATTTCCATGGGTCTCGAGGGCGTTCTGCAGATCTTCCTGGGAAGTGAAGTGCAGCACAGCCATAAGCGCAAACGCTGGAGCACCACCGTCCATCGAGGCTGTTCCACGCAGTATGTCGACCTGCTGCAGGCCCATCGGTGTCCAGTATTCCTTAACCATCGGGATGTGCGTTTGCAGGTAGTAGCCGTAGTCGAAGCGCGAGGTAGCGGTTTGCGGGTACAGCACGGTCACCAGTGTCATGGAGTGGATGTTACTCCTGCAGACAAGGTCCACGGGTCAGCTTCGCCAGTGCAGTTCCACCGGACCTGGCAGCGGGTGTTCGCCCTTGCCGGTCAGCCTGCGCTGCTTCAGCGCGAAGTACCACTTGGCGGGCTTGTCCGCGTCGTCGATCAGCATCATGGCCGGGCGGAAACGCAGCCCTTCGGCCTGCTGCACCATGGTTTCCTGGTCTTGCCCGACGAACTTCGCCCCAAAGTAGCGGGCAATGGCGGGCACCAGCGGCACGTTGTAGAAAACGTTCCAGCAGGCCACCACATCGATGCGGCAACTGGACGGCGTCACCGGCGTGACGGTAGTTAAGGAAGCGAACCACTTGCTACCCGCACGGATGGTCTCGTAACGACGATTCGGCAGGGTAAAGTCGATGGTCGTCGTAATCTCTTCACCGTACACACCCAGCAGCTTGTACGGTGCGGAGTTGGCGCTGGGTGCGTGCGAACTCATGCGGAAGCCGTCCGGCAGCGGCTCAAAATGCTTTGTCTTCTCGTGGATGGAAGCAGACGACCGCCACCACCACGACTGGTGCACGAATGGTCCGTGCGCCGGGTCCATCAGGCCGATGATGCCGTGGTCCACGTTGCAGGGCAGGTCTGCCGTGATGTGTGCCGTGCGGAACTTCCCGGAGAACTTCGGCACTTCGGGCACCGGCGGCAGCTTCGCTTCATCGGTCATGCGGCCCGCGCCAGCCTCTGGCAGGTATACCCAGGCGTAGCCGTCAGCCTCGCGGCAGGGGTACGCGGCGGCGTAGATCCTGGTGGGTTCCAATGTGTCGATCTGGGTCAGCGACGGAATCTCTACGCACTGCCCACCGCACGGCTCAAATTTCCAGCCGTGGTAACGGCACTGCACCGTTTCGCCGTCGAACCAGCCCGCCGACAACGGAATACCGCGGTGCGGGCAAAGGTCGCGCATGGCGAACAGCGAACCGTCGTTCTTGCGGCCGACCAGCAGCGGCACGCCCAGCAGCAGCGTGGTTGTGGACTTGCCTCGCGCAAGCGAATCGGCGCGCAATGCCGGGTACCACTCCCCGAAGATGAGGTCAGTTGCCGGCTGCGTGCCCGGCTCTACCCTGTCGTTGCGCAGCTTCATCAAGAGCTAAGGCTACACCGCATGACGCAGGCAAACCAAACGGCATCCATGACCGTTCCGATTGCCACCTAGTTACTAACGTTTTGCGCCACACTTACAGCATAGGAGTAACATAAGAAGTGTTGTTAGGCCATTCAGTTATCGAGGCCAGGCGATGTACGATGCAGTACCGCAGTTCCCTTCTTACGCTCCTTGTCATCGTCCTTAGTTATAAGTTGATGGTGACCGCGTTCTCCCTGATGAACCTGCCCAGCGATACCGCCCTGTACGGCGGCACAGCCCTGCTCGTTGTTACGGTGATCGGTTTTATTACCGCAGTCCGGCTCCTCTGGAGGAGGAGTAGGTCATGACTCTGTTTGGTGAAGTACTTGGCAGCAATGGAAACGATGGCGGCCCGCAGCACCTGAAACCCATCCTCAAGGCTGGCGCGGTCGTTCTTGGCAGCCTGTTCCTATTGATTATCCTGTTCAATTACATTGTGTCGGTCACTCGCATCGGCGCGGGGCAGGTAGGTGTGGAGGTCGTGCTGAGCGGTTCGCAGCGTGGCGCGTCGGAGATTCCTATCCGCACCGGATGGGTGTTTTACTCGCCATTGCGCTCGCAGATTGTGGAGTTTCCAACTTTTGTACAGACCGTGAAATGGACCCATGACATGAACGAGGGCCGGGCCAGCAACGAAGAGATGAACTTCAACTCGAAAGAGGGAATGAACATCTACTCCGATGTAAGTTTGAGTTATTCCATCGAGGCACGTCGCGTACCTGACTTCTATGTCAAATACCGTGTGACGGACCTGGATCAGTTCACGCATGGCATCCTTCGCGACATTGTTCGTAACTCGCTGAATGAGGTCGCCTCCACTTACACGGTGGAGCAGATTTACGGCGAAGGCAAAACGGGGTTCCTCGAGCAGGTGCAGCGTCGCATCCAGGCGCAGCTTGATCCTGTAGGTGTAGCCATTCAGCAGTTTGGCTTTATTGGCGCACCCCGCGTGCCAGACGTCATTGCTGCAGCCATTACGTCCAAGGCGCAGGCTATCCAGGACGCGGAGCGTGCGCGTAACGAACTGGCCAAAACCCAGGCTGAAGCTGCCAAACAGGTAGCCGAGGCTGAAGGCGAGGCGAAAAGCAGCGTGACCCGAGCGCAGGGCGAGGCGGAGGCAAACCGCATCCGGCAAACCAGCATCACGCCTCAGCTGCTGCAACTGCGCACGCTTGAGAACCAGCGCGCTTTAATCGAGCGCTGGAATGGGCAGTTGCCCAGCGTGGAAACTGCCGGCAACAACAGCATGATGCTGCAACTGCCAGCAGCCCGGTAAACAGAACGGCGGCGACCAGATCACTGGCCAGCCGCCGTTCTTTGTGGCGCAATGCCGAGTGGCGGTGCATGCTAAACACATGGGATTTTTTCTGGTTCTACTGCTGGGCATGTGCACCGGTTTGCGCACCCTGACGCCAATCGCGGTGCTGTGCTGGTTTGCGTATCGCAACGCTCTGCACCTGGTCGGGTGGCGGTCGTTTACGGCGAACATCATTGCAGTCATCATCTTTACGCTGATGGCGTTGGGTGAATACGTGGGCGACAAGCTGCCAAATACGCCCAGCCGCACAGCGCCTATCGGGCTGCTGGGACGGTCGGCGTTTGGTGCGTTTGTGGGTCTTCTGCTGGCGCAGCCGCTGCTGTTGAACCCGGCTGCCGCCATTCTGCTGGGCATTGTTGGAGCTTTGCTCGGAACCTACGTCGGCTGGTTCGCGCGGACACGCAGCGTGGCTGCACTAAAGGTTCCAGACTGGCCTATCGCCGTGCTGGAGGATTGCCTGACCATCACGTTCAGCATTCTTCTGCTGAATGCCGTTGTGACGCGGAGTGCGTTGTTCCTGGGCAATGAAGGCGGCCTTCTGCGCTAGTCTTTTACGGGTACATGCGTATCGAAATGTATAGCTTGACCCTGTGTCCATACCCGTGAACGACCGAGGAGCATGACGTTGAAATTACGACCCACAGTCTTTTTGTTTGCCTTCGCCATGGCGGGTGCAGCACACGCCCAACTTGGTATCTACGGCGGATTTTCGACCGCAACCCTAAAGACGGGAAATAACTCGCGGTTTTACGGTGGAACGGTGGGGGCGTACTTCGACGGCAGCCATCACCCGCTGGTGAACTTTGGCGTGGACGTCCGAGCCACGTTTCTGCCGGAAAAGAACTCCACCAGCATCACCGCAGTGACCGCTGGGCCTCGCCTGGTGGTACATCTGCCAGTGGTTCCACTGCGTCCGTATGCGGAACTCCTCGTGGGCGGGGCGCATGCGAAAACGGGCCAGGGCTTCACCTTCCAGGACCGCACCAGCGTTGCTGCGGGCGCAGCGGTCGGTGCTGATCTCCATATCTTGCCGTTCATCGACTGGCGCGTTCTGGACTACAGCTATACGCGCGTGCAGGCCGTGCCGACCTATCAGCAAACGCTTACCACCGGCATTGTGATCCGGATACCGTTTTCTTAAATGGCTAAAAGTTTGCAGGCGGACCTGTAAGCCGGATTCTGTCCACACTGCCCAACGACTTGCGTCGCAGGGATGCAGCGCTGAACGATCATTCCTCTAGGCCGGGCATCACTGCCCGGCTCAAGCAACCTACCCGCGAGTCTGGCGCACCGGGCCGGCACGCATCATGCCTCTGCTTGCGCAGGGGCAATCTTCCCGCCTATTTGGTCTTGCTCCGTGTGGGGTTTACCATGCCGCCTGCATTGCTGCCGACGCGGTGCGCTCTTACCGCACCTTTTCACCCTTACCGCGATCTGCTGCGGCGGTATTTTCTCTGTTGCACTGGCCGTCTCTATGCCTTGAAGCATAGATCCCGGGCGTTACCCGGCACACTACCCTGCGGAGTCCGGACTTTCCTCCCCTGCCTTTACAAACGTGCGAAAGGCAGCAGCGATCGTTCGGTCCGCCTGCAGATCCAAGTATAACGGGCGTGGTCGAGATTGCTCGCTGGCGGTTGTTTGCTAGTTTCTCGTTTCTTGTTTCTTGTTTCTTGTTTCTATAAAGGCAGTCGCGCTTCAGACATGCCGTCAGGCACAACTACAAGCATCTAGACACGAGTTGCAGCGCTACTTCTCCAGCACGATGGTGATGGGGATGTCGCGGTCCAGCTTGTGGTCGAATTTGCCAATGCCGTGGGTCTTGGAGCGATTTCCACGGAAGGTCGCCCATATGGTGTAGTCCGCATCGGAACGCAGATTGCGGAAGTGGTACGCGCCCGCCTCGTCTGTGACGTAGCTCTGGATCACGAGCGTGTCTGTTGCCTCGATTTGCACAACAGCCCCACGCAGAGGTTCCGTTCCCGCGTCTGTCACGGTGCCTGTAATGGTGCGCAGCGGATTCCGGGTGTATTGCGCATGGAGGGGTTGGAGCAGCAAGGCCGCCATGGCCCCGGCGCGCAGCAGGCAAAACGCCATCGTTCGCTGGGGCGTGTTAGGTGGGGTCTGCTTTGATGTGTCCTGCATACGTGCTCCTCCACGGAAGCGGTCCTGCCCTTATCAGACGGAAAACCGACCCGCACCGATGCGGAAAAGTCCGGCGGCCTGCACGGATCGCCAGCATGACGCATCGAACCCGCATGGCACAACAGAAGCAAAGCACTGGGGCTGTGGATCAGAACATTCGCGCCGTTGCCGGCATGCAGGAAGATCTGGAGACACGCCGGGGCTTGGTGGACCGACTGGCAGACACCATTGGCAGTTTCACGGGCAGCATGAGCTTTGTAGCGATCCACGCGGCATGGTTCCTGCTCTGGTTCCTGATCAACACAGGCCTGATCCCAGGCATTCCCCGCTTCGATCCCTACCCCTTCATTCTTCTGGCAATGATTGTCTCAGTGGAAGGTGTGCTTCTTAGTACATTCGTCCTCATGAAACAAAACCGCATGCAGCAGCGCAGTGACGTGCGGCACCAACTCGATCTGCAAATCAATCTGTTGGCGGAAAAGGAAGTCACCAAGGTTCTCCAGTTGCTGCGTGCAGTCGCTGCAAAAATGGAAATTGAAACGGACCAGGACAAGGAGCTGGTGGAAATGGCACAAATCACGTCCGTCGACCTGCTCAGTGAACGCGTCCAGCGGGATCTGACGGCTGACTCTTAGTCAGCTATCCGCTCATATGCGGGCACAACTCCGCATATGGAGTGCACCCATGCTCATTGCGGCACACCGTGGCTTCACAACGTCCGTTTTCTCTACCTTGCTCCACCTGTATCTCACCTCAGCGGTGGTTAGCAGATAGGCACAAGAGAGCACAGGTCGCAAGAGAGCCGAGGCATGGCATCTGGCCCTCTTGCAGGCCAAGTTGGTGGCAATAGATCGGATTACATCCATACTTTGGCGCGCTTGAAGAATCCTTCGTCCAGAAGCCAGGCTTTGTCGTCATGGTTCCAAAGCGCCGCAAATCCCGGCACCAGGTTGCCTTCATTGTCGAACTTCACGAAAACCCGACCGGAAGATCCACGGGTCGCGCCTTGCAGGGACTTTTTCGTTTTGAGCATGCTCAGGCTCGAGACGTCCATCTTCAGAAAGTAGCAGTTCTCGCCGATCGGCGCGATTGTCGTGCCGACGAACTCGTGGCCCTTGAAAAATGCGTTCTTCGTAGAACTGTTGATGGTTCCGTTCTGGATCCCGCCCAGCAGGAAACCTAGCTGCTGTCCGATCACCATGTGATCGTGTGAGTCGTTGTACTTTATTTGACGATGTCGGGCATTCGACCTCCGCTGTTCTACCTACGCGGAGAATGTAAGACGCAAACGCATGCTGAGCAAGAACGAACGGAAACCTTCCGTCGTCTTCATTCATAGCTCCAAAGAAACCAGTACATCCGTAGTTTGCCTGGCCATAGCTGCTGAATGGCAGGTTGCGCTCGCAATCGTAGGTTGGGGGACAACCGCAACACTGCGCTGCCTTGCCCAGTCACGACAGACGTGCACAACGCCTGAGGAAAGAGGAGCTGTTTGCACCAGTGCAGGTGCATGGGTGCGATCCGCGGCACCCCTGGCCAACTTCGCGGTTCACCCCTGCTTCCGCTATTCCCCTATAATCGTCTCTCAAAGACACGTGTGCGTTTGCCGTTTGCAGACTATGCGGCGGCCCGTGCGGGCGAGCTTCTTGCAGTGAGGGTGTTGTTATCAAAACCGTAGAACGGGGCAGCCTTTGCCCCCCTCAACCTGAGCACAGGAATGTGCATTCCTCCTCACTCCAGCGGCGGACGGAAGCCAATGGCATTCTTTCCCTTGGCCGGGGCGGACTTCTCGCCCTTCTGGCCCTGGGCGGAGGCATCCTGGCACCGTCTTCACTGGCTGCGCAGGCAACCTCGTTGCCCAGTGCCACAGCCGCCTCCACCGAGGAACCGCTATGCGCTCCCCAGGTGATCGGCAACCGGCGCTATCCAAAGGAATCCATTCTTGCGCGGCTGTTTTCGCGGCAGGGCAATCCTTACGACGCCGCCACGGTCGAGCGCGACTTCAACTCGCTCTGGAACTCTGGCTATTTCGAGGATGTGCGGATTGAACGCGCCGAAGGTGCAGGCTGCACGCAGCTCATCATCTACGTGCGTGAAAAGCCGACCATCGCATCCATCGAGTACAAGGGCCTGAACGCCGTCACGCAGTCCGATGTTCTGGAGCGCGACAAGAAGGCCAAGGTCGGCGTGACCGTCGAAAGCCAGTACGACCCGACTCGCATCAAGCGCAAGGAAGTCGTGCTGAAGCAGTTGCTGTCAGAGCATGGTCACCAGTTCGCCACCGTTCGCGAAGAGATCAAAACCATTCCGCCGGCCCGCGTTGCCATTACCTTCATCGTGAAGGAAGGCCCCACGGTCAAGGTCGGCAAGATCGGTTTTGAGGGCAACCAGCGCCTGAACAGCCGCACCCTGCGCGCAGCCATGAAGAACTCGAAGCCCATCGGCATCCCGCATTCGATCTTCCTGGAAGACCTGTTTTCCCGCACCTTTGACGCCACCAAGCTGGACGAAGACGTCGAGCGCGTGCGCGCCGCCTACCGCGACCGCGGCTACTTCAAGATGCAGCCCGGTGAACCCATCACTAAGGTGCGCGACTCCGGCGGCATCAACATCTTCACGCTGCACCCATCGAATGGCAAGCGCATCGACATTGAGATTCCGGTCGAGGAAGGCGCGCGCTACAAGCTGGCAGGCATCAACTTCACGGGCTACGACAAGACCGTCGTAAACCCTGGTGCCCTGCGTGCGCAGTTTGCCATGAAGGACGGCGAGTTCTTCAACGCCACCCTGTTCGGCAAGGGTCTTGAGAACCTGCGCAAGGCGTTTGGATCGCTCGGCTTCATCAACTTCGTCGGCACACCCACGCCCACCTTCGACGAAGCCAAAAAGACGATGACCCTGAACATCGATATTGACCAGGGCAAGCGCTTCTTTGTTTCGCGCATCGAGTTCAGCGGCAACACCATCACGCGCGACCGCGTGATCCGCCGCGAACTGATGCTGGAAGAAGGCCAGCAGTACAACAATCAGGCGTGGGAGAACTCCATCCTGCGGCTGAACCAGCTGAACTACTTCGACACCCTGAAGGCGGACCAGGACTCCGAAACCCGCACCAACAATGACGAAGGCACCGTCGACCTGCTGCTGAAGTTGAAGGAAAAAGGCAAGAATTCCATCGGCCTGAACGGCGGTTTGTCGGGCCTTTCGGGTTCGTTTGTCGGCCTGAACTACGAGACCAACAACTTCCTAGGCCTGGGCGAAACGCTGTCCGTTGTGGCTAACATCGGCGACCTGTCGCGCAACCTGACCTTCGGATTTACCGAGCCGTACCTGCGCAACAAGCCCATCTCAGTCGGATTCCAGGTGTTCGCCAGCAAGTACGACTACAACCCTGCGAAGAGCTACGGCGCGGCCGGCACAGGCAACACCAACCTGTCGAACGCCCAGCAGTCATTGCTGACGAACTATAACCAGAGCAGCACCGGACTGACGCTTTCGGCCAGTACGCCGCTGCGGCACGTGTTTCGGCATGCGGCGGGCGTGACCCGCGTCGGTATTACCTACGCGCTGACGCGTTCTAATATCTCCACCTTCAATGACAACACCCGCAACGTGTTCGAAACGCTGAACTTCCGCAGCGGCATTGCTTCGAACAACGCGCTGGATGGCATTGTGTCGTCGGCTATTACGCCTTCGTTCACCTACTCATCGGTAGATCGCGCCGCAGGCCCGCATAGCGGTCGCGACTTCAACCTGGCTTTCCAGGTCGCAGGCGCGGGCGGCAACGTAAAGTACTTCTCGCCTGTCATGGCATTTCGGCAGTTCTACCCCATGAAGGGTTTCCGCATCAATCGCGAAGGCCACAACGTGCTGGGTGCGCGCGTGCAGTTTGCCCATGCCCAGGGTTTTGGCGGGCAGGTGGCACCGCCATTCAACCGCCTGTACAGCGGCGGCGAACAGGAACTGCGCGGCTTCGACATCCGTTCCGGCACACCCTACACGTTCATCCCCACACGGGTGAACTTCAATCTGACCAACCCGGACGGCAGCACGGTTCCACGCGACCCGACGAACAACAACCTGGGTAACATCCAGATTCCATTGCCGATCTACCGCCTGGTCACGGTTGGTGGCGATACGTCGTTCACGACCAACCTCGAGTACCGGATTCCGATCATCTCGCAGGTGACGTTTGCGTTGTTCACCGACTTCAACCTGACGTTCAACATGCTGCAGTCACAGTTGCAGCAGAGCGCCCTGGGTGCGTCGTCACTTTCGAGCCCGCTGTACGGCTGCCCGGTCTTTACCAACGG
>JBPBPZ010000283.1:0-17496 GCA_050954525.1 Janthinobacterium lividum
CAAACGGATACGACGGTGGACGGCATCTCGGCGCAGAACCAGACGACCAACAACGTGCAGGCGGATGCCTTTCCGTCCGCAGAGTCCATTGCAGAGATACGCGTCGACGGTGTGAACAACAATGCCGAGTATGGTCAGCCCGGTGAGATCACGACCGTCACCAAGAGCGGCACGAACCACGTGCACGGTTCGGCTTACCTGTACTACCAGAATGACGCACTGGATGCGACGCCCTTTGGCACAGATGCCAACACCAAGCCGCAGAAGGACGCCAAGGACTTCGGTGGCAGCGTTGGTCTGCCGGTACGCATACCGCATGTGTACGACGGCCGCAATCGTACCTTTGTGTTCGCTGCTTACGAGGGCCTGCGCTTTCCGCAAACCGTTCCATTGCAGCGCATCGTACCCACCGCGCTGATGAAGCAGGGCAATTTCGCCCAGGAAAGCGCAACACCGCTGCAGAATCCGTTCACCGGCGCGTTCTACCCCAACAATGTGGTGCCAATCAATCCAGCATCCGCCAAGTTCCTCAGCTTCTATCCCGATCCCAACATCGATGCGAACCTGTCCACCTCAGCCGCTGTAGCGGACAGGGGTTACAACTACCTAAGTTCACGCCGCAACGATATTAACTCGAACCAGTTCGATGTTCGTGGTGACCAGGCGCTGGGCGCAAAGGCGTCTGCGTCTGTGCGGTACTCCTGGAAGAACAATAACCAGATCCAGGCCGCTGACCTGACGCTGCCGAACAGCACCGCCTTTGCGAGGTACCGTATCCTCGCCAGCAACTTCAACTACGCCTTTACCCAACGGCTGGCGAATGAATTTAAGTTCGGCTTCACGCTGGAAGACGACGGCAACAGCAATCCCTTTGATGGACTCGGCTTTACGCAGAGCACTGGGTTGAACGTGTTGAGTGTTCCAGCATTCTTCAATGGCATCCCGCACCTCAACTTCAATGGCGGCTCGGCTCCTATCACTTCAATTGGGTCGCGCCTGGGCTATGACGAACGGTCGCGCGTCTTCCAGTACATCGACAACCTGACCTATCAGGCGGGCGCACACACCCTGCGCTTCGGTGTAGATCTCCGGCACCTGATTGCACATACGGAGGCCGGTGGATCCACACCATCCATCAACTACGGGAACTTTCTTTTCGACGCGAACAACACGGCCACGGGCAATCAGTTCGCAGACTTCCTGGTGGGCGTGCCGTACCAGAACCAAAGCAACAACATTCGGCAGGATAACGACGCGGCCGCGAACAGCTATGCCTTCTACGCGCAGGACAGCTGGAAAGCCACCTCAAACCTTACCCTCAACTTTGGCCTTCGTTATGAGTTCCACCCGGCGCTTGCTTCCACCAACGGACTGACCGGCAACTTCGATCCTTCGATCGCGCGGACCGGAAGATTGATCTACCCAACTGGTTACGCGGGCGCGCTGGATGTGCAGGAACTGGCGAACGTCAATGCCTGCCCGATCCCAGGCGTAGACAATCAATATGCGACCGGTAACCCGATCAATGGTGTTCCCTGTACGCCGGTAGTAACGAACACGCAGGCCGGTTTGCCAGCGGGCCTGCGCAAGTCGCCCGAACTGCGCTTCATGCCGCGCGCAGGTTTTGCCTATCGTCCATTTGGCGGTGACAAGACGGTACTCCGCGGCGGCGCTGGCTATTACAACATCACGACGACGGGTGCACTGTTCTATGCCATTGCACAGACGCTGCAGCAAAACTTTCAGACGTTTACCAACAACTACTCGACGGGCACAAATCCCGGCAATTCGACCACGTTTGTGCCGCCGACGTTCTCATTCCCTGGGACTTCGGCCGCCGGGCAGTTTACGCCCGCTGTCGGCAGTGTGTACTTCTACAGCGCCATCGACCCGAACTGGCACGATCCCTATTCGTTGCAGACCAACCTCTCCGTCGACCACGACTTTGGCCACAACATCGGCGGTCGTATCTCGTATGTAGGTCTTCACACCTGGCACCTGATCTGGCAACCGCAGCTGAACCAGCTGGCGCGTTCGAGCACCCGTCTGTCCTCCCAGGCAAGTGCCACGGATCAGCCTTTTCCGAACTTCTACCAGGTGACCGATCGCAGCACGTCGGCACAGGCAGACTACAAGTCCCTGCAGGTGGAGTTCACGCGTCGGTTGACCAATGGCTTCGCGTTCGACAGCACCTATACCCTCGCCAAGAACCTCGCAGACAACCAGGGCAGCGCTGGAAACTTCAACTCAGCTGGCTTTGTCGATGAGCAAGGCGGCTACAGTGCGACGGACACCTTCGATCGGCACGTCGATTACGGCAACGTTTCTGCTACGCGTCGCAACCGCTCCCTGACCACGCTGATCTACGAACTTCCCATCGGTCGGGGCCATGCTTTTGGAGGTAATTCTCACGGCGCGGTCAATGCTCTAATTGGCGGCTGGCAGCTCAGCAGCATCTTCCTGTGGCAGAGCGGTACCTTCCTGACGGCCTATTTTCCCGCAGGTTCCATCGACCCCTCGGGCACGGGTTCGGGCACCTATGTGGGGGGAGCGAATCAGCGCCCAGACCGCATTGCAGACGCGAACAAAGGTCCACACACACGCGATGCCTGGTTCAATCGGAATGCCTTCGCCTGCCCGGGCAGTTCAGACCCAGCCTCTGTTTCAACCTGTGACGTGGGTGTTGGTTCCCTGCCGATTGGCCGCTATGGCACAGAGAGCACAGGCGAACTTCGTGGTCCGGGCACCGTTAACCTTTCCACGGGTGTAAGTAAGTCCTTTCAACTGGCCGAGGGTATGCGGCTGCGAGCCGAAGGCAGCTTCACAAACGTGCTGAACCATACCAACCTTGCAGACCCCGGCCTGGACCTGACTTCTGCCAGCTTTGGAAAAATCACCCAGGCACGCGGATCCGATTTCGGCGGAAACCGGACAGGACAGGTCTCAGTCCGCTTCGAGTTCTAAACTTCCGATGTTCGCGTTCGATATCACAAGTGGTTGGTAGCAGATTGCGTGGGCTTACTTCTGCCATCTGCTACCATCCGTCAGTCGCATGCGCGTTGTACAAACAGTGTTCGGTGTGTTTCACCACTTTGATCTCGCTCGACAACTGCAGCGGCGGGGTGACCTTGCGGCTGTGTTTTCCACGTGGCCCTGGCAGCGCCTGCAACGAGAAGGCATTCCGCACGACAAGGTCAGCACGTTTCCGTGGATTCACACGCCAGAGTTTCTGCTGCGCCGCGCAGGGCTACTGCCGACGTGGCTTGAGGACTGGACCGGCTACAGCAACGCACTCACCTTTGATGAATACACGCTGCGTTGCATCCCGGAATGCGACGCCCTGATCGGCATCTCTGGATCCTCGCTGAAGACGGGTGCGCTTGTGCAGAAGCGTGGCGGTCGCTTCTTCTGTGATCGCGGCTCATCCCATCAGCGCTACCAGGAAGAGCTTGTCTCGGACGAGTTTCGGCGATGGAACGTCCACGCGCCCGTCAGCGATCCCAGGGACACGGCGCGAGAAGAAGCGATCTACGCAATGGCTGATGCCATCACTGTGCCGTCCAGTTTCGCCGCGCGGTCATTCATCGCGATGGGGGTCGCGCCCGACAAAGTTCACACGGTACCCTACGGCGTAAGGCTGGAGCGTTTTCATCCGGCGCCGGAGGCACCATGTCACCCATCAGAACATTTTGAGGCACTCTTTGTAGGCAGCGTGGGCTTGCGCAAGGGGATCCCGTACCTGCTGGAGGCATTTGCAAGTGTGGACCATCCACGCAAACGGCTGCGAATAGTCGGGGCCAAGTCCGGGGAGATTGGCCCTGTCCTGTCCCGATTACCGTTGGAACACGTTGAGTTTCTTGGTTCGCAACCACAGGAACGCGTAGCGGAACTGATGGGCGAAAGCCACCTGCTGGTTCTGCCCAGCATTGAAGAGGGGTTGGCGCTGGTTCAAGGGCAGGCATTAGCCTGCGGCTGCCCTGTGCTTGCCACGACCAACACCGGCGCGGAAGATCTGTTTACAGACGAGCGGGAGGGTTTCATCGTACCCATTCGCGATCCAGTGGCGCTTCGGGACCGTATGCAGCGCATCATCGACGAGCCTACGCTTTGGGAGCGCATGAGGTCTGCGGCTCTTTTACATGTACAGACGCTGGGTGGTTGGGAGACCTACGGTGACCGCTGGCAAGCTTTGTTGCATAGCGAACAGGTCCAGGACTACCGGCCGCCACCGACAAAGTGAACAAGCTCGATCCGGTCACGATTACTGATCAACGTCTGTGGCCAATCTGCTCGTGTCACGATTTGCCCATTTAGCTCCAACGCAACACGATCCGCACGGAATCCAAGCTTCTCGACAAGGCTGCTGACGGTGGGCTCTGGGCCAAGTTCGCTGAAGTCTTTTTCAGCTCCGTTCAAGGTAATGCTGAGGACCTCGCTCATACAGCGAGTTTAGCAGTGGCCCCGCAGAACTCAACCTACCGCGCAGAGCCGCCCTGCATATGGAGTCGCTTCAGCAGCGCTCGCTGCACGCGTTGATGCCAAGGGCAAACTTCCTCGCAGTCTGCAAAGACGCTGCGCGAACACGCCATCAGCAGATGAACGGCTTCCGCGTCGGAGGGAGATTCCCACTGATCAAACAGGCGCGAATCGACCAGGTATTCAATGGCATGTCCCAGCGTTTCTAAAGCCCGGCCCTGCTCCGGCGAGGTACGCCTGCGAGAAGGAGACGGCTTTTGTTCCGGACGCCTGCCCTCATCATCCTGAAAAGGGCCAAAAGGCAACGGAAGAACGTGTGCGCTGGACATGGGAGACACATCGGCGGCTGCAACGATTTACGTTAGAGCTCCGTGTGTCCAGAAAGGGGCCAAAGCAGGGCCATAGGCCCCTTGCCTCCACCACGCGGTTCGGCCCTTCGCATGGCACCTTCCACGTAGTTCTTCGCAGCGCGCGCAGCTTCGGCAAGAGGTTTGCCGTTCACCAAACCACACAGCAACGCGCTGGAAAGCGCACAGCCTGTGCCATGCGTCGCAGAGGTTACGACGCGTGTGCCACGTAGAACAGCAACCACGCCGGCGTGCAGCAAGGTGTCATCCGGATGCTCCCGATCGCCGCCTGTCGCCAGAATGGACAGTCCAAGATGCCGCTTGTTCAGGTAGATCGATGCCGCTTCGATCTCGTGCTCAGTGCTGCTCGCCATCCCGGTAAGCTGCTTCAGTTCGTCGGTGTTGGGTGTGGCAACCTGTACCAACGGCAGCAAGTCCTGCAACAAGCGCGTGCGGCCTGCGCTGCTGAGCAGTTCCCGGCCTGAACTCGAAATCAGAACTGGGTCAAGCACAACATACGGTTGTCGACCCTCGTTTCGGAGCTTGGTGAGATAGTCGATGACGACCTGCACCTGGGGTTCGTCCGCCAGCATGCCGATCTTGATGCCGGCTGGCGGTAGGTCCGCTTCCAGGCATGCCAGAGTGTCGGCGAGGAGGTGTGCGTCGACAGGCTGAACACGCTGCACACCAAGGGTAGACTGCACCGTGAGTGCGGTAACGGCAGAAATACCGAAACATCCATGCGCCGCAAACACAGCCAGGTCGGCAGTAATGCCCGCGCCCGACGACGGGTCAAAACCAGCGATGGTAAGCACCGCGGGGCTTGTACTCGATGCATCCATGACTTCAGCATAGCTGTGCCCCACGTCTACACTGTTGCCATGCACCCTCTTGACCAGTTGATCGTCGCCCTCGACTTCCCTTCCCAGCGTGACGCCATGCAGATGGTCGATCGGCTGGACGGGACCGTCCGTTGGGTCAAGGTCGGGCTGGAACTCTACCTGGCGGAAGGTCGGGCAGTCGTAGATGCACTTCGGGCGCACAACCTAGAGGTCTTTTTAGACTTGAAGCTGCATGACATTCCAAATACCGTGGCATCTGCGGTCCGCATTGCAGGCCAGACGGGTGCAAGCTTGCTCACAGTACATGCTGCAGGTGGGCCGGCAATGATTGCCGCGGCCGTCGATGCGGCACCGGCTTCGTTGCGCCTGCTGGCTGTCACCGTGCTTACCAGCATGGACGAGACGGAACTCCATGCAGTGGGGGTCGAAGGGAATCCGCAGGAACAAGTCGTTCGACTGGGCACCATGGCCATGGCAGCAGGAGTCTATGGCCTGGTCTGTTCCCCTGCAGAGATCACGCCGCTACGCTCCAGCGCCGTACAGCAATACCGGCTTGTTGTGCCTGGCATTCGTCCATCCGGCTATCCTGCCGACGATCAGCGGCGGACAGCGACTGCGTCAGATGCCATCAGGTCAGGTGCCGACATGATCGTCGTTGGGCGTCCTGTAACCCGCGCTTCTGATCCTGCGGCAACGGCCCGTCACCTGCTTGATGAAATCGCAGCCGCGAAACTCAACTTAGATCTCGTCAGATGTGACCACAAACAGTAAGACCCGGCAGATGAGCCGGGTCTTGCTTTGAACTGAAGTAGGTTACAGACGTTCGAAGAAGTCGCAGGCAGAGCATGAGATATACATGCCACCCGGTGCGCCCCGCTCGCGATCTTTTACGCGCTTCACAATACGGGTGGGCTTGCTGCACTTTGGACAATCCGTACTCTTGGTTGTGTCCATTGCCTTCTTACGATCACCAGTTTTGGCAATCTTTGCCATGGGTGTTCCTCTCTAATGGCGCCTTCCGTGCGCCCGGTGGGATCTTGATTCGCGAATGTGTCCGATCAGGGGTTCCGAGCGCCACAGGGAGACAGTGGGCCCTTCCGCGCAACATCATGATTCTACAACAGCACCGATGAAGAGCAGGCTTGGCCATGCATTGAACATTGCTGCCTTATGCGCCAGCGGTCTTTGTGGTGATCAGTTTTTTATCCGCCTTGGTGTCTGAAGTACGTCCTTTGCCCGGATCCGACGGCAACGAGTCAGCGGGAGCCTTCAGCGAGGGAGCCTTTGCCCCATGCTGATCGCCATCCACACCGGGCTTAGCATCGCCCAAGGCAATCTCGTGCGTTAACGAGGGGTCACGGTACCCCGCGAGTTCGTCATGGTCGCGAATCTCGAGCGGCTTGCCCAGCGCAGCAAGTTTCAGAAGAATGACACGATCCCCACGAAACCGCACAAACCGTGTGGATTGGGGAGAGTGACCATAAATCCACTCCTCGAACACTTCGCCCGAAGACCCCTCTGTGGCACGTTCGCGCAGTTTGCTTTCAGGCTGGCCAACACTGGCAAGTACCATTCGGCGACTCATACCGACCATCACCTCATGTTCTTCGATCGCTTTCTTGACTGGCTCGGGCAGCGTGTCTGCGTAGGCCTGCTCGGCGTTCTTCAAGCCAAAGTCAAGCAAAGGCTCCAGCAGCGCCTTTAACTCCGAAGCCGAAAGACGAGGAGTTTGCCCCTCAAAGAGGAGTGTGATGCGAGTACCTGTAGGCTGTTCGCCCACCTGGCCATCCCCAGCAAGCGGCGCACCGTTGATAGAAAGGTGACGCAAAAACCGGTGTGGCAGATACGGCCCGCCGTTCACATCGACATAAATCCGATCCGAGAGCACAGAGATATCCGTCACCATCACGCGGTCTCCTGCGGCGGCACACGATCCATCCTTGTACATACGACGCTTCAGCGTTTCACTGTCGACGGTGAGTCGGCCGTTCGCGTGCATCGCCAGGCCGGGTGCGCCCAGCGGAAGCGTTCGGTGCGCAAATCCCTGCTCCATCAACAAGGCTCGGACTAGTTCGCGGCGACCCGAAAGATCCATGGGCGCATGGGTGTATTCCACGCGTGTAGGTGTAAACCCCAGCAGTGGATCGCCGAATGCGGTATCTGCACCCACAACGAAGACGTCACGCTGTGGCGTGGGACGACTGGTCTGGGACCAGGCAGGAGACGCCAGGCTAGCAATGCACAACACGGAATGAAGCAGGTTCAGTCGCATGGGTGGTTCCAATGCCTGCAATGTAGACGGATTGTGTGTTTAAGTGCAAGCGGCGTTTCGTACCACTTGCGCCCCGTCGCAAGCCGCTTACCGTTTCGGCGTTTCTGCGGGCCCAATCCCGCCAATCTGCACAAGCGGCGCGGCTGAGGCGGCGCGTTCCGCTTTTACGTGCTCCGCCGGCGGGGCCACTTCTACTGGGTACCCAGCAGCGGTGATTGGCTGGTACGTGTAATGCCATGCGTAGGTGCGCGTCACGCGGAACAGGATCACGAGCGCAATCAGCACCACAAAGAAACCGATGATGGAACACTCTGGCCCAAACGGTGCCCCCGTCAACCAGGTTGGTCCGCCCGTAGTATTCGAGACAACTCCAGATGCCGTCGGGCTGTATGGCGATGTCGCACCAAAAAGCACTTCTAGAACAACCGTCCAGCCGATCTGCATACCCAGTGAGAGCCAGATAGCACGCGTGCGAAGAAATGCTGTGACGAACAGCCCAGATGCGAGGGCTGTGAACAGGATGCTTCGGCCCAGATCAGTTCCGCCGGGCATAGCGATCAACAGCGACACAAAGATGATCGCGGCCGTCGTCCAGCCCGGGCCAATCGCACGCACGAGCAGTCGTACGGGCAAACCAGACAAGATCAGTTGGGTCAGCAGTGCCCACGCGAGAAGCGTCACAATGCTGATGGCACTCTGCAGCAGGGACATACTGTCCCATGCAAATTGCAAGTGTAAATTTCCACTCAACAGAGCCGGCAGGATCAGCGCCAGTGCAATGCCCCATCCCAGCGCGATACCCATGCCGAACTCGGTGCTCCAGCCGGGCCTTCGAACAAAACCTACGCTGCTCAAGGCCCGTAGATCAGGAATACCAAGCTTGGCGACAAGGTAAAAGCCCGCGAAGAGCATCGCAGAAGTAGTCGCTTCTCGGCTCAGGTCGTACCAGGCCAGCGGAGACAAGGTACCGGCCAACCGCCCACCCGCAAGAGAAACAACGATCCACGCAGAAACAAGGACGAACAGGGCTGCCGGACTGACCGTCCGCCCGGACGCTACTTGCGATGGAGCTGTCATCATGATTCTTCCATCTTCGCGTGCCCGCAGCAAAGCCTACGCGGCAGTGTAAAACTGCGCTATGTTGCGAAACTTCTGGTAACGACTCTCGAGCAGGACTTCAATCGATTGCGATCCCAACTCAGCATAGTGGCGTTGCAAGCAGCCTCGCAGCGTCGCAATGGCAGCCTCAGGATTAGCCTGTGCTCCACCTGCTGGTTCGGCGATAACGTCGTCCACGCAGCCAAACCGGGATACGTCAGGGGCCGTATATCTTAAAGCTTCGGCAGCCTGCTGACGCTTGCCAGCGTCCTTCCACATGATGGAAGCACAACCTTCTGGCGAAATGACAGAGTAGATCGCATTCTCCATCATCAGGACTCTGTCTGCCACAGCCAGGGCTAGTGCAC
Organism: Janthinobacterium lividum; assembly: GCA_050954525.1. Lineage (GTDB taxonomy): Bacteria > Acidobacteriota > Terriglobia > Terriglobales > Acidobacteriaceae > Terriglobus. The sequence continues at coordinate 9,404 of JBPBPZ010000283.1, forward strand.
CACCCGAACCGCCTTCGCCCGTGATCGTCGTGATGGTCGGCACGCGCAGCTTCGACATTTCGATCAGGTTCCTTGCGATAGCCTCGCCCTGTCCGCGCTCTTCTGCTCCAAGACCCGGGTATGCACCTGCAAGATCCAGAAAGCTGAATACCGGCCTCTGAAACTTCTCTGCGATCTTCATCGCACGCAAAGCCTTGCGATAGCCTTCCGGCTCCGGCGAACCAAAGCGGAAGTGCATCCGCTCCTTGGTTGTGCGACCCTTGCGGTTGCAGATCACCAGAACTTCTTCGCCGTTGAAGCGCGCCATGCCGGTGTACATCGCCGCGTCGTCACCAAAGCCGCGATCACCGTGAATCTCGCTTTGGTCAGTAAACAGTGCATCGATGAAGTTCATCGGGTGCAGGCGCTGCGGATCGCGAGCGACCTCTGTTTTACGCCACGCGTCGGATACGGGAGCTACCACCGTTTTGACATCTATCTCTGCCATCGGACCTGCCGCGATTATACGTTCCTTCGCAAAAGCAGGCCGTCAACGGATAACGAGTTCGCTTCGATGAGCCACAACATGGCAAAGAATATGAAGCTGTAGTTCAGCTGTGTGCCTGCGCCATTCCAATTCTGAATGGAAGTCGTTCCAAACGTCAGCACAATCATGAACAAGGCCCCACCGACCAGGGCGAACCGTGTCAAAAGACCAAGAGCCAGCAGGACGCCCAGCGTAAGTTCTACCCACGGAATGCAATACCCAAAACCCAGTGACAGGCTTTGTGGCAAAGGGCCTTTTGCCATGCACTGGGCAGTACCTTGCGCGAAGGCGCCGACACCGGACAGGATGCGGAAGAAGCCGTGACCGGAGAAGTTGATGCCCAGTGCGAGACGCATAAGCATGTAGGCGATGGTCTTGTGTCTGTTCATCCGGATGCGCCCTCCAGCCATGTTGTGAAAACAGGTCTGGTATCAGCCTAGCGCATGGAAAATGGTCCGGCCGACGGGGGTCGGTCGGACCTTAAGGCTTCCGGCGGGGCACCGGAAGCAAATGGAAAGTCGCTAGGAGCAAAGGTGCTGTACTTCCTGATCAGTCACAGCCCACCGTTCTAGTGCGCAACACGCCGGGAACGAGCGATTGTAATAATGCCCATCATTCCTGTTGCAAGCAGGGCAAACGTGGAGGGTTCGGGCGTGATGGCTGTCGACTGCATCGTGCCAATCTGGACATTTCCAGTCTGTGCTTCCATCAGCGGCGTTCCGCCCAGGTTTGTCGATTCGTGGGGATCGGCTCCGGCATCGCAGCCGGCGGTCTGGTAACAAAGGTATGTGTTTGTATCTGAATTCTGTAGAAAGAAGCCTGAGTCCATAGCAGTACTGTAGTCAAAGAACAGGCCCGTATCTGTGGCAGTAAGTGCGTCGCCGAAAATTCCGCTGTTCGACACATTCTGAAAAGTCAGGGTTTCTGTCTGTCCGGCAGCCGAAAGCAGCAGATTGAAATCGAGAATGTTGCTGATCGAGAGTATGCCGGCATTGGTGTCGGTCGTAATTGTGCCGTCTACCTGGAAGCTTGAAAAGTGATTGGAGACTGAGTAGACAAAACTGTCAGCGTAGGCGGTAGAGGTAAAGAGAGACAAAGTAAAGAGAACAAAGGCAGTAAATGAATAGTTCCAGCGCATGTTGGCGTCAACCCTTAGTTGAGGATGCCTAAGGTGAACATCTGCCCTGATTCGGGTCAATCTCGGACAAAGAAGCGCTGAAGCGACTCATCCCGATATGGAATCAGCCGATATACGCCGATCTGACTGAGATGCCTGGTTAATTGATCACTTTTACGCCGCCCGCTCCAACCAGATCTTCCACGCGATCGATGAAGAGACGATCTGCACACACAGCGAACCCGTTTGGCTCCAGCACGGCGCAGAACTCGCCCGGCTCTTCAAGGTCCAGCAGCAGCTTGCCTGGCCCAGGTGCGTCTGAGAAGATCCGCATTAACTTCTCCAGTAACATCGCATCGGGATTATGCAGAGGCACTTTGATCCGCAACGCTTCCGGCAGTCTGATCTTTACGTCTTCCAGCGCAGTGATCGAAGTAACAGACAGCTTTGGAGAAGAATCTTCTTCGCCCCGCAGAGAACCTCGGACCAGCACAGGAACATCGATCTTCAGGGATTCCTGCAGCTTTTCATAGTCTTTCGGAAACGCGATTAATTCAATTTTTCCAACCGTATCTTCCAGGCAGGCCGAGGCGTACATTTCACCAGATCGCTTTGATTTTGCGACTTTCAATCCTGTGATGACACCGGCCATCTGAATCTCGTTTTGCGGCTCACGCTGGCCTCGCTGAAACACCACAGGTTCCGGTTTCATGTCGCATGCGGTCACCGTGTCCACTGCCTTCAGGTTCCGCAGCTTCTCGCGATACTTGTCCATGGGATGCCCCGAGACAAAGAACCCAAGCACTTCCTTTTCGTTCTGAAGCCGTGTGTGCTCGTCCCACTCGGGCATTTTGGGAAGGTCGTCCACGGGTTCGGTCGCGCCCCCGGCAGGTCCGGCGTCAAACAATCCGAATAGACCACTTTGCCCACTGGCGGCGTCACGCTGCGACTTTTGCGCGCGCTCCATCGCTGCATCCACTGCGGCAAAGACACTTGCACGGGAGCCAAAGCTGTCCATGGCGCCAGATTTAATGAGCGATTCAAGCACACGCTTGTTCAGCAGACGGAGTTCCACGGTTTCACAGAAATGCCAAAGCGACGCAAAGCCGGGTTTGCCTTCGTCCAGCAGCTTGCTTCGAGTGGTGGTGATCGTTTCGATTGCATTGCCGCCAACGTTCTTGATGGCCGCCAGGCCGAAGCGGATACCGCCATTACTCGGCGTGAAATTTGCGTCGGAGATCTGAACGTCGGGGGGCAGAACAGTGATGCCCATCTCTCGACATTCACCGATGTACTTCACGACGTTTTCTGGCTTCGAGGTTTCGCTGGTCAGCAGCGCTGCCATGAACTCGACGGGATAGTGCGTCTTGAGCCAGGCCGTGTGATACGCCAGCAGTGCGTATGCGGAAGAGTGCGACTTGTTAAAGCCGTAGCCCGCGAACTGCAGGATCAAATCAAACAGCTGCCCGGCCTTGTCCTTGGGATGTTTGTTCGCGGCAGCACCTGCCATGAACAGTTCCCTCTGCTCGGCCATGGCCACTGGGTCCTTTTTACCCATGGCCCGCCGCAAAAGATCAGCGCCGCCCAGCGAGTAGCCCGCGATCACCGACGAGATCTGCATCACCTGTTCCTGGTAGACGATGACGCCCAGCGTCTCCTTCAGCAGGCCTTCCAGATTGGGAAGCATATATTCAACAGCTCGACGGCCCCACTTGCGCTCGATGAAGTCGTCGATCATGCCGCCCTGGATGGGTCCCGGCCGGTAGAGCGCGTTCAGTGCGGTAAGGTCTTCGACGGTGGTGGGTTTATACCGGCGCAAAACGTCACGCATGCCGCCCGATTCGAACTGGAACACGCCTGAAGTCAACGCCTTGTGAAAGACCTTTTCGTACGTGACCTGGTCGTCCAGATCGATGGTCGCCAGGTCGACATGCACGCCCTGGTGGTGCTGGATGAGCTTCAGGCAATCGTCAATAACTGTCAGAGTGGTGAGCCCAAGAAAGTCCATCTTGAGCAGGCCCATCTTCTCGACCGCCTTCATGTCGTAGGCCGTGACAAGGTCGTCTGTCTTGGTCAGCGTTACGGGTACAAGCTCGGTGAGTGGCTGTGGTGCGATCACCACGCCGGCAGCGTGCACACCCGCGCCGCGCACAAGGCCTTCCAGCTTCAGTGCGGCGTCGATCACCTCACGAATCTGCGGGTTCGATTCATAGGCGGCCGCTAATGGTGGCGAGTCCTTCAGAGCCTGATCGATGGTGATGCCGATAGTCGCCGGGATCATCTTCGCAATGCGATCCACTTCGCCGTACGGCATTTCAAGCGCTCTGCCCACGTCCTTGATCGCCGCCTTTGCGGCCATGGTGTTGAAGGTGATGATCTGCGCAACCTGGTCTGCACCGTACTTGCGCTTGACGTACTCGATGACCTCCCCACGACGATTCATGCAGAAGTCGATGTCGATATCGGGCATGCTGACGCGCTCTGGATTCAGGAAGCGTTCGAACAGCAGCTCGTTCTGCAAGGGATCGACGTCGGTGATCTCCATGACATACGCGACCAGCGATCCAGCAGCCGATCCACGACCAGGACCCACGGGGATGCTCTGCTCCCGCGCATAGCGAATAAAGTCCCAGACAATCATGAAGTACCCGGGAAACTTCATCGACTTGATGCAGTCGATTTCGCGCTGAAGCCGGGCCTCGTAGGCGTCCAGTTCGTACCGCAATAATCCCCGCGAGCGAAGGTGAGCTACTGCCGTATCCAGCCGCTTGCGCAGACCTTCACGACAAACGGTTTCGAAAAAGTCGTCAAGCGACATTCCCTCAGGCACGGGAAATGCCGGGAATGGATCCTTCACCTTCTGAAGCTTCACGTTGCAGCGATCCACAAACTGCATGGTGCGCGTGCAGACTTCCTCATGTCCGGCAAAGGTGCGGTGCATCTCCTCCGCCGACTTGATGTAGAACTCCTGCGTGTCGAACTTGAACCGCTTGGGATCATTCATGGACCCGGCGGTCTGCACGCACAGCAGGATCTCGTGCGCGCGGCTGTCATCGCTGGCTACATAGTGCGAATCATTCGTCGCGATCAGCGGGATATCCAGATCGCGCTCCAGCTTGAATAGCTGGTCGCAGACTGCGCGGTCCGGCTCCAGGCCATGATCCTGTATTTCGAGGAAGAAATTGCCTTTGCCAAACATTTCCTGGAAGACGCCCGCGGTACGCTTGGCCTCCTCGTACTTGCCACCCATCAGGTGTTGGTTCAGTTCACCGGCCAGGCAGCCGGAAAACCCGATCAGGCCTTCGGTGTGCTTCGCCAGGAAGTCCTTGCTGACGCGCGGCTTGCGGTAGAAACCATGAACCGCCGCTTCACTGGTCAAACGCACCAGGTTGCGGTAGCCTTCGTCGTTTTCAGCCAGCACCAGGAAATGGTTGTAGCCGCCGCTCATCTCACGGTGGTCATCGGTCTGCGACAGGTACAGCTCGCACCCGATGATGGGCTTGATACCCTTCTTCGCCATGGCATCGGCAAAGTGCACGGCACCATAGATGTTGCCGTGGTCCGTCATGGCGGCGCCGGTCTGGCCCAGTTTGACGAGGTGTGCGGCAAGCTTGTCGACATCGCAGGCGCCGTCCAACAGGCTGTAATCGGTATGGAGGTGCAGGTGCGTGAAGTCGGCTGCCATGAACCAATTCTAGGCGGGTGCCGGTGTGGTAAGCCGAAGACTTGCGCCTGCGTGCCTGCGGAAAAGTGGTACAAAACTGCTGCTGCTGATCGCGTCGACTCTCCTGGCCGGATAGTGGGTGAGGATTGACCTTTGCAGCCACACGAAGCTCTAGGCTTGTTTGATAAGGCTGATCAAACCCCGCTGGAACGCGTCCGGGGCGGTCAGCAACGAAACTACAACCCAGCCGCGTGGCGGGAACCCGTAGAACGAGCCGGGATGTACCGCGACACCGGCTTGCTGCAGCAGGCGGATGGAGAACTCAGTATCCAGATCGTTTGCAGGAAGGCGCAGAACAGCGGCCCAGCCCCCTTCGACTTTCAGCCGGCTCACGGCTGTGCCAGGCAACATGGCATCGAGCAGCGCCAGATTTGCTCCCACGCGCTGCAAGACTTGCTCTTGCACGGGAGTGCAGAGCTTCAACCAGAACGGTAGCGCAAGCTGGGCTGGCGAACTTACCGACAGAAACGTGTCGGCGATTACCTCAAGGCGGTTCATCGTTTCCGCCACTTCCGCCTGCGGGCCCGCCACTGCCGTCCACGCCAGCTTCATCTGCGGCATGCACAGCAGCTTGCTCAGGCCACCCATGACGAACGTAAGAACGGGTTGTTCTCGACCCGACGAGCCGTGCCACATCTGCGAAGCGAAGCTGAAAGCGCCGCCATGTTCCACGGCGTAGTCAAGAAAGACCTCATCGACGATCAGCGGCAGGCCGTATTCCTGGGCACACTGCAGTAAAAGGTCGCGATCTGCCGCGCTGCAGAAATGCCCAGTCGGATTGTTGGGGTGGATCACCACAATCGCCCTTGTACGTGGTGTCACTGCGGAGCGAAGTGTCTGCGGGTCGATCTGCCAGCCGTCGTGGTACACCAGCGGATAGTGGATCAACTCCACATCGTGCAACCGTGCCAGCAGGTCAAACAGCGGGTAACTGGGCGAAGGCACCAGGACCGCATCACCCGGCTCGCAAAAGAGACGTAGCAGGTAGCTGTACGCCTCGCTGGTGCTGGCTGTCAGCAGCAATTGGTCTGCTGGAACATCTGCGTACCAATGCTCCCGATAGAGGCGGGCTATGGCATCACGCGCGCTGCTCAGACCCAGGGCTTCCGGAGCATACCGGAGTGAACCCGCGTCGGCCAGGGGCTGGAGAAGTTCCGCTGGAAGCGCCAGACCGCACTGTGTCGGATTTGAGACGGTAAGGTCGGTGAAGGAACCGCGCGCGCGTGCTGCCCGCAGTGCCTCACCGTACTCGGAAGCGGTCGTGCCGAAATCGGTACGGGTGGCGAAGCGCATCTCTCCATGCTAGCTACAAGCGGCCCCTCTAACGAGGGTCAACCTTTGCTTTCCGGTCATAACCGAGTGCATTGAAGCCGCTACAATCGCGTTATGCCAAGCATTCAAGCCGTTCTTTTCGACTTCGGAAAAGTGTTGTCCCTGTCGCCGAACCCAGCTGCCTGGGCTCGCATGCAGCAGCTTGCAGGCTTGACAGAGGAACAGCTCGAACGTGGGTACTGGGATCCGCGAGACGACTACGACGCAGGCCTGTTTACCGGCGATGTGTACTGGCAGCGTATCGCCGGGCGCGACCTGCCCCATGACACGCTCAAGGCACTGAAAGCAGCCGACGTGGACCTGTGGACGGACATGAATCAGCCCATGCTGGACTGGGTCCACGATCTGCATGCAGCGGGCATCCGCACTGGCATCCTGTCCAACATGCCAGACGCCATGGCAGAGGGCATCTGCGATCGATTCGACTGGATTGCGCGCTTCCACCACACGGTCTGGTCGCACGCGCTGAAGCTGCGCAAGCCGCAGCCTGAGATCTATGCGGTCGCTGTGGAGGGGCTCGATGTGCCTGCTTCAAGCATCCTGTTTATCGATGACAAGGAAGAGAACACGCTGGCTGCAGAGGCCGCAGGTATGCAGACGGTCATCTACCGTAACCATGCGGAGTTTGTGCAGGAAATGCAGGCTCGCGGCTTCGACTTTCTGCTGCACCCTTCCCAAGTGCGCCCTGCTGCCCTATAGTTACCCGAACCGTTAAATGTCGTTCTGCCCACTCGTCCGCTTAGGCAGGCTGGGCGCTTCATGTACCCATCGCAGAATGGGACATTCTCTTCGATCTTCTCCGCGGGTACCCAACCGAGTCTGCATACGGGTCATACGCTCCTCACGCCATGGGCCGCACACTGAAACGCATCGTTGTGCTTCTGCTCCTTACCGGAGCACTGCGGCTGCACGCCCAACAACTTACGCTGCTTGGTCTGCGCTCGTCGAACCATGCTGGTGCGTTTCACGGCCTGCGCCACGATTCTGCGGGAAGTCTTTATACGCTCTTCGATGCTGGGGACGGCGTCCGCCTGCTGAAGATGAATGGCGACGGGACCCAGCTGCTGGCCCAGGTACTCCTCGGCGGTCCGGGTGACAGTGGCGTTGGACTCGATCTTGACCCTGCCGGCAACATCTATGTGGTTGGTACCACCAACTCCCTGGGAAGCGTGGCTGGCACGGCGGGCACGGCCTTTCCGAACAGGGCGGGTACACGGACCAACTCGTTCCTTGCAAAGTTTTCACCTCAGCTGCAAGAGCAGTGGCTTACCTTCTGCGGTGCGGAGCCGCTGGCCGTAACCTCCGTTGCAGCCACTGCAGATGCCGTGGTGGTGACCGGATCGATCTTTGCCTCCACGCTGCCGGTGACTTCGGGCGCGGTACAACAAGCCCCC
>JBPBPZ010000290.1:0-17482 GCA_050954525.1 Janthinobacterium lividum
GCTGCAGCGTATGCTGCAGGAGCGTTGCGGCCTTTCCGCAGAAGTGGCACATGGTCCCGCGGAGGGGATTGCGGCGGTGCTTGATGAGCGTTTCGGCTTCCGTGATCCCGAGTTAAGGCCCCTGCTCGAAGGTCTGAACGGGACAGACCGCATCAGCCCCGCACGCGCCCTCACGCTGATGCAGAGCATGCATCGCGTTACCGGGCAACTCTACCAACGGATACAAGCTTCGCGGCACTGAACCGCACAGGAGACAGCACGTGACTGAACCTTTTACTGGAAGTGCCGACAGGGCAGAGAACTCCGCCGTGGAATCCGAGCTGGAGGCGGTCCACCAACTGTTTGCACAGGCACAGACTGAACTGGGCAAGGTGCTTGTGGGGCAGCAGGAGTTGCTGCAGCAGGCTGTGGTGACCGTGTTGGCGGGCGGTCACGCGCTGCTGGAAGGTGTGCCGGGCGTGGCAAAGACACTCGCGGTTAAAACGCTGGCCCGGTGGCTCGGCCTCGAGTATCGCCGGGTGCAGGGCACGCCAGACATGATGCCTGCCGACATCACTGGTACCAGCGTGTTCGTGCCATCGTCCGGCGACTTCCGCTTCCATCCTGGGCCAGCGTTTACTCAGTTTCTGTTGGCCGACGAAATCAACCGCATGCCGCCCCGTACCCAGGCCGCCCTGCTGGAGTGCATGGAGGAGCGGCAGATTACCGCGGAGGGCACGGCGTATCCACTGGACCCGCTGTTCACTGTCTTTGCTACGCAGAACCCGGTGGAGTTCGAGGGCACATATCCGCTGCCGGAGGCGCAACTCGACCGCTTTCTGCTGAAGATTGTCGTTCCGTACCCAAGCGCGGTGGAAGAACTGCTCATCCTGCAGCGCCACAACAACACGGGTGGAGCGCTACAGGACATTCAGTTGCAACCGGTCTCGCCGGAGCTGGTGCGCCGCGCGCGGGAGGCGTGCCGCGGCGTGCGTATGGAGCCGCACCTTCTGGAATACCTACTGGCACTGGTGCGCCGCACACGCGAGTGGCCAACGCTGACGCTAGGTGCCTCACCGCGCGCTGCTGTTTCGCTGCTCGCCGTAAGCAAGGCCTATGCTGCTCTGGACGGTCGCAGCTATCTGTTGCCGGACGACATCCGCCTGGCCATGCTGCCTACCCTGCGGCACCGCGTGCAGTTGAGGCCAGAGGCTGAGCTGGAGGGCATGGACCCGAACGGGGTGCTGCGCGACATCATCGCGGCTCTACCGCTGCCCCGGTAAATGGCTACGCTCGCTCCCACCCCGGTGACTGCAACAGCCCAAGCTCCTGCGGCTGGCCGCCTGGCACGACTGCTTGGCCCGCTGCCCGCGTTTGCGTTCACGCCGCGCATGCTGGGTCTGCTGGCCGGTGGCGTGCTGCTTGCCACACCTGCGTTCTTTCGGCCTCGTAGCCTGTGGGTCATGGTCATCTGGGACGTCGTCCTATTACTGTTGGCTGTCTACGACGCCACGCAGCTGCCATCTCCTGCCTCGTTCGAGGTGGAGCGAGAGTTCGGGGACGCGCCCGCGCTTGGTCGCGAAACGACCGCAGTCGTACGGGTGCTGCAGACCGGACCGCACTTGCTTCGGGTGGGTGTACAGGACGGTTTGCATCCTGCGCTGGCGGTCACGCCTGCTACCCAATTCGTGACCGTGTTTCCGGGCGACTCCAGGCCTGTCGTTGTTGCCGTGGTGCCAGCAAAGCGCGGCAGGCTCCTGCTGGACGGTGTGTACCTACGCTACCGGACGCTGCTAGGCTTGGCGGAGCGGCGCGCAGTTGTGCCGCTGCAGCAGACGGTTCTGGTGAGCCCATCTGGCCTGTTAAGGGAGGAGACCGCGCTGGCCCTCCTGCGTGCGCGCCAGTCAGAGCTGGACCGCCGCCGCCTGCGCCGCATCGGCATTGGCCGCGAGTTCGAATCGCTGCGCGACTACCAGGCGGGCGACGAGCGGCGCAACCTTTCCTCGACAGCGACAGCCCGCCGCGGTCGCCCTATCACCCGCACCTTCAGTGTGGAGCGATCGCAGCAGGTGTGGATCGTGGTGGATGCGGGCAGGCTGTCGCGCACGTCGTTCTATCTTCCGCGCAGCCAGGCAGAACGCTCTGCCGCTCATGCTGGTCATCCCGCTACCGAGCAGGTTCATGACGAACGGATACACGTGCAACAGCTGGACCAGGCCGCAGCGACGGCCTTGCTGCTGGCGCAGGTGGTGGACCGGGCAGGCGACCGCAGCGCCTTACTGGCCTATGGACGTGGTATCCAGCAGCAGATTAAACCCAGCAGGGGACCGGCACACCTACGTGCGGTCCAGAAGGCGCTCTCACTCGTCACGACTGAGCATGCCGAGGCAGACCACCGGCGCGCGGCGGCGCACCTCCGAACGCTGCAGGGCCGTCGCTCGGTGATTGTCTGGATCACGGAGATGGGCGAAAGCGCGCACCAACCCGACGTTGCGCTGGCGATCGCCGACTTGGCACGTATGCACCTAGTGGTACTAATCCTGCTGAAGCATCCGGAGCTGGAGGCGCGGGCGCGCCGTCTGCCACATGACGCGGGGGAAATGTTTTCCTCTGCCGCGGCTGAAGAAATGTTGGCGCGGCTGGGAGCAGTGGTGCGCCGCCTGCGCAACCGCGGTGTGCTGGTAGTGGAGACCGCGCCCGCAAACGCGCCGGTGGCGACCATTAACCAGTACCTGGAGGTAAAGGCGCGCGGCACGCTGTAGAGTGCTCTTTTAGTTTTCTGTCGCGGGTAAATCAGTCGGGTTAGGCTTTGGCCACAAGCCTGCTGGTCGGAAAAGCCATACCCACTGCAGCGTGAGCAGCACGGCGCACACACCGAACTTAATGGCCCGCGGCGCACTGGAGGGCGACAGGAAGCCCTCGATGATTCCAGCGACAACCAGCATGGGGATGGTGCCGGCCAGCAGTTGCACAGCTTCCATCGCGGCCAGCACCAGGGCCTCGCGGCGGCGCAGCAGGCCTGGCACTACGATGCCGCCTGCAATGCGCAGGCCTGCCGCGCCCGCCAGCACAATGGCCGGCAGTTCCAACGAACCGTGCGCGGCTACAAAGCTCCATAGCGCAAGTCCCATGCCATGCTGTGCGCAAGCAGTACCGATGACGCCGAGCAACAAGCCGTTCTCGAACAGCAAGTACACGGTCAACAGCCCCGCAGTGATGCCGCCCGCAAACGTGGCAAAGGTCACGGTTAGGTTGTTCGTCATGATGGAAGCGGACGCTGCGGGTTCCATGGACACCACGCTGTCGGTCCACATTTTGTGGTGCTCAATGGTACTGACCATATGGGGGCCGAGGTACATGCGCATAAAGTCTGGGCGGGCGAGCGTCAGCAGAGTACCCAGGAGCGCCCCTGAAAGGCACAGCAGCAGCGAAGCACTCACGTAGCCCTGTGTGCGCCGGAAGATGACGGGGTACTGTAGCAGCAGGAATCGGAACGCGCCACGCAGTGTGGTGCGCTGCCCGGTGTACACAAAGTGGTGCGCCCCGCTCACCAGCCGGTTCAATTGCTCGCCAAGCGCGCGGGCAGAGCTGTCGCTCCGCACGGCGGATAAGTCCGATGCGACCTGCCGGTAGAGCAATCCCAACTCACTCAGTTCTGGCGCACTTAAACTCCCAAGCCGCGAGCTCTCGGCCTGTTGTATCAATGAGTGGAGCCGCTCCCAGCTGGGCCGGCGCTTTTCAATCCAAACGTGAGACACCATGCAATCAGAAAGCCTCAATGACCAGCTTAGCCGCGACCAGCTTAGCATCGACACGCCGGAGCAGGTGTCGCTCTACCTGCCGGTGTCCGGCATCGGGTCGCGTGCGCTGGCCCAGCTTGTCGACATGGCGCTGCAAACCGCGTTCTACATTTTGGTGCTGATCCTGTTTGCGCTGCTGGCTGCGCCTATCGGCCGAGTGACGGGGGGCCTGTCGCAGCGTGGCCAAACGTGGCTGTTCGGCGGCTTTGTCCTGCTCAACTTTCTGCTGCTTTGGGGCTACTTCACCTTCTTTGAGGCGTTCTGGAACGGGCAAACACCGGGCAAGCGTTTGCTCAAGCTGCGCGTCATCAAGGATTCAGGCCGCCGCATCACATTGTTTGAGGCGCTCACCCGTAACCTTTTGCGCGCGGTGGACGCACTACCCGGCTGCTACGCGGTGGGTATGGTGGCCATGCTGATCAGCCACGAGAACAAGCGCCTGGGCGACCTGCTGGCCGGTACGGTGGTGGTGCATGTGAGCGGCGAAAGTGATGCTGCGGCGCTTGCGCCCACCGCGCTGCTGGCCGCGCCGGGGGCAGCAGCATCGTTTCCGCAGGACGCGCTTGCGCGGCTTTCCGCCGAGGATCTGCACCTAGTGGAGAGCTTCTCCCTGCGCACCATGGACCTGGACCACAGCACGTCGGAGCGGCTGTCCCGGCAAATTCTCGAGCGCCTGTGCCAGCGGATGCAGGTTGAGGTACCCGTTACCGTAAGCAGTCGTCGCGCACTTGATGGTGTCGCGGCTTCGTTGCGAAACGTGCTCTCCAAGACAGATCGGCGGGCTAATTAGCCACAAGCGCTGACTGCTAGATATGCTGCAACTCCGATCAGACCCATCTCGACTGCCGCATCACTTGGCGATTGCTCGTAGCAGATCGTTTTGGGAGGGAGAGGAATGCGAAAGCAGATGTGAGATCCGCTTGGCAGTCGGCCAGGCGGCTCTGTGTCTCGCTATTCAGGAAATCGTGGCCTGCGAGCCCATTCATCTCGAGCCCATTCATCTAACGTGCATGATGTTGTTGTTGGGTTCGCGATATTGTGACGCCGCAGATGTGCCGAGAACCCTTACAAGTAGCGTCGACTCTGAGCTTTTGCGACAGTTCGAAGCGAACCTCTAGACTGTGGGGAGTTGAAAGCAGCACATCTTCGCGCCTCATGGTTGTGGCCCTACGTTCTCAAAGCTTCCAGAGGCCTCCGGCCCGCCGATGGGCGGCACGACAACGCAAGTCTCCGCCTCAGCATTATGGAATCTGGCAAGGACCACTGCACTACCTGCGCGTAAAGCTCTAACCGAACCAGTTCTTTGATCAATTTCGATCGCCGGGGCTCCGGTTTTTTTCCTCACGAAGAAAGTTACATCCTTAAAACTCAGCGGGAACGGCGCGCGATGTTCTTCGTAGGAGATGTACGGGAACAACGTTCGCGTGCTGGCTGGCGGCTCGAGAGACATCCGGATCGAAAGAGGTCCTTTCGATCCGTAGTCTCGGCCTTCTGGAGACAAAGAAAACTCCACCGGTTTCTCGTCTGGTGGCCTGACTGGAACCACGAAATGCTGCTCCGCCACGCCGCCATCAGCGAACAGAACACTGACACCGAACATCGCAGTCACAAACGATGGCGGGGAGGGCTTCGACGGTGACGGGAATTTACGACCTGCAGTCGGTCTTCACAGTGCGGTGCGACGATGGCAGGTTCTACTATGTCCATGGCTGGCTGGTCGATGTGGCTATCCTAGATAAAGCCAAGCAAGTCTTACCCCATGTGAAGCGATGAAGACGCCGCAACAGACTGCGATGTACTGCCCATGCGGAAGGTCAAAAATCCTCGCGGTTGGTCTCTGCTCGACTTGCTACACGGCTGAAGCGGCAGGATGCCGAATACTTCGGCGGCTTGCGCGAAGCAGTGTTAGAGCGTGACTGCATCGTTGCCGCGTCTGCGATGCCCCAGGGCGAGGAAAGCGGGAAATCATCGTGCATCACCGCGTGCCAGGCAAATCTGTTCTGAACCTGATGATCTCGCTTTGTCCTGGCTGCCATGCCAAGATTCACCGCACCAAGACTGCGCTTACTATCATGTCTCCTCTGCTGCTGAAGTTGTGGCGAGAGCAGAACCGCGATGGGCAGGAACAGATTGCTCTTGATTTAGCCAGCAGCAGCCTGTAGGGCGAAGAGTGCCGCTCTTTGCGGACCTGTTGGACGGTCTGAAGCGAAGATTTAAGTGAAGACTTCGCTGGTCTGCGTTTGGGCAAATGCCGCGTGGTGAACCGCGTTCACCGGAACTCAAGCCTCGGTGGGCTCGACGATCATCGCTCTTTGCTCCGAAAGACTCATCAGTTTTCGGAAACACCGTTTAGCAGGACCTGAACGCTCTGTCGCGCGCTGTCTATGCCAAGTACATCCGACTTTGCCCGTTGTGTTCTCAGTACAGGCACACAATGGGCAACCAGCTTCTAGATCAGCGTGCCACCCGAAACCTCGATGCGCTGAGCATTTATCCAACGATTCTCCTCGGAAAGAAGCGAGGCGATCATGGGTCCAATGTCGTCAGGGTGTCCGACACGTCCCAGTGCCGTCAGCCCGGCGATCTGCTTGTTGACTGCAGGATTGTCACGAACCATTCCACCACTGAAATCTATCGCGATGGCGCCCCGAGCCACGGTGTTCACAGCTATACCGCGTGGACTGAGTTCTTTTGCCAAGTATCTCGTAAGCACCTCGACAGCGCCCTTCATGGAGGCATAAGCGGAGCTTCCCCCGGAAAGGCGAATCGCGCTAGTCCCGATGAGATCATCACGATTCTTCCGCCATCGCTCATCTGCGGTAGGAGCTTCTGAGTGAGGAAGAACACACCCTTAAAGTGAACATTGTAGAGGCTGTCGAAATCTTCTTCCGTCACCTTGTCGAATGGCGCATGATGGGATGTGCCAGCGTTATTGACTAGATAGTCGAAACGTTCCGCTCCCATCTCCACAAGACTTGCAGCGACGCCCTGTACAAACGCATCGGAAGGTCCTGATCTTGCCGGCGTCAAGTTGCAGCGCAATGGCCTTTGCTCCCGTCTCGCTCACTTCGGCGATGAGCGTATCGGCTTCTGCACGATTCGAGTTGTAGGTGAAGATGGAGCTTACGCCCCGCCGGGCCAGGTTCAGCACTGTGTTGCGCCCTAGTCCTCGCTTCCGCTGGTGACGATGGCGATCTTCGCGCCCGTATTTGCCGCATTTTCCTCAGACATTGTTTCGCTCCTGTGATCCGTGTTTTCTCAACAGTACGTTTCGCAACAGGCAGAGATATACCGGAACTTTCCCGTTTCTTGCCTTCCAATTTCCGCATGATCGTCCGAACGAGTTGGGTCTTCAAAGCCAAGCAAGTAGCCACTTCATTCAGTTCCAATGCCGAATTGCTGAGGTATACCTCTCCATCTGACGACGTGCTTCATCCAAGACACGCTGGAAGTTGGAACCAGACTCCTGCAGACACCGCTGCAAGGTACGCAGCCCCATGTAAAGAGCCAGCTAAGCTCTTGGCTGAGCATACGTGCAAGAACGCGGCCCGGTAGATGAGAATGACTTTATGATCTTCACGTTGCGCCGTGCACTGTCCCTAGTTACGCTGACTGTTCTGACACCTTCCGCTGTCGCAGAGCAGCATAAGACTGTCGACTTCGCTCTGGGACCAAACGTTGTTCTGTTCACCCCGGACATGAAGACGGAAGCGATGCAGGCGAAGATCGACGCCATTTATGCGGAGCAGGCGCACAGCGAATTTGGACCTGGCCGTTACGCGATTCTGATGGCACCAGGTTCTTACCACTTGAATGTCCCAGTCGGGTTCTACACGCAGGTACTTGGATTGGGGTCTTCACCGGATGCGGTACGTCTTACGGGCGATCTGCGGGTGAACGCAGCTGGACGCAACAACAATGCCACAACTACGTTCTGGCGTGCAGCTGAGGGTCTCTCAGTGAAGCCGGACAGTGGCGAGATGCAATGGGCGGTGTCTCAGGCGGTGGCGTTTCGCCGCATGCACGTCCAGGGAAACATGGTTCTGAATGAACTGCGTGGCTGGGCGAGTGGTGGCTGGATGAGCGATACAGTCGTAGATGGCGAGGTAAACTCTGCCACCCAACAACAGTGGATTTCACGTAATACGGAATGGGGAAGCTGGACGGGATCGAACTGGAACATGGTGTTTGTAGGGGTAAAACACGCGCCAGTGGGTAATTGGCCAGATCCTCCATTTACCAAAGTTGCCCAGGTACCTGCAATCCGCGAGAAGCCCTTCCTGGAGATGGACAAGGCGGGGCACCTTAACGTACGTGTCCCCGTTGTCACGAAGGCCACGAGCGGAGTTACCTGGCACGGAGGAACAACAGCAGGGCGACTCGTGCCCATTGAGCAGTTCTACATAGCTCGGCCTGAGCGGGACACGGCAGAGACAATCAATGCCGCACTGGCTAGCGGTAAAGATCTGCTGTTGACACCCGGAACGTACGAGTTGCGGGCCCCAATCCACGTAGCGCGGAAGGGTGCGGTCGTATTGGGAATCGGGTTCGCCACGCTGCACCCCATCGCCGGGACTGAGGCAATGACAGTGGCAGATGCCGATGGCATCACTGTCTCCGGATTGCTGTTCGATGCGGGAGAAGCAAAGTCGCCTTCACTCTTGCACGTGGGTGAGGCGGGACGTCATGTGTCACACGAGAGTGATCCCATTTCACTGCACGATGTGTTCTTTCGTGTGGGTGGGGCTGCGCCGGGTAATGTATCTGCAAATCTAGTCATCGACAGTGACAACACCATCGTGGATCACACATGGATCTGGCGGGCAGACCACGGCAAAAGCGGAGTCGGTTGGACAGTAAACGTGAGCGACAACGGTCTCGTAGTAAATGGGGATCATGTGACCGTATATGGCCTCTTTGTCGAGCATCACCAGCAGTACCAAGTCTTATGGAACGGGGAGTACGGACGAACTTACTTCTACCAGTCAGAGATTCCGTATGATCCTCCAACTCAATCGGCATGGACAGATAAGCGCAACGCTAACGGGTGGGCCGCCTACAAGGTGGCTGACCATGTGAAGCACCACGAAGCATGGGGATTGGGAGCCTACAGCGTATTCCGGTACCCGGATGTAGTTCTGGATCGTGCATTCGAAGTGCCAAACACGCCGGGTGTGAGGTTTCACCACATGATTACGGTGTCGCTGGACAATCTTGGCTCGATCAGAAACGTCATTAACGATGCCGGTGGGGCTTCGCAGACGAAGCCGCGCATTACGCCCAAGGTCACTGAATACCCTGCGAAGAAGTAAGGGCTCGTTGTAGGCGGAGTAATCAGGTTGGCAATGTCCAATTGTCAGAGGCGGTGACGCTTCCGGCTGACCAAGTCCATTGAATTTCTGGTAGGCGAAGCTGATCTCTTCCTGCGCGGTAATGGTGGTCTGCGTAGGGTTCTGGTTGTCGGGCATGTACTCGCGGATGGAGACGATGCTGGCATTGGTGAGCGCGATCGTGTAGATGGTTTTCTCTGTGCCGACGCCTTCGACGCCCGCGTTAAGGACGGGTGCCGAGCACCGGAGGCTCCACTGTGGCAGGCTTTCATTCGTGCAAAGAGCTTGCAGAACATGGGAGAACTCTTGTCGAGCTCCTTGGAATGATAAACGGCTTGTGGACGCGGAAGCCCCGCGGCAAGTCCGAGTTCGCATCGATCGGAAGGACGATGTCATGCGTGTAGGCGTGGACGAGGATGGTGTTTTCCCCGCCCTTTCGCAAGACGGAGCCGTTGAAGTTGCCCTGCTTTTGCCTTTCACGGTGAGGTAGGCATTCAGTGACATACGATTTTTCCTTCGAGCCTGAGCAATCGTAATAGAAGGCGTGTACGTTTCGGTTCACGACAACACGCAAGAATTTCCTAGAAGTCGGATTTGTGAAAACAGCTTATGCTAGAGCAGGTTGCCGGGAAGGCTGTTCTGCAGGGCTAAGTCAATGGTCTGGCGACAAGCGTGTTCATCTGACCGCTAGGGCCTAAAGTAGCGCTGCTCAGGCACTTCGACCGTCTGCCGTGGGACAAGGATCCGCGCTGTGACAACAAGCGTTCTGCTTCGCTCGAAAGCCTGGGGGACATACGTGGCAGAGAACGGGTAGGTTCCCGGGCTGCTCACTTCGAGTCCAACCGGCCAGTTAGCTGGAAGTTGAAGAGACTCACCTGGACGCAGAGTTGTCCACTTCTCTGCAGCTTGTGGATGGGGATCAACCCTGCAGCGTATCTGTATAAAAGCGCCAGCGGCAGGTAGAACGTTGCGGTAAACAGAGGGGCGAGACATCGTCAACATTCCGCTCCGGTGCGCCAGCCACCAAACTGCTGGTTTGAGGAGGTCCGCAATTCGTCCCAGCGCGAACGTTCCGCACAAGTAGTAGAGCTAACATTTAGCAATCCAAAGCACTCGTTCCTGAACCATACGAGGTTGTGGCACGGCTTTGATGTGCCTCTCTGCTCGCGTAACGTATTGCGCAAGATTGTCTCCCGCAAAGTCGGGTTTGCAGAAAGAACGAGCGAAAATCGTACGCGAGCAATGTACCTAGCCCATGGCACAGCCCAGCTTCCCCAAACTGAAACACGCTCGTCGGCGACGGCGGTGCCCTGATGCGTTTAATGTTTCGGTTGGTTTACACGAAACTCAACCCTGATTATCAGGTTCGGTCCAGTGAAGTTCACTGGCAGCGGAGGGAAGTGCACACTGGTAATCGCGCCCCAAGCGGCTCTATCAAGCGCTTGATCGTGCGTGCTGTAATCCAGGTGCATCTGTCCGGGGGCCAGCTGCCCGTCTGCATTGATGGTGAATTGCACGCCAGTCACCCCGCGTGCAGAGGTTGGCTTACGCGCTTCCTCTGGCAGAAACTGCACATACTTCTTCAACATCATAGGTACGATTGCTTTTACGTAGGGACTGAAGTCCACGCCGAGGGTATCCGAAAGAATCTGTACTCCACCTCCTTGCCTCAGAGCATCCTGTGCGGATAATCCAAGGGGGCTCAATGCCACAGTTTGCCCCGACGCGCTCGCGCGCACATTACCTGAGATCAGGCATATGAATGCAACGAAGACAACCGTAATTGAGCGGAAGATAGATACGGGCATACCACGTCCTCAGGCATTCGCCAGCTTTGACAACAGCCGGATTGTCGCCTAGATCCGCTAGCTCTCGCCGCGTCATCTTCTTAACGTTACGGGAACATAGAAGCCTCATGCCAGTCATCATTCGATCAGACGCGTTTGTGATGCTGCCGAGTGCAGCGCTCTAACAAGTCGTTCAGCTAGCTCCACTTTGGATAGACCTTTGCTCTAGGCCATTCAGGGGCCTATACTCATCTCGTTTCCGAAGCCTGCTTGCAAGCGTGTGCATACAGGAGCATCAATTCGACCTACGCTGCGAGGCGGATATGAACCGAATGACGGTACTTCTTCCCATCACGCTGGCTGCCGTGCTCTACAGCCCGGTATCGCAGGCGCAATCAACCGCCGCCTCTGTCCCGTCTGTCTCGCCTAGCCAGGACACCCTTAAGAACAAGACCCAGGATGCGCCGTTGTCCGTGGCGCAAGTCTCTGATGGTCCTGAAGCCGTGAGTACGGTACGCATCGTTCGTCTGAGCCAGACCAACGGTAAGGTCGAATTGGACCGCAACATCGGCCTTGGCTTTGAAGTCGCCTTCAATAATCTTCCTGTCGTGCAAGGCGCACGACTTAAGACCAGCGAAGGCTCCGCAGAGGTGGAGTTCGAGGATGGTACGACGCTTCGGTTGATACCGGACACGCAGGTGGAGTTCACGCAACTGGCTCGTTCGGCTGCGGGTGCCACGCTGTCCAGCATGAACGTGCTCAGAGGAACGGTCTATGTCTCACTCAACAAGACCAAGGGCAACACATTCAACTTGTCCTCCGCAGATGGCGTCATCAAGCCGCGACCAGGAGCTCATCTGCGACTGGAAGTCAAAGGTCTGGAAAGTCGTCTTTCCGTCGTCAACGGCACCGTAGATTTCACTGACACGTTAGGCTCCCGAGAAGTTGGCAAGATGAAGAGCCTCATCTTTAATACGACTACCCCCGCCGCTGCAGACCTAATCGCCGGCGTTGAAGATGCGCCTTTTGATACCTGGGATGAGAAGCAAACCGAGTACCACAAGCGCTACAGTCACGGAAACGCTCTCGCCGGCTCGGGTTCCACTTACGGTCTTGCAGACCTGAACTACTATGGCTCGTTCTCAAACGTAGACGGCTGCGGACGCATCTGGCGTCCCTACTTCACATCTGCCGCGTGGGATCCCTACGCGAGCGGCATCTGGGCCATGTATCCCGGAAGTGGCTACAGTTGGGTGTCTCCCTACCCCTGGGGATGGGCTCCATTCCACTACGGCTCCTGGCTGCAATGCGGCGGAGGCTGGGGATGGCAGCCTGGTGGTGGTTGGTACGGTCTTAGCACAGTCCGTGACCCGCGTTGGGATCACGAGCACCATCATCATCCTCATGACCCGTCCCGCATGCATCCCTTCCCGCCGCGGCCTCACCCGGGTCCGGGTAGGCCTGGCTCCATGGTCGCGGTAAGCCAAAAGCCGCTCACGTTTTCACATGTAGATCCTGCTACTCGCTCGTTCAACTTCCGGAATGACTCAGCGGGCCTTGGTGTTCCGCGCGGCGAGTTCAGCAAGCTGAACAAACTCTCCGAAATGGCAGGCAAGGCGGGATCGAGCAACGTTCCCCTGTTCTCCATCCCGCCAAACCGACCGGATCTCTTGCCAGTCGGCAGTGGCGGTCTTCCTGTGCGAGACGACAGAGCATCAGGCACGCGCGTCGGCGATCGTGCAGGCTTCTTTAATCGCCCGGGCAATCAGGATCGGGATTCGCGTAGCACCTACGCAGAGCGAGGTGGCAGCAGCTACTCCGACGGGCGGCACAACGTCGAAATGAACGGCTCGTCCACTCTACAGGGAGCTGCTCAGGCAGGCACGGCGGCAGCTTATACAGGCGGCAACCACCGGCAGGGCAACGGCGGCGGTAATGTCGGTTACAACGGTTCACCTCGCGCCGGCAACAGCGGTGCCGCCGGATACAGCAGCGGTAGCTCGGACAATAAAGGTAGCTATGGCGGCGGTCCGCGTGCAGGCGGCAGTGTGGGCAGGTATTCGGGAGGAGGTGGCGGTTACTCCAGCGGCTCACGCCCCAGTGGTGGCGGCTACTCCGGTGGATCCGGCAATGCCGCAGGAGGCTCCCGGGTCGGCGGAACGTACTCGGGCGGTAGTGGAGGCGCTCACGCGTCCGCCCCGGCTCCATCAAGTCCGGCTCCTGCTACACCCTCCGCTCCTGCGCCATCGGCACCGGGTGGGCACAGATAGCGAGAGACTAACTTCCAAGCGGATGGCCTCCGTCAACGACGATGGGGGCTCTGCTTTCCGCCATAAGCAGTAAGTCAAAGTGCTCCTGTGTCGAGGGTCAGATGAATCGAACATCAGCATTTTGCCTCCTCAAAGTCAGCTTTTCGGAAACTTCAGCTTGGCACCTTCCGCTAAGGCCGTCTCCTGCAAACGTCTTAACTGAAGGCAACGAGCCTGATCATGCCGAGTGGTGTTGCTTAGATCATCGAGGTAAAGCTTGACCGCGCTTCGGGCAGTACTGATAAGGGCGATGTAGGGTGTCCATCAGAACAGACAGGAGTCTCCAGCAGCTTTGCAGAGTAGAAGACTGCGAACGTAACTCCGTAGAACAGCAACCAGTACCCGGAGAAGCCCCAAACAACGGATGAAGAAGTTTCACCAGCACCGCGCCCGGTACCGGTGCGCATCTACCCCATCTTTGCCAGGCTGCGAACACTTTCCGGGCGAAAAGTCGCCTGGCCGTGAGTGACATAAGTCCTCATAATGCGCCTCTTTTCTTCAGTTCAGATCGCAGGAGACGGCGAACGCAGCAGCCTAGTCTGTCCGGTTGTCAAACCACAACGCCTTACCGAGCTGCTCGCGAGCTTGAATCTTTCAAGAAGGCGGCAATTTGCTGATTCAGGAAAAGCTTGTCCGCTGGACTAGCTCCTGCGCCTGCGGGATGGCCCCAGAGTGATGGGATGGGCGTCAATTTTCCATGCAACAGGAAAGTCGCTTCGAACTTCGCATCTTCCAATGGAAAGTACAGGTCAGTCGCTGAAGGCATGTAGAGAAATGGCACCTGAATTGAGCGCAGCGCCTCTTCTACATTGCCGTGGAAGGTGGCAGGACGACCGTCAACGAACATGGTTTTGCCCAAGTCATTCGACTCCCAGGTGCGGGCCTGCAGGATGTAGTCGTTCGCATCTGCGTTGAAACGCTTGCGGAAGCTGAACATGTATTGCTCAAAAGTGGTGCCCGGAGCTGACGCGGTCCGCCACAGTTCCTTGCGCCACCACTCCTGCGAGTAGAGCCAACCTGCCCACACCATGCCAAACGCCTCCAAGCCTCTGGCCGGCTCTATTTTGTAGTCGCCGTTCATGAAGGCGGGGTCCGCGGTTAGCGCGGCGATCTGGCCTTCCAGTCGCACGATGCCATGACCGTAAGTCTTGGCTGTGCCGCTGGTCGCGACGGCTCGATCCATGTATGTGGGGTAGCTGACTGCCCATTGAAACGCTTGCTGAGCGCCCATGGAGAAGCCGATGACTGCCCGGAGGTGCTGGATGTGCAGTTCCTCGATGAGCATCTGGTGGACCGCCTCAACGTTGTCACGGATGGTCATGACTGGGAAGCGTGGACCATCCATTGGCGGGGGCGTGTTTGATGGAGAGGAACTCCGGCCGTTGCCGAACAACTCCGTGGTGATGAGGAAAAGCCTGGATGGGTCGAGCGCGCCCTCTGGGTAGGCTGCGGACTTCACGAGGAACCCATAGCCATTCATGTTCGCCATGTAGTGCGAAGGCAGCAGTACGGCATTGGAGCGATCTGCATTCAGTGTGCCCGTCGTGCCGTACACCAGCCTTGCTTCGGGCAACACGACACCGGACTCGGTATGAAAGTTCCTAAGGACATACTCGTGCCGTGTCGGCAACGGCGGTCCGGGAAGATCAGCAGCCACGGCAAGTGAAGGCGCGCAGAAGCCAACAACACTGAGTAGCAAGGCAATGAACGGACGCATAAAAGAGAGCATAGCCTCTACCTCCGTTCGACTCCCTGCCACTGTGAAAACGGAACCTTCCGCTTCGCATTAGGTGATGGTGTAACAGAGCCTCGAACACCATCACGTCCAACGGAGTGAAGCTGGGCCGCGACCAACATCAAGCAGCCATCGCCGGGAGTCACAATCTCTGCCTAAGCCTTCTATCTCCGTGTTTCGTAGGGGGATGTCAGCCGAGGGCAACACAGCTAGAGAGCGGACTCACTGACCTCTGTTCCTGCCCAGTCCACTACCTTGGAAACAAAGACCCTACATTCCAGTTGATGATCTTTGAGCGAGGTTGAAACCCTTTGACAAAGAACCGCTGCAGAAACATCGGATTGGCCGAAGTAGAGTCCAGACGGCAAGCAAAAAAACCAATTGCTGTCGCTATCTTTCTTGGTGGCATAGCTCCCAAAATTCAGCGTCGATAGAATGTCGTCTACCTGAAGGAGCTTCTCAGGGGTCGCCTCAAAAAGCTCGACGCGAACGGCGTAGTTATCAAGATTCACAAGCACCTCAAGGATGTTCACGCACAGGATCGAATTATATTCGTCTCTGCCGAAGTCGCCAGGTTGAAACAATGAGCAGCTTACGTCCGATGACGCGTGTTCTTCCGATAGATATGTAGATGATCGTTAA
Source organism: Janthinobacterium lividum (assembly GCA_050954525.1). GTDB lineage: Bacteria > Acidobacteriota > Terriglobia > Terriglobales > Acidobacteriaceae > Terriglobus. The sequence continues at coordinate 15,583 of JBPBPZ010000290.1, forward strand.
GAAGCGTAGAGAGCTCTTACAGCCCCACCTCTTAGCGATCGACTGCTCACGCGACGTCGACAGTACTTTTGGAACTGACAGAGTGGTTTTCGGCTCAAGAACTTTACGCAAGGATTTAGCCCTGGTCTAAGCTGCCGCTGTGGAAAGGTGAGTGGCTCGCTCTCCTGAAAGAACTGCCGTCTGCTCTTCAGCAGGCCGACCTATGGGCACTGTACGGCCATGAGAACTGTTGCGGGCTGGAAGTCAGTGCTGAAGCGGATGTGGTGGTCTGCACTTGCTGGTGCCATCCGCTAATTTCGACAGAGGTGTCCGCCTGACACGGTATGTCTAACCCAACCTACTGAAGCGCGTCAGGGCGGGGGATATCGCAACTGCACCCGCCACATTCAGACGCCTTCAGACATGCCGCATGTGGTGCATGCTGCCATTGACTACGACAACGAGGGCCGGAGCGTCTGCGCGTAGATCTCGCCGAGAGCATAGCCTTCCATCGAGCGGACGGAGTCACGCCAACCTTTGCCAGCTTCATTCCCTTCAGAACTGTGTTCGTTACCGGGCAGAACTCTGTTTCCATGCGGCTGTAAATTCTTGCAGTGGGAAACTACTGTTTGTTCTTCGGACCAGATGTACCGCGTACGGGCTTCTATGCGCTAGCCGTTTTCGCACACCTGCCCTTGCAGGATGAAGGAGTGTCCATCAGACGTTTTGCCTGTGAGCAGGATCTCTGCTGCGCACTGCAGAAGGTCGGTGTTAGCGAAAGGGAGCGTGGCCGGATTGTGCTTGCCCTTGAAAAGTCGGGCCGTACGCTTACCCGTCTGGGCCAGAGCCAGGCTGAGTACCTCAGGGGCCTTACCTGGAACGCTCTCAGCCCCAATGTTGTCACTTCACCAGTAAGCGGGAGAATCATGATGAAGGAAAGCAACGGCTATTCAGAGTTCGACGACTCATCGCTGCTGCATCCCACTGCGTTTCGTGAATGCTATGTGGCAGCTCGACCTGTTCCGTATCGTTTCTCTTCCGAGTCCAGGCCCGCCTTTGCCGGTGGAGTTTTGCGCGGTGGGCAAGCAGTGTGGCTTGAGTCCGCATTGCCGTTACAGGGAAGTGTGGAGGCCTTTGTCGACCGACTAGGTCTCATCATGCTGGACTCGGGATGGCTTAGGAAGAAAGTGGCTTAGGGAAGAACAACGCGCTCATCCTAAGCACGCACTCCAAGCACCAACTGGAAGAGGCAGGCTTCCGTCGCACTAACGCGGAGTCGCGCTTTCAGCGAGCGACTACTCAAAGCTCGTGAACAGCGGGCAGGGGATGCTGCAACTCGGGCGTGCACTGAGTGAGTTAGACATCAAAAATGTTGTGCTCCAACTCCAGCCAAGCAAAAGACCTGTGCGGCTTGCGAACCATAATTCGCAGGCAAACTAGCGGAGATGAGCTGAGACTTGCCGGCGTGTCGGGCTTCTCAGCGACCTTGAACCGCAAGAGCGATTCAGACATTCCCAGCTTACGAGGACCACAAAACCTATGCATAAGGTGCTATTAGGCGCAGTACCCTGTCATTTCTGATGAGCAGCAACATGTTGGATATCCTTTACGGCAGAGCGCATGTCGAAGCGTTCAGAACGCCATAGAAACCCTCACGCACATGCTTGCAAGCACACCGCGACGGTGGCGCTCGTGAAAGGAATTCTAAAGCTGTGGCAGATAGAACGGCCAGAGCGCTGTCTAAATTGCTGAAAGTCCCGTTCAATTTCCCTCTTATACTGTTTGATTTGTGTTTGGGTGGACAACTGCCGTCTGCAGTTCAGGTTAGTCGCTTTAGGCGCGGATTACCGCACGCGTACCTACTCAGGCTGGCCACAGCCAAGCTCGCGAGGTAGACGCGTGCGGCTATCTAAGGAGCGAC
>JBPBPZ010000232.1:0-17247 GCA_050954525.1 Janthinobacterium lividum
AATGGTATGAAGTAGTCCTTAGTCACCCACGACAACTCCGGTCGGAGTAGCTTCAACAGACACTTAGTTCAAGACTGTGGCGAGGGTGCTTGCTCCGCCTCGCGGACCATCGCGGCAAAGCTGCTCCGCTGCACTTCAAAGCTAGGCGTCGTGATCACAGTGGTCGGCTTTGTAGCGGGCTGGAATACCACAGGCTTGCTTGGGACGACCCCATTTAGCGCAGTTACCGTGGCAGGAGCAGGCTTGGGCTTACGAGAACGGCGCGCTGGAGCCTCTCTGGGCGGTAGCTGCTTGATGGACGGTGTCACAGGTTCTTCTACTGCAGCGGGTGGGATCACACTTTTGAAGTCTGGGAGACTTGGAGGAGTGAGCAGTGGAAGGAGGATGGCACGGATCTCGGAGAGCCGGTCTAACTCTTCGTCGATCATCCTTACGATCGAATCAATCTCCATAGATTTTTATCGTAGAAGAGCACCGGATGGGCTGTCATCATGATCTGCACTCCGCCCACGACATCTTCCGACCTTCGGATAACACGTCGCCTTCACCCGGTGCTTGATCTAAACGGCTGGATCTTACGACGCTTCAGGAGTCGCTTTCTTCGCAGATTTCTTTGCGACTGACTTCTTCGCAACGACTTTCTTTGCAGGCTTTGCAATCACAGCCTTCGCTGCCTTCTTTTCAGCTTTCTTCTGTTTGGCCCAGCGTGCCTTCTGGGCTTCTGCGACCCGCAGGCGGCCTTCCGCACTCATGCCTCTGCCGGTGTTCTTCGGAGCGGTAATCTGCTTTTCGCCTTCGATGGCTTCGGCAACCTGGCCGCGTAGCTGTTGGAGACGTTCGATCTCTGCATCGATGTGCGAGACGTACTGTTCTGAGTTCTGAGTAAATGCTTGTGCCATTTTGCAAGGATACCGTCAGCTTTCCTTACAAGGAACCGGAGGGAGTCGCCCGCCTCCCTCCGCCCACATCATTAGATGTCCAAGATAAGCTACTGGTTTAGTTCCGCCAGCACGCATTGACTGCAGCCACACCGCTCCGGCTCGATGCCCTGCAGCTCCGCGCAAAGCGGGAAGTTCTTATTGAGTACCGTGGCGGCAAGGTTGTAGTCCTCTTCATTCCAGACCGTTCTGCCGTTCTTGTGCATCTGCTGGTTTGCTGCATCATTGCCGATGAAGTGAGCGATCCGGTAGGTCATCTTCATGCGATCACCTCCTGCAGGCAGAGATCGTAGCCAAGTTCTTTCAGGCATAGCAGATGTGCATCTTGCCACTGCGTGAGCGCACCATCGCTGTAGATCCCGAAGTCCTTCCCAAGATGATGCTTTGCGATCAGCAGGAAGGCGGTGACGGCCAAGTCATAGGGCCGGAAGGCGGTCTTGCAGTAGGTGCTGTAGAGCCCGTCCTCGTCCATCCATTCCGAGTCGATCGAGCGGTCGAAGCGAAACGTCTCGTAAGAACAGTCCCCATTGCAGGTGCGGTAGGGAAGCGTGCCTCCTATGCCGGAGTTGCTGCCGACGCCGGCAGCGTTCCTTGCGGGCCCGGCAAGCCGAACCCCGGGGTTTCTGGCGTGCCCACAGTTCTTTACACCGTTAAAGAGAACGGTTTCGGGTGTGATCTCTGGTTCTTCCCGTCCCCATGCGTTGGCGAGCGGTGATCCCGCGGCCTCAAGGGCCGGCAGGATCTTCTGGAAGTCTTCGGTGATGCTGTTGAAGGTGGATGGGGCGATGATCTGGGGACGTTCCCAGCGGTGCGAGTAACCCATGATGCGGAATCCTTTCGGTTAGAAGGGGGAAGTAAGAAGTCGGGGCCTAGAGCGCGAGGGGAAGCAGGCGGGAGGGGAGCGTGCCGGCTAAGCCGGCTGCTCTTCCTCCCTGGTGTTTCCGATGATCAGGTCGACAGCCTTCTGGGCAGCTGCCGCGGCCTGCAGGATGAGGCGGTTGTCGCCTTCAAGCTTCGCAATCCAGTTCTGGAGGTATGCGGTGGTGTTGCGTTCGGTGTGCTGGTTGGCGATACCGGCAACTGTGCAGAGGAACGCTGCACCTGTTTCCGCAACCAGTTCTTCCCGGCTGTAGAGGTCGTCTCCGAAGCTGGAACCGAAGGTGCGGTTGAGCCGAGTCTCATGTCCCGTGCTGTGCACCAGCTCATGGAAGAGGGTGCTGTAGTAGAGGGCTGAGTCCACGAACCGGGAGCGTGCCGGCATGTGGACGGTGTCCGTCGCGGGGCGGTAAAAGGCTCGGTACTCGGTAGGGCTGAGACGCTGCAGAAAAGGCCTGTCTTCCCAGGCATTGACCATGGCTTCGCAGGATGCATCCTGCTCGAACAGGTCCGGCTCGAAGGAGGGTAGAAGTTCCGGCAGCTTGAGGCCGTCGCACTGCTCGACGTTGAAGACGGTGTAGCTGGTGAGCATGAACGGGCTGCGGCCCTTGCTGTTGTTCTGGTCTTCTGAAGCATCTCCGGCCTGTTCGCCTTCTGCTTTCTTGCCGGTGAACTGTTTGTAGAAGACGATCGCCGTGCCCTTCTCGCCCTTGCGTACGGTGCCGCCCAGTTCCTGAGCCTGTTTGTAGGTGAGCCAGAAGGGTGCGGAGAAGGGTGTTGACCAGAGCAGCATGACGTTCACGCCACGGTAGGGTTTGCCGGTACGGAAGTTGCGTGGGAAGTTGCCGCCCGCGTAAGTCGGTGCCTGCCACGGCTTCTCCCAGGGAATGATGCCTTCTTTGAGGCTGGCAAGGATGCGGTCGGTAACAACCTGGTAGATGTTGGGCTTGGCTGCTGTTGCTGCTGTCTGCTTTGGCATGTGTCTTCTCCGGGCTTTTGAATTGGGAGGCTGTGGCTGTGCTCAGTCACGCCTTGGCCCTGGCCCACGCCAGCGAGGGGTAGCAAGTGCAACGCTGTGGGAAAAGTGCCCTAGGAGGGCAGGCCTGAAAGGCCCGGAGGAAGCGAATACCTGGAGCTGCACGGAGCTTTTTCTCACCAGCTTGCGCGCGCGTGGGAGCAGAGCTCCCTCCATGTCTTTTGTCAATGGTGAGGCGCAGGGGTGATCGCCCTTGCAATGCTTCAGGGGTGTTGGTGTGCTGCCGAATGTATTAGGAACCGGACAACGTTCAGCGACAGTCGCTCAAACTTCCATGCGCGGGTTGGTTACCGCATGAGTGTGTGTCGTCGCAGGCTTGCCTCGGACTTAGCGCGGGCGTCGAAGACGGGTCTTCTGCCCAGGGAGCTCTCGAGGATCACCATGACCGGTTGTCCGGTTCCTACACCATAGGGCTGATTCGCGGATGTGCGCTACCCAGCCGCCATGGTGATCCTCATCTCCTGGCCGATCGCCCAGATAAATCCAGCAAGTTCTCGCGCGATCGCAGCGACAACGACGGTGGACTTCTTGCCTCTGGCGACCATGGAGCGATAACGGGTACATAGCCTGGTCTGCGCCTTCCAGGCGATGTCGCGGATGTTCTTCGGAAGCTTGACGAGGATCTCCGCCTTGTCCTTCGCGATCCGGGCCGGATACTGGTAACTCCAGGCCGCTTCGATGAGCATGCGCCGGGCCTCGCGGTTGCCGGTCTTGGTGATGCCGCCACGCCGTGTCGTTCCTCCGCTGGAGTGTTCGGAGGGAACCAGGCCGAGATAGCCCATCAACAGCCGTGGCGATGCGAAGCGGCTGAGATCGCCGGTCGATGCGATGAACGTTGCCGCGGAGATCATGTCCATACCGCGCAGACCGCGCAACGCTTCCACAAGCGGACCGAGCGACCAGCTCTCAACCATCGCAGCGATCCTCTTGATCAGGGCATCTCTCCTTGCCTGCGCGGTCCAGACAGTCTCCAGGTAGTCCTGGAAGACGATGCCATGGGCTTGTTCCTGAAAGGTCTGACCCGCAAGCCAGGAGCGATGCCGCTGTGTCCAGTGCTTGCCCGTTGAGTAGCTGCGACCATGTCGAAGCAGGAAGGCGAGCAACTGCTGGCGTGCACGCATCAGGTGCATCGATGCATCCACGCGTGCTCTGACCAGGTCGCGAAGAGCCTCATGGGTCATGTCCGGCACCCAGACGGCGGTCAGGTCACCGGAACGGTGCAGGATGGCCAGCCGTTCTGAATCCCTCCGGTCGGTCTTGATCCGTTCTCCTGGCTTGCGCGGAATCATGGATGGCGCTACCACCATGCACTTGTGTCCGAGTGCCGTCAGCTGGCGATGAAGCCCATACCCGCATCCGCCCGCCTCATAGCAAAACTCGAGATCTCCATGCTTGGCGAGTCGCTTCGCCATCTTCCCAACATCCTCGGCCAGGTTCGGAATCACACCGAGGAACCGCACCGGCCCGGATCGGCCGTCCTCTGCAACGCTGATCGAAATGGTCGCCTTATGAACGTCCATGCCTACGAATGATCTGACGGTCTGCATCTGTCTTCTCCTCCTCTGAACAGGAAACCCGAAGCGGCTTACAAGCTCAACAAAAGACATACAGACTTAGAAAAGGTCTGGCTTCCAGATTGCGCGGTACGCGCGGAATTGCTTTGTACTTGGCTCTTGGTTGGGCTTTGGTATCGTTCAGCCATGCTTGGCTTACGATTTGCACCCGATCACCAGAATGGGAACTCGAGGGGTGCTGTGGCATGCGGGATTCGGGAGTACGGTCTTCTGATCTTCGTGCTTGTTGCTGCTCAATTAGCCTTCGCTCAACAGCCGATCCCCGTCCAGACAATTGCACCAACGCCGAACGGTACGCCAGCTTCGGGAGGGTATGATCCCCCGAAGCTGGCGTTGGTCCAACTCATGGCGAGTGATCAGGTCTTGAATGGCGCAATGATGACGCTCATGCGTTCCGGCGATCGCGGTGCTATTAAAGCCGCCGTGCTGAAGGCATCTCAAGAAGGCAAAGTTGCCGCACAGCTACTTCTGGCAGAACAGTACATCCCCGAGCAGTGCAGTTCTGAGCCCAATCAGGATGCGCCTCACTGCGGCGAGAGCGGCAACGAACCTCCAAAGGTAGTTTTCAGAGGGAACCTGCTGAACGTCGATGCCTCCTACGAGGAGGCTGCCAGATGGCTCGAGAAGGCCAGTGCACAGGGTTCCGGCGAAGCGAGTGAGATTTGGCCGAGCTCATCACACGTTTGCTAGCAAATGGTCACGGCACGTCTTACACCGCCTCCGATGCCACTCGCCTCCATGCACTGGCAAGATCTCAGGGCTTTGATGTGCAATCCATCGCTGTCACCTGTTACAAGCTTGTCCCAGGAGGCAGCGGTCTCAGCGTAGGCCGCCTGCCAGGGTTTGTCGTTGGTGAGCCGTTTACCCCGAGGAGCTTGAGGACCTCAAGAAAGCTGGGCTGTCCGGTTCTCTCGCATTCAGTGGGTCTTCTGGTGGAGGCGATTCAGTGTTGCTGATGCGACCAGAAGGGCCGGCGGTGCGTGTCCGCATCATCCTGGACCACGACCCCGGCTCTGAGGTTCTACTCCCGATGCCGGCGCACCATGACGAGATCTACGTGCAGCGAGGGGACAGGTTCCTGGGATTTCCAAGCGGCGGGAGTGTCCTGCCGCGGTTCATCAACCTCGAACCCCAACGACAGGGTATGCACCAGGTCTTAGTTTCAACTCAGATGATTGATGGAGCTCATTCTGGCGGATTCTGCGCGCAATTCTAGCTCTGACGTGTTGTTCCCCGCCGAGCTCAGGTGCTTACGCCTTGTCCGCTGTTGTCGCCGGTAGCTCTTAAGGCTGGTCATGCAAGCACAAGGATGATGGTTTTCCGAATCGCCTTCATCAATGCTGTCAAGCTATTGCGGGTCGCCCGAGCTCGGCATGCTGCCCGAATATGGCGAGCAGCAAACCGGACCGGTTGGTGCGAACTCCATCACTTCGATCCTTGTGTGGTCAGGGTCGTAGAGGTTTAGCTGGATCTTGCCGTCCCGTCCCATCTTGCTGGCCTTGCACTCTGCGGTGTCGCAACCATTTGTGGCTAGCTGCGCGACCGCTGAGTCCATCTTCTCGACACCAAGAGAGACATGGTTCATCACCCCAAGGGTATTAGGGCTGGCATCCGGCTTTATGTTGAGCATGTACTCGATCCAGTCCGTTCCGTTTGGTACCTGCTGGGAAGCCCAGTCTGTGACACCGTCCCGCATACCGCCATGCCAGTAAGGTTTAAAGCCGAGAACATCGTGGTAGAAAGCATTCTCCGCTGCCTCGCTCTTCACCACAAATCCCGCGTGGATGATGCGTCGAGAGATAGCGTTCGGAGTGGGCGGGCTCTGTGCAAGTTGAGACGCTGAGCCTGACTGTACGAAAACAACCGTATTGCCTTCCGGATCGTGGACCGTCAGCTGCTGGTTCTGGCTTACCGGTTCACAGACTCCATTCGACATCACTCCTTGGGTGCTCAGATAGCCTTTGCCTGCCAGGTATCTTCCCATCGCATTGATGTCAGAAGTGACTAAGCCAAACGCAGCTTCCCGTCCGACGTGAGCTTCGGCCCCGTTGGGCCGGGTTTCGATCCACTGCTGCCTATTGACCGGGTAGAGAGTGTTACCTGATGCCCCGGCGATCGGGCGAAGACCGAGTTCCTTGTTGTAGAAGTGCTCTGCGGAGGCTTCATTTCCCACACGGAATGCCACAAAAGCTATGCCGGTGATGGCAGGTCTGGCCGGCGCTGGGCCACTGATCACGCAGGTCTGGAGGGCAGGTGCTGCGAAAAGCTTTGATGAGAACGCTAAGAGGGCCAAACAGAACAGCTGTCGCATGTGAAGCACTTTACTTACTCAGGTGGTCTGCAGTCCAGCGCTGATGAGCGATGCACAACGCTTCGGCTCCCTCCTGGCCTGGTCATCGTTTTGCCTTCCTACATCTCTGCTGATGAGGTGTTACGTCTGAGCCCAAACACCCTGCTCAGACGTTTCTGGATCGCGGGTAACAGCTTCAGAGCCGCTAGTCCGCTAAGCCTCCTAGGGCGCCTGTTGCGCCAGCTGTCGCCCTGTTTACTAGACGTTGTAAAGTCGTCGTGTCTGTGCGTCGGGACAAAAGCTCGTCAGGACTCAATCTTTCGTTGTGGAGGAACGCGTGAACTTTGTTCAAAGGTATTGGAGGAGTTCCTTGCTCGCGTTGCTATGCCTGCCTGGCGCGAGTGCCTACAGCCAGACCACGATCCAGCACCTCGGGCAGTTCCAGGGCCAAGGCGACTTGGGCACGATTCTCCATCCTGGCAGCGGTCGGTATGACGACTCAAAAGAGAGTTACACCGTCTCCGGCAGTGGTGCCAATCTATGGTTCGGCATTGATGACTTTCATTTTGTCTGGAAGAAGATGTCGGGCGACGTTGCTTTAAGTGCCGACATTGATTTTGTAGGCGAGAAGGGCAATGCGCACCGCAAGGCGGTGCTGATGATCCGCCAGTCGCTCGATCCGCATTCCGTTTACGCCGACGTCGCTCGCCATGGGGACGGGCTTACTTCACTGCAGTACCGCGATGCTACCGGTGCCGACACGCACGAAATTGAGACGTACGGCAAGGGACCTCACCGCGTCCGCATCGAGAAGCGAGGTAACTACGCGTATGTTTCCATTCCTGACCACAATGGCAACCTGGTGCCTTCGGGTGCGGCCATCCGCGTCGACATCAAGGGTGACTATTATGTCGGTCTAGGAATCTGTTCACACGATGAGAACATCACCGAAACGGCCGTCTTCTCTAACGTCAGCATTGAGCCTTTGGCCACCTCCACAGGACAGCCTGTACTGCACAGTACCTTGGAATCCGTCATCGTCGCTTCGACGGATCGTCGTGTACGTTACACCGCACCCGCTCACTTTGAAGATCCCAACTGGACACCTGACGGCAAAGCGCTGATCTTCAATCAGGACGGCACCCTGCAGCGCTTTGAACTTGATAACGGCGTTCATCCCATTGACAGTACGGTTGCGCGCTCGACTCTTTCAACGAAGATCCCCCTCACTCCAGATCTGAGAGTGAATGGGGACCACGGGATCTCGCCGGACGGCAGCTTGATAGCAGTAGGTGGTGCAGGCCCTGACGGCCAAGCCAATATCTATGTCATGCCGATCACCGGTGGAGCCGCCAGACGTGTCACTTCCACCAGTCCTGCGTATTTTCATGGCTGGTCGCCCGACGGCAAAGCGCTCTCCTTCACAGGCCAGCATGGGGACGTTTTCGACGCCTACACCGTTCCTGTCGCAGGTGGCTTGGAAACTCGGTTAGCGCCCAAGAGCGATGTGGCTGAATTTTCTCCCGATGGGCAATGGATCTACTTCCAATCAGATCGCACAGGTCACATGCAAATCTGGCGCATGCATCCGGATGGAAGCGCACAGGAACAGCTTCTGGTCAGCGAAACCAGTGACTGGTTCCCGCACATCTCGCCCAATGGCAAACTCATCGCGTACCTTGCGTACGAAGCAGGTACGCAGGGTCACCCAGCGAACCTGGACGTTGAGATCCGCGTGCTATCGGTTTCTGACCGGAAGGTGCGCACGCTCGCCAAGCTGCTTGGCGGTAGGGGCAGTATGAATGTTCCGTCCTGGTCGCCCGATAGCAAAATGCTGGCCTTCACGAGTTTTGAACTTCTACCGCGATAGGCGGAAGGCGAGCGCGATCTCAGTTGTGCCTCTGAGCCAAGGGCAATGCTCGTTATCAGGGATCTCAACTGCCCTCTGCGAAGCGCGTAACTCTACGGCCTCTGACGAGTTCCGCTAAGAAAACGCCTGACAAGAAAGCTTTCAGCCGAGTGCTCGCGACTGATGATATTGCGACTTGTAGGTACCGATCCCGAGCCCACGGCACATTGCGCAGGGTATCGACTGCTGCCATTACTGGCTTCTCAGGCAGGATGACCATGGACGAGCCTTCCGATGGTCGCCAGCATCTCAGCCCGCTTCGACTCTGGTCCCGGGCAAAGGGTGATATACGCAGTAAGGATGATCGGTGATCGACTCACCGGCCACAGCACGGCAATATCGTTTGAGGTGTGATCGCCGTTGGAGCCGGTCTTGTCGGCGGCTCGCCAACCCAGCGGTAGATCCTTACGCAGGCGCTCAAGTCCTGTGGCGTTCAACTCCATCCATCCGGTCAGAAGATCGCGCGAGCCGGCCTGAAGCACGCTCCCGAGCAGGATCCTATTGAGGTTGTTCGCCATGGCTGTGGGAGAGGTGGTGTCGCGCAGATCGCCCGGAAGAGACTCGTTCAGGCTGGTCTCCCAGCGGTCCAGACGGGTAACACTGTCCCCGATGGAACGGGCGAACGAAGTCAGGCCCTCCGGACCGCCGAGTGTCTCGAGCAGAAGGTTCGCAGCGGTGTTATCGCTGCGTGTGAGGGCGGCCTGGCACAAAGATCTCACGTCCATCGTCCCACTAGCGTGCGGCTCAGTGAGAGGTGAGTTTCCCAGCAGCGGTTTGGAGGGCACGGGAATCTGCCGGTTGAGTTGCTCGCTACCCTGGTCGACCCGTTGCAGCACCGCCGAGGCGAGTAGGAATTTGAAAGTACTGCAGAACGGGAACCGGTCGTCCGCGCGGTATCCGGCACGCTCACCGGTGGACGTGTCCAGCACAGCTACACCGATGCGGCCACCATTTGTCATCTCCATCGTAGCCATCGACGCGGCTAAGGACCGAAGCTGTGGCGATGCTGCGTAGAGCAGGCGTGGGCTACCTGCCACTACGGATGCAGTAAGGCCAGACTGGAAAAGGAAGGCGCGGCGGCTGAGCATACTCAAGCGGAGCATAACTTGCCGGCGTTGACCAGTGGAGAGTTGGGCGCGGGCTGTGGAACGTGGCCTGCAAAGAGGATGTAGTGGAGTGGGGGTTCCCAGAAACGCGCTTGGCTGAATGCTGAGGAATGTCACACTACTGCCTGCACGATGCTTAGCACTTAAGCGTTGGGTCCTGGTAAACGCCTTTTACACCAGTCAACCTTTCGGTCACACTGACGCTCTTGGCTGCATCCTGAGCTGAAAGGAGTGAAGACACAAGAGGGCATTTACATACGGTGAAGCGGCAGGGAATAGTGATCAGGCACCCTGCTTCGGCAAAGCCAAGTCAGGGTGCCAATCTCTCCCGACGTCTCACTTAGCTTCGCTGCTGGGGCGACCGATGTTGGGGTCGAGACGGCTGGCACCCTGAAAGGGCAGCATCCATCCGGGGTACTCTGGTGGAAGTCTGCTGGCGTCGTCAAGTTGCTTGAGATCTTCCGCCGTAAGTTTCAGGTCTACAGCGGCCAGGTTGTCGGTAAGCTGGTCAAGCCGCTTCGCGCCGATGATGACGCTGGTAACAACCGGCTGGTGCAGCAGCCAGGCAAGAGCGACGCGGGCGGACGAGCAGCCGTGAGTGTCCGCGATTGGCTTCATCACGTCGAGTATGCGCCAGGCGCGCTCTTTGTCGACGATGGGAAAGTCGAACTCGGAACGACGGTTGCCTTCGGGCTTTTGGTTGTCGCGGCTGAACTTGCCGGAAAGGAGGCCGCCTGCCAAGGGGCTCCAGACGAGCAGGCCGGTTTTGGTGTGATTGAACATGGGCACGAACTCGCGCTCGAGGTCACGGCCAGCGATGCTGTAGTACGCCTGCAGGGTGTCAAAGCGAGCAAGCCCCTTGAGCTCAGAGGTGGTGATCGCTTTAGAGAGCTTCCACGCCTCCCAGTTCGAGGCGCCGATGTAGCGCACCTTCCCGGACTGGACGAGGGTGTCGAGAGCGCGAAGGGTCTCTTCTACTGGAGTGATGACGTCGTTCCCGTGAATCTGGTAAAGGTCAATGTGGTCGATGCCAAGGCGCTTCAAACTGGCATCAACCGCGTCAAGGATGTGCCCACGCGAAGCGCCGATGTCATTTCGCCCAGGACCGGTGCGACCGAAGACCTTGGTGGCGATGACGACGTCTTTGCGACTGATTTGCAGATTCTTAAGCGACTGACCGAGGGTCTTTTCGCTTTCGCCATCGGAGTAAACATCGGCGGTGTCGAAGAAGTTGACGCCTGAGTCGATGCAGGCTCGAATGAGTTCGTCTGCGCCGGCTTGATCGACCTGACCGATCTTGCTCCAGATGCCGGAGCCGCCGTGGAAGGTCATTGTGCCGAAGCAGATCGTGGAGACCAAGAGTCCGGTGTCGCCTAGGGTTTTGAACTGCATAGGAAGCCTTTGGGTCGAGGTATCGACCTTTGTTGGATGTCGGAAGGTCGGTCAGGGCTCCAGTACTCTGCCAAGGCATGCAGATGCTGGATCTCGTCATGAAGCAACCATATTCCTGGCACTTCACTGCCGACCCGCAGTGCTCGTCGACGCATGGTTCCTCGAATAAGTGAGATCGTCAGAGCGACACGTTCAACATCAAGAAGAGCGACATGTCGGGGACCGACCGATGGAACATCGCTTCTCAAGAAACTGTCAAGCAGGTCCGCAAAGGACGAGTCAGCGACCGCAAAGTCTCGTTCTTCCAGCTCTTCTTTCGTCTGGAAGTGTCGCTGCGTGAGGAACTGCTAGTTTGCGGAACGCATGAAAGACCTTTGTTCAAAGTTTGCACTGACCCTTGTAGGATGGCGCTATGAGATGTCCGGGAATGGCTTGTTTGCTGTTTGCATGGGGTATTAGCTCGTCGCAGGTCCCAGCGACTGTCACAGCAGGAACAGGACCGTTATCGAAGGCGCGGGTCTTTACCCTAGAGCAAGGAACAGTCCATGTCATGGCGAATGGGGGCGAGAGCCGGAGTATTGTCAGGGCTACGCTTGCTACCGGGGAGGCTGTTTCCGTTCACGAATCAACACAGATAGCGGGAACAACGCCGAACTCACCACACACGATTCAGCACTCCGAATTTATCCTGATGCGCGAAGGGACCCTGGCCTTCGAGCATGACGGCATCTCTGAGCAAGCCGGGCCAGGCAGCATTATCTATGTGGCATATGGAACGTTGCACACCGTTCGCAATGTTGGGACAGTCGCTGCGACGTACACAGTAATCGCAATCGGTGGCGATCAAAAGTGATCGCTGAAATGTACGGTCAACGCCAGCGGATGTTTTCATTATACCGGCGCTAGAGACGCTGCATGAGTTCGCCTGCTGTCGAGCACTGTGCAAAAGGAACCCTTAGCTTTCCGCTGCATTAAACAAGCCCTGGCCAGCGGAAACCCACATCCAGTTCGCCGCCCCCCGACAACCCTACTCGTCGGAGGTAAAGATCCGGTTGAGCTGAAGATCGAAATTCTGCTCTAGGAAGGCAGCTAAGCCTTTGAGGCAATAGAATTGCTGCGCTGAGACTTACTGCTAGGCATTGTCGGTGATTGCAGGATGATTTCACCAGCATGAGGACGAGATCGGCAATCGCTCGGAGAGCGCTTGCGACTATAGCCTGACGCAAGGACACGCTGGCTAGCGCGCTCTGACATTTACACGCTACTGTTCTGATAAATGAGCGAAAGATGCGGCCTTATAGCGGCTGCTGGCCTCCAAATCGCATGAAGGTTTTTATTAGTTCACTCATCACCGGCATGGAACCGTTTCGTGCAGCGGCGAAGGATGCCATAGCGACGTTACGGCATGAACCCATCATGGCCGAAGACTTTGGCGCACGACCCAACTCGCCTCAAGTCGCCTGCCTGAGCGAGCTGCGCCAGGCAGACGTCGTTGTCTTGATCCTCGGTGCAGGGTATGGGGCAGTGCAAACCATCCGGCATGTCGGCCACGCATGAGGAATATGAGGAAGCAAAGGGACGGAAGTACATTTTTGCTTTCGTCCAGGGAAGCATCGACCGTGAAGCGCGTGAAGCCCAGCTCGTCGATGAGGTGCAGAAGTGGGAGTCCGGATTGTTCCGTAGTGGCTTCACGACAGCGGATGAACTGCGACAGACAATTACGCGAGCGCTCTATGACCACGCACTGGCGAACGTCACCGGCCCGATTGATCAGAAAGAAATGGCACTGCGGGCCGTGTCGCTGCTGCCAACGGAGCGACGGGGTTATTCCGGAGGAACGGCTTCATTGAATCTGGCCGTCACTGGCGGCCCACTGCAATCCATCCTGCGACCGGTCGAAATGGAAAAGCGTTCGCTTGCCGATGCACTCACGCAAAGAGCTCTCTTTGGTGAGCATCGCTTGTTTGACCTTACTCTGGGCGTTAAGGCCGGAATGAACGGCGATGACCTTCTGCTTAGCCAAGAACGAGGAGGCCAGGTCACTTTGAACGAACAAGGCTCGATCTATATTTCCATGCCGATGCAGCGCTCGAACAAGATGATGCCGGAACTGGTCTATGAAGTCATTCAGGCGCAATTTAGCGATGCGCTCGATTACGCTTCTTGGACGCTCGATTTCATCGATAAAACCGAGCGGCTGACCTATGTCGCCATTGCTGCAAATCTCACCGGGGCTGAACACATGGCCTGGCGCACGCAGCGGGAAAGCGACGCGAACCCGAACAGCATGAGTATGAGCATGGGGAACAATGAAAAGGCCTTGGTGCAGACCAGCCAGACCCGCGCCGCGCTCCGGCTGAATGCTGCGCATATCGTCGAGGATCTAATCGTGCCGCTCCGGCGGCAGTGGCGATAAATGTGATGACAACGTCTTTACGCTGTGATATGGTCTTGAAGTAAGAAGGAGTGCTCATGGCCGTCATCGCTGAACCACGCGCCAAGCGCGTGAATGCTCGCAAGGCGGCAAGTCCGGCGAAAAGCGCCGAGACGCGCGCCGCCCTGAATATGCGCATTCAACCGGACCTGCGCGACCTGATCGATCAGGCGGCAGAGGTGACAGGGAAGAACCGCACGGATTTCGTGCTCGATGCTGCGCGCCAGGCAGCGCAATACGCTTTACTTGACCGTGTGCATATAACGTTGAAGCCGGAAGCCTATGCTGCTTTCGTGCAACGCCTCGACGCGCCGCCACAAGCCAACGAGCCGCTGCGCAAGACAATGCAGACACCGCCCGTTTGGTCATAAAGCGTGCCGCTCTCCGCGCCCGTCCTGCTGGCGGCCGATCATGACCTCGACGCTTTCGACTCTGGCGAACCGCCACTCGACGATTGGCTGCGCAAGCGGGCGCGTGGCAATCATGCCGAAGGCGGCAGCCGCGTCTATGTAACCTGCGACAGGGACGGGGCAGGGAAGAGCGTCGCCGGCTACTACGCTCTAGCGTCCGGCTCGGTTTCACCCGAACTCGCGCCCGGCAGTTTCCGGCGCAACATGCCGAACCCGATCCCGGCGGTGGTCCTCGGCCGACTGGCTGTCGATAAAAGCTGGCAGGGCAGGGGAGTCGGTCGTTCGCTGATGCAGGATGCGGCGCTGCGTGTTCTGCAGGCGGCGGACACGATAGGCATCCGGGGCATGGTCGTCCACGCGCTCTCCGACAGCGCCCGTGCCTTCTACCTGAAGCTCGGCTTCAAGGAGTCACCCGGCCAGCCTATGACCCTCACCATCACGCTGAAAGAACTGCAGGCGTCACTCGCTGCCGCAACGCCTTGACTACGCGGCGTGCCGACCGTCACCGGCGCGCGCGTCATCATGGAGCTGCAAGGCCAGCCGTCTCTGGTGTCGAGCGGCGATGGAGCTAAAGCGAAGTACCTGTCACCGCGCTATACGACAAGACTTCAATGAGGTTGCACAAGCACACGCGTAAGTAGAACAAGCTATTTTGATTTGCTTGTACCCCGTCAAAAGCCGAGTACCATGATCTCTTCAAAAGCTGGATGCCACGCGGAGTAATGTATCGCCATGAAAATAAGCTTCGTAGAGATCGCCCACTTCCGAAAACTTCTTTCTGTTCGGATCGACTTTTCTCCAACAACGACACTTCTGGTTGGAGCGAACAACAGTGGCAAAACGTCAGCAATGATTGCGCTACGGCAGTTTCTTCTGCAGCGTGGATGCTTCTGCGTAAACGACTTCACTCTTTGCCATTGGAAGACAATCAACGAAATTGGACAGTCATGGGCTAGTGCAAAGCCAGAAGATGAGCCGAAAGACGAAGCAGAGAAATGGCTTAGTCTCTGCCCAACACTTGATCTATGGCTCGATGTGAACGAGGGAGAATTTCACCATGTCAGCGATCTTCTTCCGGTGTTGGACTGGCAGGGTGGGAGCCTCGGAATACGCTTAAGGTACGAGCCGAAAAGCTTTTCCGATTTTCGAGAGGATTTCCTCAAGGCTATAGCGGAGGTGAACGCTCTGCATGAGGTGCTGCCAGCAAAAGCCGGGGTTAAGCCTCCTAAACTGTGGCCGGAAAATATGCTGTCTTTTCTCCAGCGCAAGTTGCAAAAGCATTTTGAGATCAAGGCGTATCTTCTCGACCCTACTAAGGTGACAGATGCGGTATCCGGCATTGCAAGCCGGGCACTCCACGCTCTTGCCGGGGATCTTCTTCGACATTGTGTCGATATTTTTATTCAGTGTCTTGGTGTTCTTCTCTGGATTGTTCGAGAGGTCTCCTGGGTGTTCTCTTGGAAGACAATCTGGTGCGTGTTGGAGTCGTAGAGATGTCACACGCGAGTCGAATAGGGGGCTGGCCATCTGCACCTTGTAAAAGAAACCGTTTAGTAGGACGAGGAACTTGCATTATGGTGGTGATCGGTCTTCACTTCACCAAACATCAACGCGGTACTCGAAAGCGAGATCGACAAATTACAACTGAGGCACACCGAAGCGGATCCCGGGTTAACAAGTGCGGCTACGCGGACACTTATTCAATGAGCACTCGAACCCCTTTTCAGTGGGTCAGAGCGCATGTGAGTGCAGTGAGTTCGGTGATGACGACGAAGAGACTACTTTGCAGCATGTCGCAGTGCGGACGCCATGTCTGTGCGATCTCGCACTTAGCGGCAGTAGCGCCGCGTGGCTGCCGAACCGGGAAGTTCCGCCACCAGGGGTCGGCCCAACAACTCAGAAGAATCGAGGCCGACCAACGAAGAAAGCTAACCCTCTTGGGCTCGTAAGATCCATTCTGAGACGCGGTTACACTCAGGGTCCCAGTGCTTCGTTCAGAGTTGCTGCGCTACTGAACAGGAACTATTTGAAATGAACAAATTGGGAGTCGGCGATGCGAGGCTGAATGGATTGATTTGCCCACGCGTGACGACCAACGAGACTGTTCGCTCGGTTTGTTCAGACCGAGATAGTTCTACACCTTTAACTCCTTCAGCTGTGTGCGAGGTCGCATCGAACCCGCTGTTTCTTCCGACCTAGTGTGTTGTGAGAACAAGCATCCATTGAGTCGTAGACGCGCGAAGCGGAGCCTTCAACCCGAGCATTCCGGATTGTTCTGTTTCAACGCTTGTTTACCACCGCTTTCGGCGAGAGCGCCTTCTCGATGAAGTCTGGCCTATAAACCTGGCATGGATGCTTCTTATAGCCGCCCTTTCGCTGTTGGGCTTGACCTTCGTCTGGTGTCGGAGTTGCTGCTGCAGCTTCACAAGGGCGAGCGCATGGCTCACTCTACTTCCACACAGGCCCGATCAGCTCCGTCCTGAGCAGTGGGCCGCCAAGATACAAAGGACGGCTCTGTTGCATTAACTCCCTAAGAGGCGCGATCGGGCTCGGCGTTTGGTTTTGAGGTTATGCTGCGATGCCGAAGAGTGAGTTGACGAAGCGTACTTCGTTCTTTGCTCCACGTTTGCAGGTGAGGCAGTGACCACGTCGGATCATGCGCATGATCTCGAAGCCTTTTATGGTTGCGGTGGCAGACTTCATGGTCTGGAACCCTCGGGTCGGACGGATCACCTGCTTGAGCGCACCATGGTCCGCTTCGATGATGTTGTTCAGGTACTTCGACGTCCGATGCCTTGAGCTTCCCGAGAGCTTGCCTTCACGTTTTAGTCGCTCGATGGCTTCTGGATAGGACCGCAGCTTGTCGGTGGTGATGGAGGAAGGTGGCCAGTCCCGCATGGTTGTCAGCGCTTTGCTTAGAAAACGGTGTACCGCACGTGTGTTTCGGCGCTCCAGCAGCATAAAGTCGATCAGAACGCCATGCTTGTCGACAGCGCGGTACAGGTACTTCCACCGGCCGCCGACCCTGATGTAGGTCTCATCGACTCGCCACGAGGTTGAACCGTAACCTTGGAAGCGCCGAGCTCGCTTCTCAAGCTCGGGCGCGTAACGATGAATCCAGCGCATGATGGAGGTCGGGTCCACTTCGACGCCGCGCTCCTGCATCATCTCGGCCAGATCCCGATAGCTGATCCCATACTTGCAATACCAACGAACGCAAAGAAGGATGATCGCAACCGGGAAACGACGACGCTTGAACATGAAGCAATCCTAGCCTCAAAG
>JBPBPZ010000256.1:0-17190 GCA_050954525.1 Janthinobacterium lividum
GAATCCTTTCAGCAACTCGCCTGACCAGTGGTCTGCATCCGCCGCGCTGCCGCCATTGCCCGCAAGAAACAGGGTGCCTTCCCCTTGAAGAGAGCTGAGCATTAGTGTGAATGCCTGCTCAATCGTTTCGACGCAGGGCGACAAAACGGGATGCCGCTCTCGCAGGATTTCCAGGTGCTTGTTCAAACCAATCTCCCTGTCAGGTTGGGACTGCCATGCAAAAACAAAGCCGGAGAACAAGTTCTCCGGCTCCAGTGTAGGTGTTGCTTTAGTAGTTGAGTTTGAAACCCATCTGTACGATGCGCGGGATGTTGGACTGGCCGCTGGCGTAGTTCAGGTTCGACGTGCTGGCGCTGATCGTTCCAAACAGGCCGCTGGACGGGTTGTTCTGGGGACCGTTGGGAACGTAGGTATTGGTAAAGTTGAACGCTTCAAAGCGGAACTGTGCGTTGATGCTATCCGTGAACTTGAACCGCTTGCTGGCGGACAGGTTCCCGATCGGCGCATTCGGGTTGCGAATGTAACCGGTCTGAAAGCCGCTGCTGGCAAACTCGCCTGCTGCGCTGTTGATCTGTTGCCAGACAGGATTGCTGCACGCCTGGTTTGTAGCTGTGCGCGTTCCGTTTGGCTGCATCGGTGTTCCTGTAGCGAACTGTGTGCAGGTATTGAAGTAATTCAGGCGGCTCTTCTGCACACCAACGCGTGGATCGCCCGTGAGCCGGTAGCCGGAGTTCAGACCGAGTGGAACACCGGACTGGATCGTCTCCACAAGGTTCAGCTGCCACCCGCCGACCGCCAGTTCGGTAAGCCTGTTCGCGTTGCCGAGAAGAGCGTGTCCGTGGCCGAAAGGAAGCTCGTACACGGCGGAGATAACCAGCCGATGCGGACGATCCTGCGCGCCAATGTTCTTGAACGGCGCGGGGTCCTGCGGGTTCAGGAATGAGAGTGCCTCGATGGTCTTGGACCAGGTGTAAGCACCCAGAATCGTCAGACCGTGTGAGTACCGCTTCTCGACCGAAAGCTGGAACGAGTCGTACCAGATCTTGCCGACTGACTCCTGCCCCAGGCTGACGGTTTGGAATTGCGGGAAAGGCAGCAGAAGCTGCTGGCGCTGAACGGTAGTGCCATTCAGGCTGCTTCCAGGGAGCCGGCCCGCAAACGGGTTGGCGACCGTCTGGCTCAGATAGCCATTCAGGTTTGCTGATCCTGCATACAGTCCCGTCTGTTGCACGAAACCGGCTGCAATGGCCTGCTGGCGAAGCGTTGCAAGTTGCGACGCGCTCAGCACGTTGATGTTGCGTGCGCCGCCCGCCTGGTTGTCGTTCGTGTTGATGTGGTTGGTGCGGCTGCCCACATACGACGCATCAATCCGGATGCCCTTTGGCAGTTGCTGCTGCATGCCGAACGAGTATTGGTGAACATACGGAATCTTGCGATTTACATCGTTGAAGATGATGCTCTGACCCTGGAACGTAGACAGGCCAAGCGACGATCCAGTTGGCTGCAGCACGCCCGTGGCGAATGGATCGTTCAACGGCTGGGCTCCAGGGTTGTTGCCGCGCGGACGGAACTGGTCTGCAGCGCCTGCTCCTGCCGCCGTGCCGTTGTTCACGATCATGGATGTGTCCTGCGCAAAGCCCTGGGCGGCACCAAAAGCTGCTTCCGGCAGGAAGAACATACCGTAGCCACCGCGGAAGATGGTGTCAGGATAGGCACGGAAGATTCCGCCGATACGCGGTTGCACGTGTCCGTACTGCGTGTTGAACGCACTGCTGGACTGGCCACCCGTGCCGGAGAACAACAGCCCTCCTTTGAGCGACGCGCATGCAGGGCAGTTCGCAGCAGCGGCAACCGCAGCAGCAGCCAGGGGTGAGGCAGCGTTGTAGTCGAAGCCGCGATTCTGACGGTTGCCGATCTCGTGCGGCGAACCTTCCACGTCGTAGCGAATGCCCGCGTTGATGGTCAGGCGCTGCGACAGCTTGAAGTCGTCCTGCAGGTATGCCGCCCAGTAGCGCCAGCGATAGCCAAGGTTCGGCGTGTACTGGATGATGCCGTTGCTTGGAAAGCCCATCAGCATGGAAGCGATGGCCGAACCCTGCGTGCTGGCCCCGGTGGCAGTAGGATCCTGCTGCGTCTGGTTTGCCGTGAAGTTGAAACCGCCCTGTCCCAGAACGAAGGAACCGCCACCGGTGTTGTAGTCGAAGTCGCGGATGTCGCCACCAATGTGGATGGCATGCTTGCCGCGCAGGTACTCGATGCTGGGCTGGAAGGTGATGGTGTTGCTGATGCCGTAGCGTGGATCGCGAGAACCGATCCCCGTTCCGCCCAAGCCACCGGGCAGGTTCACACCATTGTTGTTATCGAAGCCCAGCTTGGGCGGCAGCTTTACAAACCGGTTGGCCGCGTAGTTCGAGGAAAAGCCGAGCTGCGTGATGTCATAGCTCGCAGCCCGGCTGCGGTCGACCGCCTCGCTGTACCGCGTGAACGATGCACGCAAATCCATGGTTAGTCGCGGGCTGAACTGCGTCAGCGAATCGAGCACGGCGTTGCTGTTCACGCGTGCGAGCGGGTCCTGCGCGTCCAGCAGGGGCAGCGGGTAGTTCGTATTGCCCTGGTCGGTCTGATTGCGGCGACCATGTGCAAACCGGCCGTAGATACGCTCTTTTTGGCCGAAGTTCTGGTCCACGCGCGCAAGCCATGTGCGGTAGCGATCGCGGCTAAGGTTCGCACCCACGTTGTAGTTTGCTGCTGACGTAGTGGTAGCTGCAGTGGGGTTGGGGAACGCGTTCGCCAGACCCGCACCGGCTCCGGTCAGGCGGCTGGCCGGGATGATGTTGCCGGGAAACTGGTCACGGATGCAGCATTTCCCATTCGCATCCAGCCGCGTGGTGTAAGGGTCGTAAATGTTCACGCCAGACTTTGAGAAGTCACCGGCGCGCTCTGCTGCAGTGACCGTCCCGACAAGTCCAGGGCTGGGCGTGTCTTCGTTGTATTGCTCAATGCCGAACAGGAAGAACGTCTTGTCGCGACCGTTGTACAGCTTCGGAAAACGTACTGGTCCACCTACTTGCCCGCCAAACTGATCCAGTTGGGGCGCGGCCAGAAACTGCTTTGTGACAGGGTCAACGGAATAGAGCGGCAGCCCACTGAACTTGTTACCAACGCTGTTCGCATTCAGGCCATAGCGCTGCATGAAGTAATACAGCGATCCATGAAAGTCGTTGGTGCCGACCTTTGTGCCGATGTTGAAAATGCCGCCGCCCGTACGCCCGTACTGTGCGTCGTAAAAATTGCTGACAACCTTGAACTCCTGCGTAACCTCTGCGCTAGGAATGTAGCCGATGTTCAGATTGGCGTGGGAACGGTCGCCTGCGGTGTCGGAATAAGCGTCATCGGGCGCGCCGTCGATCAGGAAGGAGTTGGTCTGCCGAAGGCCACCGTTGACTGAAAAGTTGATGACGTCACCGTTGTCGAAAGGCCGCTGGAACGACTGGTTGCCGCTGAAGGTGACGCCGGGGATCAGGTTCGCGAGGTTGATCGGATTCCGGCCGATCACGGGCAATTCCGTGACCTTGGTCGCATCCACCAGGCCGCCGCGTGTCGCAGAACCTTCATCCAGCAGAGGGGCTTCGGCACTTACAGTAATCGTTTCAGACGTGGCACCCACCGCAAGCGGAACATCCACCGTAAGTTTGTCGCCTACGTGCAGTTCCACGTTGTTGCGAGTCTGCGTCTTGAATCCCGCTGCTTCCACGGTAACGGTGTAATTGCCAGGCAGCAGAAACGCGACCGTGTAATTTCCATCGCTGCCGGATACGGCGGTGGACTCAACGCCCGACGCTGCGTTCCTTACCGTTACCTTGGCGTTGGGAACGGCACCGCGGTCTGCATCTTCCACGCGACCGTTCAGCGTGGCGCGCGTTTCCTGGGCGTTGGCAACGGGCAGCAGCATGACGGCGGCGGCTGCAATGGATAGAAGATGTGTCGATCGACGTGAGTACATGGGGTTGACCTCTGAAATCCGCAGGGTGTTGTGCAGCAGCTCGCCGTGGCGTTTGGAATCGATACCAATTTGCGTGCGTGTTACAAGATGCGCGTCGCCCTGCAGCAATGTCAAGAGAATTGCCGTGATGTCGGGCAATTACGTTGCCCAGAAGTTTGTTTCGACAATGCATTGCTTGACAGTACGAAAGTGTCCGGCTAGAGTTTGCTTGCCATGCTTGGAACCGATACCACACCCGGAACAAAAATGCGCCTGGTGCGGTATGCCGGGCTGTGCGTCCTGTTTGCGTCTGCTACACTCAGCGGCCTTGCGCAGGCTGCCGTATCTGCCGCGCCGCAGGGCTGGAGCCCGGAAGCCTCGACCCTGAGGCTGCACATGATCGGCAACGCCCACGTGGACGCGCCCTGGTTGTGGCCACTGTCCGAGGCGACCGCTGTGATCCACAGCACCTTTCGTTCGGCGCTGGATCGTATGAAGGAAGATCCGGAACTGACGATGACGACCAGTTCGTCGCAGTTTTACGAGTGGGTGGAGACGACCGATCCCGGCATGCTGGCGGAGATCAAAGCGCACGTAAAGTCAGGCCGATGGAACCTTGTGGGGGGCTGGTGGGTCGAGCCGGATGTAAACGTGCCCAACGGCGAGTCGCTGATCCGGCAAGGCCTGTATGGCCAGCGCTCCCTGGAGCGCATCTTCGGCCGCCGCGCGGATGTGGGCTACAACCCGGACTCGTTCGGTCACAACGGCAACATGCCGCAGATTCTGAAGCTGCAGGGCATGCCGTACTACATCTTTATGCGTCCCAACGCGCTGGAGAAGCCGGCGATCACGCAGAACCTGTTTCAGTGGCAGGGCGTTGACGGCACACGGGCGCTGACCTATCGCATTCCTCTGTGGTACGACGATCCAGGCGATGTACACAGCCACATGGAGCGCACCGTGAAAGCCGTTGCAGGGCAGCCTGAACACACCTTTATGGAGTTCTTTGGCATTGGCGATCATGGCGGCGGCCCCACCAAGGCCAACATGCAATCGATCCGGCAGATTCAGAAGGAGCCGGGTGCGCCGCACATTTTCTACTCGACGCCGGACAAGTACTTCGCCGAGGTAGCAGGCAAGCTGCCAACGAACATCCAGGTGTATAGCGGCGACCTGCAGCACCATTCTGTGGGCACCTACACGGGCGGCTCCGCAATCAAGAAGCTGAATCGCAGCACGGAAGCCGCTCTGCAGACGGCGGAGAAGTTCTCTGCAATCGGTGCCATGGCATGGGGTGCGCCCTATCCCAAGGCCGACTTTGCCACCGCATGGAAACGTGTGCTGCTGCTGCAGTTCCATGACAGCATGGCGGCCACGACACTGCCGGACCACGAAGATACCGCGCGCGATGGATACGGCCGTGCTCGCGACATTGCAACGGATGCACTCTATGCCTCTGTGCAGAAGCTGGCGTGGCAGGTGCCCACGACCGATCCGGATTCGAAGTACATCGTCGTGTTCAATCCTCATGCGTGGCCGGCGAAGTTGAACATCGAGTACGACCTTGGATGGGATGAGGGAACACCGACGCGTGTGGAAGACGAAGCCGGGAAAGCGGTGCCCTTCCAGTGGATTCCCGCGACAGCCGTGGTGAACCATCGTCAGCGGCTGGTGGCGGCTGTGGACATGCCTGCCATGGGCTATCGGCAGTTGCGAATCCTGAAGCCAGCCAGTGAGGGGCCACTTCCTGCGAACGCGCCAAAGGCCACACCAAACGCGATGGAGAACGAGCATCTGCGTCTCACGATTGCTGCTTCGGGGACGGTAAGCCTCTTCGACAAGGATGCGAAGCACGAAGTGTTTGCGGGCGGCGACAAAGGTTTACGTGCCGTTGTTCTGGACGATAACAACGACACCTGGGCGCACCAGGTCCACGTGTATGACAAAGAGGTAGGCTCGTTCACACGCAAGGATCTGCGCGTGATGGAGAGCGGTCCACTGCGCTCGCTGCTGCGCGAAACGCTGACGTATAACAACTCCACACTTCGGCTGGACTGGATTCTGTACGCGGGCGCGCGCAGTGTGGAAGTACGTGCCACGCTGGACTGGCACGAACACCTGAAGCTGCTGAAGTTTTCGTTTCCCGTGGATGTCTCAACTCCGCAGGCCACCTACGAGACAGCGTTCGGAGCGATGCAGCGCGCCAACCGAGGAGAAGAGGACCCGGGGCAGCGCTGGATCGACGTCTCTGGCAAAGCTTCTGGCCAGCCCTATGGGTTGAGCGTCATCAACGATGCGAAGTACGGTTACAGCGTGCAGGGCAATGACATGCGTGTGTCGATTGCGCGGTCTGCCGTGTACGCCAACCACGAGCCGCGTCCGCTGGTGCCCGGAACGGATTACACCTGGATGGATCAAGGTGTGCAGACCTTCCGCATGCTCCTGGTGCCACACAGCGGTACCTGGCAGGCAGCCGGTGTAGTCCGTGCGGCCGAAGAACTCGTCACAGAGACGCCGATCCTGTACCAGGGCATTCACCCGGGCACAAGGCCAGGTGCTGCCAGCTTCCTTTCGGTCGACGCACCCGACATTGTTGTGGAAGCAGTAAAGCAGTCTGAGGATGGCGAAGACCTGATCGTGCGTTCCTATGAAATCGCAGGCCAGGCTTCACATGCCACACTGCAGTTTCCGTCGCTGAAGAAAAGCTGGACGGGCAACTACCACCCGTACGAAATCAAAACGCTCCGCATCGATCGGCGCACCGGGAGCATGAAAGAGGTCGACGCGCTTGAGCGGTGAAGCAGCAACCCTGCACGTGAACGGCAGTTCTTCGCAGCATGTAACAGACGTACTGGCGGGCATCGACATCGGAGGCACCAAGACCGCAGTTGTGTTGTCGGCGAACATGCCGGATGTGCTGTGGCGCGAAGAGTTCGAAACGCTGCCGTCCATGGGGCCAGATCACGCAGTCGAAAAGATCATCGCTCTGCTGCGTCGTGCGCTGGCAGAGACCGGCACACAGCCTTCTGCCATTGGGATCAGTTGCGGCAGCCCACTGGACCGCGTTCGTGGAATCATCCAGCGCCCACCCAATCTGCCAACGTGGGATGAAGTGCAGATCAAGCAGGTGCTGGAGCAGGAGTTCGGCGTGCCCTGCTTCCTTGAAAACGATGCCAACGCAGGTGCGGTCGCGGAGCATCAGTTTGGGGCGGGCAAGGGTTGCCAGCACATGGTGTTTCTGACCATGGGCACGGGGCTTGGTGCGGGTCTGATTCTGAATGGACGGATCTTTCACGGTGCAAGTGCAATGGCGGGAGAGATTGGGCATATCCGACTTACCGAGACAGGGCCGGAAGGATTTAACAAAGCGGGTTCGGTCGAGGGTTGGGCTTCGGGCGGCGGCATGGCGCAGCATGCGGTGTCCACCATTCGTGAGGCCATTCGCCTGGGCCAGAAGACGCTGCTTGCCGAGTACCTGCCGCATGTGACCGCACGCGATGTCGGGGTGGCGTTGCTGGCGGGCGATGCCGTGGCTGCCACGATTGTGCGACACACAGGGGTGCGGCTCGGCGAAGCCCTGGCAATGCTGGTGGACCTGCTGAATCCTGAGCGCATCGTGATTGGCGGGCTGGCATTGCGCCTGGGCGAAGCCCTGCTGGAACCTGCACGTGCGCGCATGCGGGAAGAAGCCCTGGAGGGCCCGGCAGCCGCATGCACGGTGCTGCCTGCCAGCCTGGGCGAACGCATTGGGGATGTCGCGGCGCTATGCGTTGCGATGGGTCTGCACGGGTAACAGGTTCGCCTGGCGCCGTCCGCTCTGCTATCGAGTACGCGGGTTGGGCGCGTCTCCACGACACGATCCACGCCGCACCAGCTCGACCTTGAGGGTGACGGTCCGCTGTTTTCCCTGCCCGGCAGACATGCTTTCAAAGAGCAGCTCTGCGGCCTTGGTAGCAATTCCAACGACGGCCTGCCGCACCACTGTGATCGGCGGGTCCAGCGTATCCGCCAGTTCGAAGTCATCAAAGCCAAGCAGCGATACCTTGCCCGGTACGGCCAGGCCCAGCTCTCGAAGCACCTTGTAAGCGTGCACGGTAAGTGCGTTCTTGATGCTGAAAATGCCGTCCACTTTCACACGGCCTTCCAGGTGCCGCTTCAGGGCGGCGCGCACACCTTCCAGATCGTTCACTTCCAGTTCTTCCATGCGGGGCAGCCCCGCCTGGTTCATCACGTCACGGTACCCGCGAACACGGCGCTGACTGGTAAACAGTTTGCTGTCGCCGGCAAGGCAAAGAATGCGCTTGCAGCCGCTGTGCAGAAGGTGTTCCATGGCCATCTTTGCCCCGCCATAGTTATCGCTCAGCACGGTGGGTACCGAGTTGCCGGGGAAGGGGCGGTCAAAGCACACCACCGGAAATCCCGCGTGCTTCAGAAGGTCAGCATTCACGGAATCGCTGGGCGCAAGGATCAAGCCATCGACCCGGCGCTGAATGAGCGATATCACATGCTCACTTTCGCGTTCGGGAAGGTTGTCGCTGGCCGCCAGCAGGACGAGTGTGCCATGCGCTCGCGCAACCTCCTGCACGGCAGCCGCGGTCACCGCAAAGAAGGGGTCGGCTACGCTGGGAACGATGAGACCGATGGTCTTGGTGCGCGCTCCTTTTAAACTGCGTGCGGCTTCGCTGGGGTGATACCCAAGCTCCTCGATGGCCTTCTGAACCGCAGCCATGGTCTTGCTGCTGACACTCTGGCCACCGTTGATAACGCGTGAAACGGTAGCCGCGCCCACGCCTGCTCGTCGCGCTACATCAATGAGAGCGGGAACACTGCGAACCTTTGCAACCAAGCGAACCTCTTCTGGCGCCAGCAGAACCGCCAACGCACACAGGTTCTTGTGTACCACGCCCGCGATCACAGGGTGAGAGGCGTGCAACTCGCAGGCTGTTGTTCAAAGCGTTGACACACGTCGCAGGCTGCTTTCATACTCTGCTTTACAGATGGCTTGGAATCGATTCCAAAGGTGTCTGTATGGAGGTCTGGATGCCGAACGTAAACCGCCGTCAGCTTGCAGGCGGCATGGCCGCTGCAGCAGCCGTTTCATTGCTGCACACGCAGGCACAGCAACCCGCGGACCTGCGGGCCACGCCGCTGGATTGGACCCTTGTCCATCCGGGCGTCTGGCGCGCAACGGTCGGTACGCCAGAGGTCCATACGCCGGTGCGCGACCGCCTGATCCCGCCAGCACAGGGGCTCGCGGGTCTGCCCGCCCCACCGCAGCCCACGCTTGAAGGGGCTTCCGCAACGGTGGGCGCGCGCGGAGCATTTGTGTCCCTGCCGCTGGCCGAAGGCGAGCTGATGTACGGCTTCGGGCTTCAGCTCAAGAGCTTCCAGCAGCGCGGCAAGAAGCGCACCATCCGTGTCAACGCCGACCCAACGGGAGACTCCGGTGATTCCCATGCGCCTGTCCCTTTCTATGTCACGTCACACGGCTACGGCATCCTCGTAGATACCTTTCGGCAAGCGCAGATCTACTGTGGTGACGCACATCCCAAGCCAACGAAGCCTGCGGGTTCCGGGCCAGTGACTGTCAACACGCCTGCAGAAATGCGCGAGACAGACAGGCATGGAAACGCCCGGGTGCAGATCGAAGTTCCGCGCTGCAACGGAGTCGATATCTACCTGTTTGCCGGGCCAACCATGATGGCTGCGGTGGAGCGTTACAACCTGTTTTCAGGCGGTGGGGTTGCGCCGCCGGAGTGGGGTCTCGGTTTCTGGTACAGACCGGAAATGCACCTGAGCGCCGATCAGGTGCTTGCCATGGCAGAGCAGTTCCGAAGCCGAAAGATTCCATGCGATGTACTTGGACTTGAACCCGGATGGCAGACACACGCGTACTCGTGTTCCTTCGCATGGGAGCGCACGCGCTTTCCCGATCCGGCCGCTTTCATCGCGGAAGCTGGCAAGCGAGGCTTTCGCATCAACCTGTGGGAACACGCTTTCACGCACCCGTCATCGCCCATGTTCGCGGACATGGTGCCGCACTCTGGATCGAATGCCGTCTGGCAGGGTTTGGTGCCTGACTTTGCAGCACCGGCTGCGCGCAAGGTGTTTGCTGACTATCACGGGCGAGTGTTGATCGATGCCGGTGTGTCCGGCTTCAAGCTGGATGAGTGCGACAACTCCGACTACACGCAGGGCTGGTCCTGGCCTGACTTTGCGACCTTTCCGTCCGGTCTGGATGGGGAACAGATGCACGGGGCCTTCGGCCTGCGCTACCAGCATGCGGTGCTGCAGGCGTTTCAGTCGCGCAACAAGCAGACCTACAGCCTGGTTCGTTCTTCGGGAGCGCTCGCGTCGCCGTACCCCTTCGTTCTGTACAGCGATCTGTATGATCACCGCGACTTCATTCGCGGCCTGGTGAATGCAGGCTTCTCCGGCCTGCTGTGGTGTCCTGAGGTGCGGGATGCAACCAGCGAAGAGGACCTGTTGCGTCGTCTGCAGAGTGTCGTCTTCTCACCGGTGGCCATGGTGAATGCCTGGTACATCAAGAATCCGCCCTGGCAGCAGATCGACCGCGACCGCAACAACAAGGGCGAACTTGCACCGGGATGGGAGACGCTCGAGGCGAAGTGCAGGCACATTGTCGAGCAGCGCATGTCGATGGTGCCGTACCTTCGTGCCGCCTTCGCGCGCTATGCCGCGCAGGGCACACCCGTTTTCCGATCGCCCGTGCTCGACTTTCCTCAAGATCCTGCATTGGCCAACATCGACGACCAGTACCTGGTGGGCGACCGCTTGCTGGTGGCGCCACTGTTTGCGGGTGAAGCCGGTCGCACCGTTACGCTGCCGACCGGCACTGACTGGCATGACTTCTGGACGGGCGCACGCCACCCTGGTGGAACGAAGCTGCAGATCGCCGCATCGCATGTCGACATTCCGGTCTTCATCCGCGCCAACAGTGTGCTGCCGTGGGCAGAGCCGGGCATGCACAGTGCCTCCCCTGAGACACGACGCTTGAGAGTGCGCGTGTATGGCGACGGCAGCGATGCCTGGCAGGGTGCGGGTGAAGACCTGCAGGGCGTGTCCCTGGCATGGTCAAAAGCTGGCGGTGCGTTCACGCCGGCACGCAACGCGCAACGTGCTTACCAGGTTGTGGGATGGGACAGGATCAGCTAAGTCACGCAGGAAACAGCTGGGAAACGTACTGCTGCCTCCTGCATGTAGCGGGTCCCAACAGGACGCCAGAACGGACTACAGTCACTCCCCCATGAGGTGAAGGACGATTTCTCGACGATGAGGACGCACACGATGTTCAAACAGGTAGATTCCCTGCCAGGTGCCCAGCGCAAGCCTGCTGTTCACGAGTGGGATCGATAGCTGCACCTGGGTCAACGCCGTCTTCAGGTGAGCGGGCATGTCGTCCGGACCTTCCGAATCATGCTCGTAAGGTCCAGATTCCGGAGCGATGCGATCAAAGTAGGCCTGGAGGTCGACCCGCACAGTGGGATCGGCGTTTTCCTGGATCAGAAGTGACGCAGAAGTGTGCCTGCAAAACACCGTTAGCAGGCCCGTCTGCATTTGCTGTTGCCTGGCCCATTGGTTGATGTTCGAGGTGCAGTCGTACAGACCCTTACCACGCGTTGTGACCTCGAGGGTATGCGCTGCCTGCTTCACTCTTGCCTCCGCTGCCTGTCGAGATGCTACCGGAACAGAAGTGGCTTCGCACACCCGGCAGCATCTCAGGCAGTACCCGTTTCAGCCCGTTTGGCGACGATGTCATCTAGGGGATAAGCCGCTTAGAATAGGCAACTTGACACCTTTGCGGAACCACCGCATACACTTGGTCTTCGACAAGTAAGTCGTCCAAATCATCAGAACACCGCTCATGTACGAGGTAACACTGTTGCATTCCCCAGCGCACAGCAAAGGTACGAGCCTCCGATCCTGGAACACGATAGCTATCCTTCTGATCCTTGCGGTTTTTGCTTTCTGCGGCATCCGTCGCGGACTACATCAAGATAGCGATGACCTATCGTCCTCATTCATCGGCTGCCGCCTGATCGCCAAAGGCCAGGTCTCGCACCTGTACGCACATGATCCAAAAAGCTTCGCGGAGATTGGTCCCGATGCACCCTGGCAGGACGCTGCCGACGAAGGTGGCTTCGAGGCATATCTTCACCCATACGTTCAAACCCCACTGTGGGCCTGGTCCCTTCGGCCTCTGTGTACGCAGGCCAGCGGTGGGTTTTACCTGTTTCAACGCACCTTCACGGTTCTCATGCTGTGCAGCTTCGCCGCTTGTATCTGGCTGGTGGCCTTCTTCTGGGCTCGGTCTTTTTACAATCCTTTTGCGATCGCTCTTATCTGCCTGGCGTTCTGGTTTGCTGAGCCTTTTCAATACGCGTTGTCGCTCATGCAGACCCATGTACTTTTCTTCCTCCTGACACTCCTTTCCCTCGTTCTGGCGGAAAGGGGCCGGCCCATCTTTGCAGGCATTCTTCTTGCCCTTGCAGCCGCGGTAAAAATTACACCCGCAGCGCTGCTGATTTACTGGCTTTTGACTCGCCGATGGAAGGCTGCCGCCAGCATGGCCGCTGCTTCTGCCGTGCTTTGGATCGCCGCCTATCTTGCTGTTGGACCCAGTGTCATGCAGGAATACCGTGCCACGCTTGACCGCGTCTCGCACGTGCTTCTTCTTTCTCAAAACAATCAGTCGTTTGCTGCCTGGATCATGTCACGGGCATACCCTGCAAAAGAGGTGTTGGCCTTTAATACGTTCGTATTGCCGGGGTGGGTCCGCGTCGTTTCGTCCGCTCTGTTCCTGCTGTTTACCTGTGTGGGTGGCTTGATCGACCGCAGGACAGCCGATAGTGGTTCTGGTTCAGCTCCTGGGCAATCGGTTGCCCGCAAGGCTCCGATAGGGGCCATGGTGGCCCTTGTTGCCGCAACCATTTTTGCTCCCATCTCGTGGACCCACTACAGCATCATCCTGGTCGCGCCTTTGATGATTCTGCTTAACGAACAGATCCTCCGTATCCGGGAGCGTTACCCTGCTCTTATAGCAAAGCTTGGCCTCGGCGAGGTTGGCCCTGGAAGCGTTCGCCAAGACGGGTTCCTTCCAGCACAGCTGTGGATTGCTGCTCTTGTTGGCATCATCGCCTTGCTGAACTACCAGCCGATTGCCGCGGACGCACTGGGAACAATCATCCATTCCCTCACAATCGTGCGAAGCCACTTCTACGCAGAGGTGCTCTGCCTGCTTACATTAATCGCGGTAGCGTATTCCGATCCCTTGTCCAGACATAAACGTCCATAAGCAACGGATCGCAATCGCGAACTTCTGGGCGGGGCTCGCATCGTAGTTCTAACCAGTTTCAGAAGGACCTTTCGATGAATAGACGCGAGATCATTACTGCAATTTCTGCCTTGGCGTTACTGAACAAAGACAGCTTTGGCGAAGCTCTGATTGCACCGACGGTGGAGTCTAGACTGACAGAGTCGAAGGTGTACCAGTTCGCGGATCTACCCACGATTCCGCGGCTTCATGGTCAGGTGGACCAGACGGTGCTGAGTGGAACGCTGGCAACAGGCGAGGGCCTGGAGGTACACGAAACCACGCTGCCACCGGGCCAAATGCCGCACCCATCCCACCAGCATCGTCACTCTGAATTAATGCTTGTGCGCTCGGGAATCCTTGAGTTCGACAACGACGGCCACAAGGTGACCGCCGGGCCTGGCGGGGTGTTTTTCGTAGCGTCCAATGTGCCGCATGCCGTGAAGTGCGTGGGCACAGAAGCAGCCGAATACTACGTCATTGCAATCGGACGCGACTGACCATAGGTGCCTGATGCGGATGAGTCCGGCGGCTGTGATCGTAACCAACGGCATTGCACGTTACGTCATCTACTCAGACGTTAGCGTGATCGCTCGGTATTGTGACGAGAGCATCATCCGCGCTACAAGCTGAAACATGCCCTGGCAAGCCTCGTCTTCACTGGCGTAGGTGCGAACGTCGTCGGCGCGGCCCCGCTCGCTATAGAAGGTCGTCCAGGTGTTGTTTACTTGCTTAAGCACGTAGCAATCACCCCCAACCATGCCGTCGAAAGAGTAGTAACTGGTGGGCACATCGTTGGCTACGAAGATTGCCTCAAGTTCGTATGTCTTCACGTTGTGAAGAAGGTGTGCCAGACTTCTTTTGGCTCACCATCGTGCAGCCACCACTGCTTTATCTCTCCCGTAGACAAGCTCTTAAACTCATACACAAACGAATCGTCGTACGGCACGTAGTAGTCCTTTAGAAAAACAAGATCTTCATCTTTTTGGAAAACTGTTGTCGGCCCGCCCTTGAAGGTCTGCAGTGAGCGGTAGTGCTGGTTCTCAGTAAAGATCGGCTGTCTATAGCTCATTTGCCACTTTGCGAGGTTCTTCGGCGCACTCGGCTCTTCTTCTACAACCTGCGGGTGGAAATTTCTGTCAGGCAGTTTTTCAGTTGGAGTGTCAGCTGGTTCTCGTCCGGGTGGTTTGCCGAGCGGGTGGCCTGCGCGGGCTGCTATACCTGTCGAACATTCGGTTGGGCGTAGACCGACTATCTACCTTTGTAGACCTGGAGTATGTGACCTGTAGCTGCGTCGAGGTCTACGTCGTTTTCAGAACTGTCATGATAGCCGTCCTTGTAAGTAACTACGCTAGTAAACACCGCCCCAATAATGTCAGGCCCAGACAGCCGAGGCTTCTTTAACCACGCCCAATGGCCTTGCCGTGGCGTGCCGTTGATTTCTATGGTGTCAGGTACTTCGGAAACGAGAGCACCATCCGCCCGCAGCAACTGGAGACGCGTCTTCGTCCAGGACCCGTCTTCAGCAAGAAGGATTGCTACATGGTTTTCGCTAGCAGTGGCTTGCGCAGAAAGCCCTTTCGCATTATCGATGCCAACGACTTTCTCGTCACATACCCATTGGGCTCGCACTACCTTGACAATGGTCCCACTTAAAGCTGCTATCTGGGAAGCGGTCATATTGGGATGGGTTATCTTACCGTCTTCACGTACCTGCTCAAAATTGGTAACAAGAGCCACTATTTACCTCCTAAGGGCAGCGGAGTGGGAGCACCCACGACGCTCTGCAGGCGGCTTGAACTTTGGCCCTCTTAGGGTTCGAACTCTACCGTCTGATTGCGCTCTTTCATGTAGCGGGTAATGCCTTCCTTAATGGCGTCAGATTCTACTTCCGAGGCATGCCGCTTCGCGGCGCCATCTGAGATGCTCAGGGTGGACAGATAACCAACAAAACTCGGTGAGCCATAGCCCGGGAGAAGTGCTTCTCCTCCCATGCGAAACGTCATTTGGCCGAGAATGCCCTCAACATAAGAAGTGCTTAGAAACGTGACTGTAGCACTTATCTGGTCCATAGTAGTTTTTGCACTCCTGTTGCTGGATCTATGGTCGTGATGCTGGTGACGTTCGGGTTTGCTTTCAAAGCCGGCAGTTCGGCGGTTTCCCATACATTACCCGGTCGCAGTGAAGAACCAATCACGGCGTTGACGTTGCCGCTCGCTCCGTTAGCATAATCGGCAGAAATCCCCTTCCAGGCTGCTACGCTGTCCGGGTTGTTCGCATCCCAAGCCGGCATGTCGATGTTTCTTTGCTCGATCAGGCTCTCCAGCGTTATACCGCCCGATTGGGATGCAATTACCTGAGCATCTGCAGCTCCTCCAGCAAAGGTTCCGTCCTCCCGTGGTGAGCGCCCGGACCAGAAGTATGCCTTGTCGCGCTCCGTCTGAACAGGGTACTTTGCAGCTTGAGCGGTGGAATCTGCCACTCTCGCGCTTGGCTCCTCCTCCACGCCCTGCGGGTGGAGGTTCTTGTCGGGTGGGGTTTTGGGTGGCAGCGGGTCTGCTGGCTCTAGGCCAGGTGGTTTGCCGAGGGGATGGTCTGCGCGGGCTGCGACGCGTTTCGGAACGGGCGGCTTGGGTGTTGGGTGTGGTGCGGGTGTGTTGGGGTGGACGACGTGGTCGGCCTGCGCCATGTGCTCGCCCAGGGCGCGTTGCAGGCGGCTGTCGAACTCTGCCATGACCTGCGGGATCTTGTGTACGGCGGCTCGCTGCAGGTCGTAGAAGCCGTGCTCCAACACCTTCAATCGGTCGATGATGTGGCCTACGCTGCCAATCCAGCGCACTTCAGACGCCTTCGCGATCACCTTCTGCGTAATGGAGATCATGTGGCCGAGAAACTTGCCAACCTCTTCGGCCACAGGCTGTGCGTACCTGACGAATTTGGCCTCGCGCAGGAAGCGGAGGATGTCGCCCTTAACAAAGCGCCGCAGGAACTGGATAACCTTTTCCAGCATGCGTGAACCGTCTTCGATCAGCAGCAGGGCCGTGGCGCGCAGGGCGGCACCCGCTTCGTCGCCAGCCAGACCTCCGACCACGGCACCCACGCCTGCTGCAGCAGCACCGGCGGCGGCACCGATCAGCGCCGGAACCAGACCGATGGCGCAGGCAACAAGAATCATCCATTCGGTGAGGTTTTCGCGCTTTTCCGGGTGCCGCACCATGCGGATCAGAACGGCAGTCAGGTCGCGCGCGCTCATGACAATGACCACGCCGGGCACAAAGCTGGCCAGCAGCTGCGTGATCATGGCGGAGGTGCTTTGGTGGTCGTCAAATTCGCCGAGAATGACCTGCTTCAGCCAGTCCACCGAACCGACTGCATCGTTCCAGAGATCATCGAGAAGGGCCACGGCTCAGGCCTCGCCCTGGGTGGAGGCAGGCGCTGCGGCTGCGGCCAATTCGGCAAAGTCGTCGTGGACCGCGATGGTAGTGCTGGACTTTGGCGTGTTCTTGTTTTCGCCGTATACGACGCTGGCGGCACCAAGGCGCAAACCGCTGTGCTGGGCAAAGCCGCTGCCGTCGGTGCGGCCGGTTTTCTTTGTGCCGTCGGCCAGCGTCAGCGTGTAGGGCAAGCCCGCGATGGGCGATCCGTCCCAGTAAGTACGGCGGAACTCGACGTTGGCCAGTGGCGGTTCGTGATTGTCGATGTGCGCGGAGTGGTAGGCGCTGAGGCGGTGGATGCGGCCTGCCGCGCGCAGAATGATGTCGCCCTGCGTCTCCATGGCAATGGTTGGGCGACCCGTTTCGGCGACGTTCTCTGACAGGATGAGGTGATTACTGCTGGGCGTGGCGAACGAGATGGACTGCTTACCGGGCGTGTC
>JBPBPZ010000243.1:0-17168 GCA_050954525.1 Janthinobacterium lividum
ATTACGGCGCATTCGTCGAACTCGGCGGCCTCGATGGCCTGCTGCACATCACCGACATGAGCTGGGGTCGCCTGACCCATCCGCGCGACCTGGTACAGGTTGGCGATGAGATCCAGGTTCGCGTTCTGAAGTTCGACAAGGAAAAGCATCGCGTTTCTCTCGGCTTCAAGCAGCTGACGCCTGACCCATGGCTGGATGCGATTGAGCGTTACCCGATCGGCGCACAGGTCAAAGGTCGCGTGCTTTCCGTTACCGACTACGGCGCGTTCGTGGAACTGGAGCAAGGCATCGAAGGCCTGGTTCACGTTTCCGAGATGACCTGGTCCAAGCGGATGAAGCACCCGTCGAAGATGGTCAAGCCGGGCGACGAGGTTGACACGATCATCCTCGCAGTAAACCCGAACGACCGTCGTATCTCGCTGGGCATGAAGCAGTTGCAGGACAACCCATGGGAGCAGCTTGAGAATAAGTACCCCATTGGCGCAACGGTTGAAGGCCGCGTTCGCAACCTGACCGACTTCGGTGCGTTCATCGAGATCGAAGACGGCATTGACGGCCTGGTACACGTCTCGAACCTGAGCTGGACCAAGCGCATCAAGCACCCGTCCGAGGTCCTGAAGAAGGGTGAAAAGGTCAAGGCTATTGTCCTTGGCGTTGAGCCGGAAAACCGCCGCCTGTCGCTCGGCGTAAAGCAGTTGGAGCCTGATGTCTGGGATACCTTCTTCGCGCAGCATCGCGTGGGCGACGTTGTGAAGGGCAAGGTTCTTCGCACGGCACAGTTCGGTGCCTTTGTTGAGATTGCCGAAGGTGTGGAAGGTCTTTGCCATATCTCCGAAGCAGTCAACGAGCAGGGCAAGCAGTCCGCTCTCGAGGTTGGTTCTGAGCACGAGTTCAAGATCGTGAAGATGAGCCCCGAAGAGAAGAAGGTCGGCCTGAGCCTACGCGGCATCGGCGAAGAAGCCAGCCGTGAAGAGGTCGAGAACTACAAGACACCTTCTGGCGGCAACTCTTCCAACACCTCCAACTCCTCCTCAAGCACAACGCTTGGCGACCTGTTGAACTGGAAGCGGTCTGAGCGGTAGGTTCCACAAAGCATATAAGAAAGGCCACCTTCGGGTGGCCTTTCTTGTTGTCTTCAACGCTAGCAGCAGATCCGGTCAGACACTTATGCGGCGGGCGGTGGAAGCTCATCCTGATCGCGCTGCATTTCAACTTCTTTCATCTTTGCAGAGGCGCGGCGAAACATCTCGATCTCTGCACCCGCAAAGGCATCGGGCGGAACACCGCCAATCGCTACGAACCCGGGCTCGTGTCCTAGTATTTCGGAAATACGGTTCCAGTGATGAAACGGAGACGTTGTAGGCAGAAGGACGAACCTGCGCTCTGGCTCTGGAAAGGCGAAGTAGTAAATCCAGATGATTTGCGCAATACAACTGCTGGAGAGTTGAACCATGCTGTAGGTGCTGTAGATACTGTCTCGGTGTTCAGTCATGTACGTGGACTGAGCGAGATTCGTTGCGGCTACGATCAATGTGCCGAGGCTGGTACCAAAGACGCGACTTCGCATGGACAGGCCCATCGGCCGGATTGCCATGGCAACGAAAGCGAAAAGACTGACAATCATGATTGCGCTGGCTCGCTCTAATTGACTCACAACCTCAATCAGCTGATCTTCGCTCCTGACATGCGGTTCCAGGGCTACAGAGAGAGCGAGCACGGCGGAGATCACGGCGACCCAACTAAATACAATGTTCCCTAAGCTTTGCAAGCCCTTCAGTGGGCGCATCGCAGTCCGAAACAGAACATAGGTAAAAATCAGAGCGCAGATTGCGCTGGTCGCAGAGGCCGCCCAGAACGTGCTGAAGTAGAAGTGGTACGCCCGCACAGGCGAAATGTGTGCACGCCCCTGATGCCTTACATAAAGCAACACAAAGAAGGCTGGGGCCTGCCAAATTGCCATGGTAAGCAATGGCCAGTAGGACTTCAGTTCACGTGCGCGGATGAGAAGGACCAGCACGGTGACGCCCAACAGCGTCTGGATGGTGTTCATCAGGAAGTGCGGAAAGTGAGACACCACAGGCGAGTCGCTCCTAGTACATGAGCATACTCAAGCCTGTGGTAATCCCACGAAGAAACCTACTAACTTAGTCGAGGATATGGCAGCCATTTGGATCGTTGTAAGGGCAAGTCGGAGGCATGCTGTCCGTGCTTGGTCCGGTTGTCGGCGGGTTCGTGGTCGTACCAGACTTTGGCTTTGACTGACCCTGAATCTGCGTGCCCTGGATCGAGATGGCAGAGGCGGAAGATGCGGTGAGAACGAACAAGGCGATGGCGGAAAAGATGAGCTTCTTCATAATTAGACCCTCTGGGTAAGTGCACCGTTGAAACCAGCGCTGAAACCAAGGTAGGGCTATAAGACGAGGCTGTCCACGAGTTCTAAAGGTATACCGGATCGTACAATAATGGGAATTACTGAGGTCACAAAGGCGCACCCTTTTTACCAGGCTCGGTGTCTTATTGAGGCTGTCGGTGTGGGTAGCGCGGCGTAGTTCGCCCGCGATCTTATAGATGTTGTGGGAACATGACTCTGCATTGTGCCTGATGGTAGCGTTATCGGCGCAGCAATGAAATACGTGAAATTAATCTTTCACGCAGTAGCTGCGCCCAATATGTCCTGTTCAGGCCTCGAAGTACAGGTACTTCCGCCAGTTTGCATCACCCGATCCGAGCATTCTCATAATGTGCCTGGACGTATGAAGCGAAAAGGGCCGGGGCTCACGCGATAGCCGCATGTCAACCAGTTCATGTAGCAGCTGGTTGCCTTTGCGGCGGTTACATTCATGGCAGCAGGCCACAAGATTCTCCCACGTTGACAGCCCACCGCGGGACCTTGGCACCACATGATCCAGCGTCAGGTCGCCAGCCGTAAGCACACAGCCACAGTACTGACAGGTATTGCGATCCCGAAGAAGGATGTTTTTGCGCGACAGGGCTCGCGTCTGGTGCGGAATGCGGCGGTACTCCAGCAAACGAATCACGGAGGGCATGGGCATGCGCACACGCGCCGCATGCAGTGTCGCGCCCTGCTCCTCTTCCGTGCGCGCAATTCCTTTGAGTACCAGTACCAGGGCACGGCGCGCGCCGCAAATGTTAATGGGCTCGTAAGACGCATTCAGCACCAGCACGGGCGTTTGCAGCGGAGGGTTGCAGC
This sequence comes from Janthinobacterium lividum, assembly GCA_050954525.1. Taxonomy (GTDB): domain Bacteria; phylum Acidobacteriota; class Terriglobia; order Terriglobales; family Acidobacteriaceae; genus Terriglobus. Next base: position 3,212 of record JBPBPZ010000243.1, read on the forward strand.
GCAGCCGCGTTCGGTGTTCTTCAGCGGACGGGGTAAGGGTGTGGCACTTTGCGAGAGACTTCTGCTTGCGAGCTTTAGCGGGATGCATGATCAGTGCTCCGATTTCCTTGCAATGTTTGTGGCAGTCGTTCTAACGTTCGTTGTTGCACCGTGTTGCTGCGACCTGGGCGTTGTGCAGCTACGAATGAAATATCGTTCTACTCTCCTTGGACTCTGCGGGCGCGATACCATGTGCCGGATTCGCGAGACGCGGATTCCAGCGCACCGCGACATCGCGACCTGCGCGTGCCAGCGTAGCTACATGAACGCTCTTCGCACCTGCGGCCAGCAAAGCCCGGGTACATTCCCGCGCCGTGGCGCCGGTGGTGTACACGTCGTCGATCAACAGAACATCCAGGCCGCTCGCCGCAGGATTTGCGCGAAACGCGTTTTTCAGGTTATCTACCCGCTGCACCGGCGACAGTAAGAACTGGCTCTCCGTCCGGCGGGTTCGATACAGCAGGTCCGTGCGAAGCGTGAGCCTCCACCCCTCAACAGACCGCTGCACGATACGAAGAGCCGTTTCAGCCAACAGCGTGCTCTGGTTATAGGAACGTTTGCCGCGATACAACGGGACAGGCACCACCGTCAGGGACGCAGGTGCGGTGGCATGCAACTGCAGAATGGCATTTGCAAGCAGCGCTCCCAGCGGCTTTGCCAACGAGGGAACGCCCTCGAACTTCAGCAGGCGGATCGCTGGGCGCAGGTCTTCGTACAAGCCGAAGGCCACCGCGCGGACGAACGCGGGTGGATGCGCAATACATGCCGTGCACTGCCCCATGTCTGGCCCGTCAGCCTCGCTGGCATGCAGTGATTCAGGAGCGAGCGGCTCGCCACACACGCTGCAGGTGGAAGCGAGCGGCAGCGCCTGCAGATGGGAAAGGCAGCACTCGCACACGGGGTAGTCCTTCACCTCTAAAAGGCGGCCTTCACACAGCCTGCAGCTGCCGGGCGATACCAGTGCTACGCCAGCGCGAAGCAGATGCTGCAGGTAGCGAAGAGGAGCAGCGGGTGGATGATCAGCGAATGGCGACGCGCAGAAAGACGACTCTGCCGATGGGCCTGCTTCGGATGCAACACGCCGGTACCATGCTGTAGGGAAGACGCACCTCACTGAAGACGTCCGTGCAACCAGTCTGCGAGAGACAGGCGGTTGCGTGAAGTATAAGCCGAATGCGAATGTCTTGGTAAACGGCAGCTGAATGAACTGCCTGCCATGCGCTGTTCGGTCACAAGCAACCGGACGAGCACTTCACTGCGACCGAGGTCGCGGTCAGCGGTTCATGCCATCTGCGCGGCTTCTCGCGTGTGTACCTCAACCAGCACGTTGATGAGAGACATGGCTGCAGGCGTCACGCCCGGGATGCGGCTTGCCTGCCCAACTGTATGCGGCCGCACCCGGTCAAGCTTTTCCTGCAGTTCGTGTGACAGCCCGCTGATGCCCTTGTAGCGAAACGTAGGCGGAATAACGCGGCCCTCGGCCCTGCGCAACTTCGCGATAGAGCGCCGCTGCTGGTCAAGGTATCCCGCGTACTTCAGTTCCGTTTCCACCGCGCGAAGTTCATTGCGGACCCAGGAAGGTATAGGCTGGGCTGCGTAGGTTGCAAGCAATGGGGTGCTCAGCAGGCGGGATCGGAGTGCCGGAACCACGGCCTCGATCCGAAGCTCGGGTCGTTTCAACAGTTGTGCAAATGTCTGACCTTTAAGTTCGAGCACGCTACCGTCTGCGCCCTGCTGCGGAGTTGAGGCCCCTCCACGCGTAGTTCGCGGTTGGTACGCCTGCTCTTCCATTGGCTCAGCCAATGCCGCCGCGCTGTCTGCATGGTTGAAGTCCTTGACCGCGGCTGCAACTGCTTCTGACACTTCCACAACCGTCGTACTGTCTACACGTGCGACCTCAAGCAAAACCGTCATGGCGGCCATGCGCGCCTGCCGAGCCTCGTAACCAGCCCATGCGTCGTTGTCGATCAACCCAAGCTTGCGACCGTAGGGTGTCAGGCGACGATCCGCGTTGTCGATGCGCAGGTGTAGGCGAAACTCCGCGCGCGAGGTAAACATGCGGTAGGGTTCGTTGGTTCCCTTTGAAGTCAGGTCATCGATCAGGATGCCGGTGTAACCCTCGCTGCGATCAAGCGTGAAGGCGGCTTCACCGCGCACGGACAATGCCGCATTAATGCCCGCCATCAGGCCCTGGCACGCTGCCTCTTCGTAGCCGCTGGTGCCGTTGATCTGCCCGGCCAGGTACAGGCTTTCGATGGACTTGACGCGCAGGGAACGGTCCAGTTCCGTGGGGTCGATCGCGTCGTACTCGATGGCATAGCCGGGACGCAGCATCACCGTATTTTCGAGGCCGGGGATGGAGTGAACCATACCAAGCTGCACGTCTGCCGGTAGGCTTGTGCTCATGCCGTTGATGTAGATTTCGTCGGTGTCGAGGCCTTCCGGCTCCAGAAAGAACTGGTGCTGCGTCTTGTCCGGGAAGCGCACGATTTTGTCTTCAATCGACGGGCAGTAACGCGGTCCGATGGCTTCGATTTGTCCGGAATACATGGGCGACCGGTGCACGTTGTCGCGGATCAACTGCAGGGTTTCCGGCGTGGTCGTCGCAAGGTGGCAGGGCACCTGCCGAAGCTGCGGAACACATTTCGACCGGAATGAGAATGGGGTTGGATCGGCGTCCCCCGGCTGTTCGGGAAAGCGTGACCAGTCGATGGTGCGGCCATCCAGGCGCGGCGGCGTCCCGGTCTTGAGCCGGCATGCCCGCAGGCCCAGCCGCTTCAACGACTCGCCCAGCTTCACGCTGGCAGGCTCATTCGGCGTGCGGCCTGCACTGGTCTGCTGTTCGCCACAGTGGATCAGGCCGTTGAGAAAGGTTCCAGTGGTAATGACGACTGCCTTTGCCAGCACGTCGCTGCCATCGCGCAGCTTTAGGCCGACGCAGCGGCGTTGCTGCCACTCACCTGCTTCGCGCGTACATGGGACACCCACTGTGTCGTTGGGCAAGGCCTCCAGCAGAACGTCGACGACTTCAGCCTGCAGAATGGTGAGATTTGGTATGGCCTGCAGCTTCTGACGCATGACGACGCGGTACTGCGCCTTGTCACACTGCGCTCGCGGCGACCAAACGGCGGGCCCGCGAGACGTGTTCAATAGCCGAAACTGGATGCCGCACGCATCTGCCACTTCGCCCATCAGGCCGCCCAACGCATCCACTTCGCGGACCAGATGTCCCTTGGCAATGCCGCCGATGGCAGGGTTGCAGCTCATCTGGGCAATCAGGTCCAGGTTCAGTGTGAACAGCGCGCTCCGCATGCCCATGCGCGCAGCTGCAGCCGCTGCCTCGCATCCGGCGTGCCCTGCACCGACTACCAGAATATCGAACTGCGCAGCGTCGCTCACCGATCTATTTTACGGTGATGCGCTTACTCGAAGCGAGGCAAGTGGCGCATCTCGCTGGATGGAACCGGCTCCGTTGGGCAGCCGGCACGGACCCAGCCGCGTAGCCCACCCTCGATGACGTGTACTGTCTGGCCGCGCTGCCCCATAACATGTGCAATGCGAATGCTGGTTGCATCCCTCACGCAGGAACAGTACACATAGATGTCACACGCCGGAGCCAGGGTCTCGCGCAGGGCGTCCAGTTCCATGCCCAGGCGGTTTGGCTCAACCCGGATAGAGTTCTTGATCCGCTGCATGCCTGGATCGTAGTAGCCATGGGACCGAACGTCCGCAATGACGATGGGGTGTTCCGGATCAGGGTTCTCCAGCCGGTCGCGAACTTCATCAATTGAAATCCGCTTCACATCCTTGTAGCGACGGTCACGTAGTTGCACAAACAGCCACATCACGGCGTAGCCCGCGACCACCAGAAGAACGATGCCCAAGGCGACGTGGCCCACAACGGCAAGCGCGCTTTCTACCGCACGAACGTACCGGCTGGCGAAGAATCCGATTGCCGTCCAGCTAAGCACATGCAGAACGGCACCCGTGAAGTCGAGTCGCCAGAACTTGAAGAACCGCATGTTCAGGCTGCCGGCCAGCGGAGGTGCCATGCTGTTCAGCCCAGGGATGAAGCGCGCAATCAGCAGCACGCGCGGGCCCCGCTCATAAAAGAAATCTGCCGATCGGAAGATGCAGTTTTCCGGGTCCATGGTGACGCGGCACAGTCGAGCCAGCAGCCACCAGCCCGTTAGCCGTCCACCGGTGTACAGCAGGGACGCCCCAAGGCTTTCTGTAAGCACCGCCAGGGGAAGCAGCCAATACAGGTGCAGCGAACCGCCGTGCGCTGCCGCACCCGCAAGAATGAGGGCCAGGCCTGAAGGCAGCGGCAAACCAATCGACGAGATAAAAAGGAGCAAAACGACAGACAAGTATCCGTGCGCCGCAACCCATGCTGCCAAACTCATACCGCTTCCAACTCGCCGTTTCATCCAGTCTGATGCGAACGTCCCCTGTGTCGCTGTAAGCGGGGCAGTACTATTGGCAGCAAACGATCCCTTTGGGATCGCATCCAAATCGGTTTCATGAGGTATTGACGTGGATCAGGACCAGGGTGCCCGTGAGGCCAACCAGGACGGCGCGGAGCCAGTGTATGGTCCTGCTTACACGGCGCGGCAGGCAGTACCTGGCCGACCCGATGTTCGGGAACGCGTCTCGCTACCGCCGGTCTTCAACGGCCCTGAGCCGCCTTACACTGCGCCGTACCCGCCCTACCCCTCGGATGTGCCGTACACGACGCCCATCCCGGTACACCTGGCTGCAGCGCTTGCCTACCTGCTTGCACCCGCCGTTGTGTTCCTTCTGCTACCTGCTTACCGTTCGCAGTCGCTTGTTCGGTTTCACAGCTGGCAGGCGATCTTCTACTTCATCGTAGCGGTTGCCGTACGCGAGGTGGAGCAGCTGCTTGTGTCCATGCTGCCTTCCGCGATTGCATTTACCGTCAGTGGCTTGCTGCTGCTGATCCTGTTTGCGGGATGGATGGTGGCCGCCATCAAGGCTCTGCAGGGAGAAAAGTGGCTCCTCCCTGTGATCGGGGCCTATGCGGAACGCACGGCAAGCACCACCAGTCTCCCAGGCTAGCGGCCCGCCTACCAGTCCAGCCGAAATCCCGCCTGCAGCCGTCGCTCCCGGGTAGCGCTATCAGCGGAACTGCTGCTTGTGCCAAACGCCCGTGTAGTCAGGCCCTCGGTCGCGATGGTTGCGGCGTCCTGAAAGACCAGCGGTGTAATGCCGCCGACTGCTGTTCCGGGCAGGAACGCGCGCTGCTGAACTGCGGTGACATTCACGTGATTCAGCAGGTTAAAGGCTTCCGCGCTAAGCCGCAGCTTTACCCGCTCGCCCGCAGAAAAGGCGCGTGCCAGCCGCAGGTCCACGTTCTGCGTCATGGGCAAGCGAAGCGTGTTTCTGCCGACCGATGGCAGCGCAGTCGAACCGCCGGAACCGTTCAGGCTCTCGCGACCGCCTGTCAGCGATGTGCCACCGGTGATCTCGTAGCTGTACGGCCTGCCGCTGCTGACAAGCACCACAGGGGCAAGGCTCCATCCGTTGACAAGGAACCGCTCGGCACGGCCGCCGCCTTCCAGCTTCGGCTCCCACACCAGGGCGGCGACGACGCGGTGCGGTCGGTCGAAGTTCGAGGGCGCTCGGTCGTACAGCGGTTCCACAGGATCGAGCTGCGCGTTCTCGTTGGGTACTGCGCCGGTGGTGCGCACGTTATCCAGCGCCTTGCTGTACGTCCATGACAGTCGACCCGACAGGCCGTGTGATGCGCGTTGCCGCAGTTGTACCGCCAGTGCGTTGTAGGTGCCGTTGCCGTTCGACAGGATGCCGGTGACCGGACCGTACGCGGTCGAGCGCCGTGCGGTGTAGAGCGGGATGTTGAAAATATCGCCGCCGCGCGCCCCGCTTCGCCGCCGTTGCGAACAATGCTGAACGCGATGCGAGAGGTGGAGGGGGCTATGTTCAGGTCGGTGGTGTTCTGTAATTGGCGATTCAGGCCGAACACGTAGCTCGCGTTCAACGTAGTCGTACGCGTCAGCTCGCGTGTCACGGAGAACTCGCCCGTCTGCACAAACGGCACCTGAAAGCCTGTGACAAAGACCGTGACCGAGCCCGCAGCGGCAACCGGCCCGAAGGGCGAACAGACATAGGTCGCGGGATAACCGAAGTTGGTGCCTGCCGAGGCGCAACTGGGGTCCAGAACGGTGCGGGGCGTCAGGCGCAGGCGGGTCTGGCTTTGCGGCTGGGCGGTGTTCTCGAGCGTCGCCTGCAGGGTGCGTCCCGGCACCTCGCCAAAGTGGACGCCGTAGCTGGCCCGCACCACCGTGCGCCGACCCGGAGCATAGGCAATGCCCACATGCGGCGCCAGGTTGTTGGTGTCGGCAGGCATGTTCCCGGAGGCCGCGAAGTCACTAGTCACCGTGGCCAGAACCGAATCCAGTGCAGCGTTCGGGTGCTGCGGCGGCGGCAGGCGGTTGTACTCATAACGCACGCCGGCTGAGATTCGCAAGCGCGGCGTTGCCCGCCAGCTATCGTCCACATACGTGCTCAGTTCGGCAATGTGGAAGCGTGTTTCCGGTACCGATCCGAAGCTTTGCGTAAAGCTGCGGAAGCAGAACAGGTGCACCGCAGCGTAGATCGACGGGCAACCGCCGTTGGGGTAGCTGGTGCTGGAGTAGGTGGAGTCCGTGATGAAGTCCACCAGGCCGCCCGCGCGCCCGTTGGTCGTGCCGCTGGTGAAGTCGTAAGCCCCGGCTGATGCCTCACGGCTGCCGATGCGTTCGTCCACCGCGCTGAAATCCACGCCGAGACGCACGGTGTGGGCGCGTCCATTGAAGCTGGTTTCCGCGGCAAGCTCGGTGCGGCGCTCCTCTGGCAGGCGGCGCGCACCCAGGCTGGCAGCATTGCCAAAGCTGAACGCACCTGCGATGGAGACCTCTGGCGCTGCGCCGCCTGGCCCGGTCTGCGGCTCGGAAGCGAGCGGCGGGGGCGTTTCGGCAAAGGCGGCATCGCGGCTGTACTGCGCGCGAACTGTGCCCAGCCAACGGGCTGACAGTGCTGCGTTGGCATGCAGCATGGCCGAATCCGTGTGCGTTGTGACATCGCCGAAGCTGGCGCGTCCCAGCGGAACCACTGGCGCGGAACGCTGCCCAGACGGCGACCGGAAACGAACGTGCGCCCACTCTGCGGTGAGGGATGTCCGGGAACCGGGCTGCCAGTCCACTCGCGGAAATAGCGCCAGTTCGTCCGCACGACGGGCGACCGGCCCAGTCAGGCCATCAAGAAAGTTCAACGCCTTTGCAGTCGCCGCAGCGTTGACGCCACGGTTCGCCAGCAGCGCCGTCTGGATTGGCGAAAGCTTGTAGAAGTTCGGATCGCTGGGCGACGAGATACCCGGAAAGCTGCGGCGCTGGCCCTCTGCCGCGACGAATCCAAAAACGCGGGTCGCCCGGACCGAGCGCAGCAGTGGTCCGCCAATGGACCCACCAAACTGCTCCCGCACATCAAGCGGTTTCACGAGCGTCGCCGTGGGTGAACCGTTGTTGTAGCGCGTGCTGACCGCAAAAGGGTTAGCTGCGCCCGCGCCACTGTTGCGCAGGAGGAAGAAAGCCGACCCGTGTACACCGGCTTCGCCTCGCCGCGAAACGGTGTTGACAGAGCCACCTGCATCGCGGCCTCGCGCGGTTCCCTCCCCCACCGCGCGCACCTGGAACTCCCGCACACCTTCTTCCGCTACGGTGAAGGGCAACGTGCGACCGCCGCGCGGCTCGCCGTCAAAGGCGCGCGTCAGGCTCAGGCCATCCAGCGTGTACTGGTTGTGCAGGGGGTCCAAGCCGCGCACGGTCAAACGGACATTGTCGGTATCCGGCGCAGGGGTGTCGTTTTCGCCTGCGCCATTGCTATCTGCGGGATCGGCAGGTGCGGCATCGTCAGCATCCACCAGGGGCGTCAGCGGTGCCAGGCTCTGGAATCGTCGGCCATCCAGTGGCAGCGCCTGCAGTTCCGAAGGCTGCAGGTTGCCGTTCACCGGAGAGTCGAACAGCGGCAGGTCGTCCGCGGTCTCCACGGAAACTGCCTGCGTCACACCGCCGATGCGCAGCGAAGGTGCCATTCGCGTGGTGCGGCCAAGCACCACCTCTTCCCCGGAAATGCGCAGCGGATCGAAGCCTGCTGCCTGGATGCGCACCCGGTAGCTGCCCGGCGCGAGTTCAGGAAAGAAGAACTCGCCCAAGCGGTCGCTCGTAAGCGTTGAAGAAAGTCCGGTCCCGATGCTCTCCAGCGTGACCCGTGTCTCTGGGATTGCAGCGCCCGATGGGTCGCGCACCACTCCGCCCAAAGCGCCCGTCGAAGACGTCTGCGCATGGAGCAGCGTTCCCCCGGCAAGCGGAAGCAGGAGCAACGACGGCGCAAAGAAGCGGAAACAGCGCAGGCGAACACACTCCTAACCGGCCGCGTGGACGCGGCAGAACTGTAAACAGTCGGGAGAAAGTGGTCGAGCAGCGAGCAGTCGCACTTGGTGTCCTGCGAAACGCTTCCTGCGGAAAGAACGGTGTAGAGGAAGCCTACTGACTCCCGCACGATCTTGCAAAGAGGCGGGTGCCGTTCACGCTTTGCCGCATGGAGAAAGGGCGGAAGCCGAAGCTCCCGCCCCTTGTTGTGCCTTGCTTAAAACTGCAGCCGCAGCGCGAACTGGAACTGCCGTGGAGCAAAGGCGTAGGTGCTGTTGGTCGCCGACACCGTGCCGAAGCTGGTGACCGGCGTAAGGGTTGCAGTCGGTGCCAGCGCCGGGTTTGCATTGTTGGCCGATGCAAGCGTGTACGCGCCGGAGTTGATAGTGGTCACGTTCTGGTGATTGGCCAGGTTGAACGCCTCTGCGATCACCTGCAGGGTGTAGTTCTCGTGGATACGGAAGTCCTTCTGTACGCGAGTGTCTACGTTGATGGTCCGCGGGAACTGGAAGGTGTTGCGGCCAAGCTGTGGAATGTAGCTGATGCTGGTACCCTGCAGGCCAGACGACGTCGCTGTCGAGGCGGCAAGGCAGCCTGCCGCGTTGCACTGCTGCGGCGTGGAACCGCTGACCGTCGCGGAGTAAGGCAGGCCAGACTGGATGGCCACCAGCGGCTTGATCGACCAGCCGTTTGCGAAGTACGAAGCCAGCGAGTCTTTTGCAGCCACGCCTGGAATGTTCAGGATGGCCCAACCCACGGCGCGGTGCCGCGTGTCCAGATTGCTGTTGCCGTAGTTGGCGCGCTGATTGCCGAACGGGTCAATCCAGTTATTGATGGTGGTACCCGTGGTCTGCAGCTGTGAAAAGTCCAGTGCATGTGCCCAGGTATAGTTTGCGTCGAACGTCACCCAACGAAACGCTCGGTTGGTTACGTCCACAGACATTGCGTGATACGACGAATTGATGTTGCTGATGACGTCTGTAATGCCCGCGTAGGTGGTGTTCGGGGTAACTGCCACACCGTTGTAGGTGTTGGACAGCGTGCCTGTGGCGTTGGTCTGGCGACGTCCGCCGTAAACGCGATTCGTGATCTGTCCGCAGGCAACCGGGCCACAGCTACCCGCAGCGTTGGGCACGATGTTGTAGGTCACGTTGTAGGCGTTGGCCGGGTCCAGGTTGGTGTTGATGTAGTTGGGCAGTTCACGGCCCAGCGCGCCCAGGTACTGCACGCTCAAGACGTTGCTCTTGCCCAGATCCTGCTGCACGGCAAAGTCAAACTGCTGCGTGTAGGGGTTCTGGAAGTGCTTGTCGAAGTAGTAGATGGAAGCGGGTGCAACACCGGCGCTCAGGTTGGCCTGGTTGCGGATGGTCGGCTGCCCTGCTGACCCTGGCGTAAAGGTCACCGAAGTCTGGCTGGCTGCCGAGCCGGTGTTCTGGAAAACATTCAGCAGCACTGAGTTTGGAATACGGCCGTAGTACAGGCCATATCCGCCACGCACCACCATTTTGCCCTGCCCATACGGATCCCACGCAAAACCCACACGCGGCGAGAAATTGTTCTTGTCGCTGGGCGCGTTGGTGGTCTGCGCAATGGTGGTCAGGTTGGCATACGGGGCGGGCAGCTTCTCGTAGTCGTAGCGGACACCCAGGTTCAACGTGAACCGGGGAGCCAGCTTGTAGTCGTCCTGCACGAAGAAGCCCATGTCCGTGGTGTTCAGCGTGAAGGCCGATGGCCCGGTGCCCTGCGTGTAGCTGTTGTAGCAGGGCAGCGTGCCCACACCGGTCAGCGCCGTGTTGCAGGTGCCGTTTGGCTTTGCAAGGTCTGACAGGAAGTTTGCAATGGATGTGCTGTAGGTGAACGAACCCTGCGCCTGGAACAGCTGATTCTGCACGTCGTTGTTGTGCACGATATCGAAACCGGCGCGCACGTTGTGCTTGCCCAGGCTCAGGCTCAGGGTGTCCGATACCTGCCATTTGCGCTCGTCCGGATAAGCCAAACGGTTGCTGTAGGTCTGCTGACCCGCGCTGAAACCCGCGGACGAGAAGATGCTGTACGCCGACACGTTGCCCGTGGTCGGGTTCAGAAGGTTGTTCTTTGTGAAGTCGTTATAAGGCTGCTGACCTTCGTTGTTCAGCTCGCGGCCGTACTGGTAGCGCACTTCGTTGGCAATGCGGCTGGTCAAGAGCGAGTTCAGCCGGATCAGGCCGTAATCCAGCTTGACGAAGTCTGTACCAAAGCTGTCGGTCGCGTACGATACCGAGCTCTGCGTCTGCACGCCGCCCGGGGAGTCCCAGCGCATGCGGTGGTACAGGACATTGACCGTGTGCTTGGGAGTGATGTTCCACGTCAGCTTGGGCGTGTTGATGTTCTGGTGGCCGTAGCGCGCCGTTGTACCCAGGGCGCTGTTCAGCGTTTGCAAGCCGTTGTTGTAGGCCGTTACACCGCCCGCCACACTGGTGCCGGTACGTGCAGCCAGCAGACAGGCACCCACGTTTGGCACGCTCTGCGTTACGGTTGGCGCGCTTGTTGTTGTTTTGGTTAGCTGACCAGTAGCCGTGTTGCAGGTGTAGCCAGTGGAGAAACTACCGTTTGCCGTCGCAAAGAACGTGCCCGGAGCGCTGGCGCGGCCCACACCCGGGAACTGCCGATCGAACACGTCAAAGGCATACACAAAGAACAGCTTGTCCTTGACGATGGGGCCGCCCACTTCAAAGCCGTACTGGTTGCGCTTGTCCTTGGGACGGAACGGCGTCTGGAAAAACTGGCCGGCAGAATTGAACTGGCCCAGCGACGTGTAGGGGTTGTACGCGCTGGTCTGGTCGTCGCGGCGGTAGAAATACGCTTCGCCATGCAGGCTGTTCGACCCGGTCTTGGTGACGGAGTTGATGACGCCGCCTACTGCGCGACCGAACTCTGCCGAGTACACGCCAGTGTTGACCTGGAACTCGCGCACCATGGCCTGCGACGTGGAGTAGCCGGCGCGGGTACGTCCGCGCTCTTCGCCGAAGAAGGCCTGGTTGTCATCCGCGCCGTCGATCTGCACGTTATTCAGAACGGCAGAGATGGAGCGGAAGCTGAGCAGACCGAAACCAGAGGCGTCATTGGTCACACCCGGCGTGGTCAGCGCAAGCGAAGACCAGCGGCGATTGTTGATCGGGATGTTTTCGATCTCGCGGTTGCTGAGGCTGCCGCCGAACGTCGGGGAATCGAAGTTGATGGCCGGGATGTCTGCCGTAACCTCAACCACTGTGCTCTCAGAACCGGTCTGCAGGTGCGGATTCAGTTCCGTCACCTGGTTGACCTGCACGACGATCTGCGTAGTCTTCGCCGCGGTAAAGCCGGTCGCGTTGATGGTCACGGTGTAGGAGCCGGGCGTCAGCTGCGGGGCACGGAATTCGCCACTGTCGCTGCTCTTCAGCGTGATCTCGGCGTTAGTGGCCTCGTCATGAATGACAACGGTTGCGTTCGGCACGGCCGCGCCGGAGGCGTCGAACACGGTTCCGGCGATGGCTCCCTGCGTTGTGGACTGGGCGTGTGCCGACAAGGCGGCTGCTGCGCTCAATACGCACGCAAGCGCGAGGCTGCGTGCTTTATTCGTCTGCATCATGGACTCCTGAAAGGTGCTTCTCTGCTCGGCGTGCAAAAGTGGCGTGCTCGATCTTTGCCTTGCGTTCCCGACACGGCCAGGCCATGAACAGGACGGAGCAGTTGCTCCAGCTTGGCATGGAAACATCAACAGACCGTGAATGGACTGCTGCGGAAGAAAGTGGCGGTGAATCCATTTTCACGCACAAAGCAGCGTCTAGGACCGCAAAATAGCTGTATTTTCTCCCTGCGCACCGAGTGTCGACCAGGAACAGACCGCCTCTTCCACAATTCCGCACGAGTTTTCCACTAAACTGGAAGATGAATGTTTATTGACGAAGCACGAATCCGTATCAAGGCCGGCGACGGCGGCAACGGCTGCATGGCCTTTCGGCGGGAAAAGTTTGTTCCGCGTGGCGGCCCCAGCGGCGGCGACGGCGGCCATGGTGGCGACATCCTGATGCGGTCATCAGAGAAGCACAACACGCTGGTGCACTTCCGCTTCAACCCAGAGCACAAGGCAGACCGCGGCACCCACGGCGAAGGCAGCAATATGAGCGGTGCCAGCGGCGAGCACACCGTCCTGGCTGTGCCGGTGGGCACCATCGTCTACGACATGGACACGGGCGACATCGTCCACGACTTCCAGTATCCGGACGAGCAGGTCGTCATTGCACGCGGCGGTCGAGGCGGTCGAGGCAACCAGCACTTTGCCACACCCACACACCAGGCTCCGCGGGAGCACGAACTAGGCCGCCCGGGCGAGGAACGGCACCTGCGGCTGGAATTGAAGCTGCTGGCCGACGTAGGTCTGGTGGGCTATCCCAACGTGGGCAAATCCACGCTGATCTCGAGGCTTTCCGCAGCCCGGCCAAAGATCGCAAATTACGCCTTCACGACATTGGAGCCAAACCTTGGCGTGGTCAAGGTGGGCGACTTTCCGCATGAGCAGTCGTTCGTCATTGCCGATATGCCGGGACTGATCGAAGGCGCCAGCCAGGGCGCGGGCCTGGGCATCCAGTTCCTGCGGCACATCGAACGCACTGCGATCCTTGCGCACCTTGTGGATGTTTCTGACGGCAGCGACCGCGACGATCCTGTTGCCGATTACAAGGTCATTGCGGGCGAACTGAAAGACTTTGGTCACGGCCTGGAGAAGAAACAGGTCCTTGTCATTGCGGCAAAGATCGATGTGGCGAACCCGGACAAGCTGAAGAAGCTGCAGACCTTTGCAAAACGCCGCAAGCTGCCGCTATTCGCACTCTCCTCGGTAACGGGCGAAGGCATTGAAGCGCTGAAATACGCGCTGGGCCAGGCTGTTGCCGATCACCGCAGCGGCATTCCCATTGCGCCTCCGCCCCCGCCACCGTCCAAGAAGCACAAGAGCCAGTTTCCAGCGCCACCGCCCAGCAAACGCGTGCGGTAGCCAACCTGCGAGTGAATACACCCGCATCTCCGCCGTGCCGAGCTACCAGTTGGGTCGCCATTTTGGTACAAAGGTCGAACGTGCTCATCTGGAATCATTACCGGTCGATCGTTGTGGCTGGCTGTGCGGCTTCGTTGCTGGCAGTGGCAATTGCGCAGGAAATTACCCGCAACCCCAAGGCCGACGCTCTGAAGCAGCCTGAGGTCATTCGCGGGCAGGCGCTGTTCCAGACCAACTGCGCGGGCTGCCACGGCGCAAACGCCGGTGGCGGCATGGGGCCGAACCTGCTGGTGTCATCACTGGTCCGCCACGACGTCAAAGGTAGCGAAATCAGCAAGGTGCTCGAGGTGGGCCGGCTGGAGAAGGGCATGCCTGCTTTTCCGCAGCTGCTTGGACCCAAGACCACCGATATTGCTGCCTTTGTGCACGCGCGGATCGATGCCACCATGCGCGCCTCTGC
>JBPBPZ010000259.1:0-17062 GCA_050954525.1 Janthinobacterium lividum
GAAGTGGTGTTCCCAAGGAGACCTATGAACCGGTTGCAAACAGTACTATGTGGCGTGCTTGCCGTAGCATCAGCAATGCCCGCAGTGGCGGCTGACAAAGCCAAGTTGGACGGCCGGTTGGCCGACGCGCAGGGCGTCCTAGATGAAATCATGGCAACGCCTGACAGGTCAGTCCCTGGCCAGATTCTCTCGGGTGCAAGCTGCGTAGTGGTGATACCGGGTTTCAAAAAAGGTGCCTTCGTGGTGGGCGCGCAATATGGCCAGGGCGTTGCAACCTGCCGCACCGGTCGCGGGTGGAGTGCTCCTGCGTTTGTGCAACTGACGGGCGGCAGCTTTGGATTTCAAATCGGAGGCCAATCGACAGACCTGGTCCTGGTGGCAATGAACCAGGGTGGCCTGCAACACATGCTGCAGAACAAGTTCAAGATCGGCGGTGACGCCGCTGCATCTGCCGGCCCGGTAGGGCGCAACGCGCAAGCTGGCACCGACTGGAAGCTGAATGCGGAGTTCCTGACCTACTCACGCTCCAAGGGACTGTTTGCCGGGATCGACCTGGACGGCACCGTTCTCTCGCAGAATCAGGATGATACCCGTGCCTTTTACGGGACAGCGACTCCCTTCAAAACTATCCTGGCTGGCAACATTGCTACTCCAGAAGACGCACGTCCATTTGTGGGCACGGTAGCGAAGTACTTTGTCAGCGTTCGCAAGTAAATTCAGCGGTCGTCGGGAAGGCCTCGCCAACACGGCGAGGCCTTTTCGCTGCTCGCTTACACTGTAGGCAGTGGGTTCGCAGAACAGGTCGGCAGGGCAGCCCACGTGGCAGCATTGGTTTCAGTACGGCCTGCTGCAGATGTTTCTCCGAACCATGCGCCTGCTTCCCAGATCCGCAGCCCTATCGTTTGGAAGCCAAATTGGTGCGGTCTGCTACCGCTTCGCGGGCCGGCTGCGTCACGTGGGCGACCAGAATCTACAACTTGCATTCCCTGCGCTGGATGCGCGGGAGCGCGACGCGATGCTACGTCGCACCTTTGCGAATCTTGGCAGGCTGCTGGCAGAGTTTTGCCTCATGAGCGGCTACTCTGCGGACTATGTGCGAAGCGAGTTGATGCGCTACGAAGGCCTGGAGAACTTTCTTGCGGCGGAGCAGGTCGGCAAGGGCGTCCTCGTGTTGACCGGGCATCTGGGTGCATGGGAACTGTCGAGCTTCGTCCACTCCCTGCTTGGCCACCCCATGGGTATGGTGATCCGGCGGCTGGATAACCCACTGGTAGATCGACTAGTGAACGGCATACGCTGCCTGCATGGCAACCGAGTGCTGCACAAGGATGACTTTGCACGGGGTCTGCTCCATGCCATGGCACGAGGCGAAACAGTCGGCATCCTGATGGATACCAACATGACGCCCCCGCAGGGTGTGTTTGTGCCTTTCTTTGGACGCGAGGCGTGCACGGCATCTGGTCTGGCGCGTGTCGCTCGAAAAACCGGTGCGGCAGTCATTCCCGGGTTCTTGCTGTGGGAGAGCGCAGAAAAGCGCTACGTGCTGCACTTCGGCAAGGCACTGCAACTGCAACACACGACGGATGCGGAAGCTGACGCGTTGGCAAACACGGCGCAATTTGCGGCGGTTACTGAAAGCTATATCCGGCGGTACCCGGACCAGTGGCTTTGGCTCCACCGCCGATGGAAGACACAGCCGCCCGGCAAGCCAGGTGTCTACGAAAGGTATGCTGACAATTCTCGGAGGACTTCTGTGCCCCCGGTAGCGGCCGCATAATCCAGAGGAGGTCCTTGCGTGGCAACAGCAAACGAGGTAGCGCAGTGGGCAGGCGGTGAGGGCGGGCCCTGGTCCACGATTATCACGCGAGTGTCTGCGCCGGAAGATGCGTCTGCAGATACAGTGGTCTTCGCAGCGTCCCTGGCGGCCTTGCAGTCAGCCCTTGCCTCGCGTGCCGGACTCATCCTGGTCGAACGGAAAATCTGCGACGAAGCGGACGATCCACGCCTGGTCTGCGTGGCAGACGCACGGCTCGCCTTTGCCGTGGTCGCGGCCCGGCTGCGCCCCAGGCAAATCGCTGCGATCCATCCTTCCGCGCAGCTTGAACCGTCTGCCAGCGTGGGCCACGAGACTGACATCGGTCCGGGCGCGGTGATCGGCAGTGGCGCTCGGATTGGCGATGGTTGCACCATTGGCCCGCGCGTCGTGGTTGAGGCGGGCGTAGTGATTGGGAATCGAGTGCGGGTGCAGACCGGCGCGGTGCTTGGATCACTTGGCTTTGGATACGCGCGACGACCGGACGGCACTTACCTCCTGTTTCCGCAGCAGGGAACCCTGGTGATTGAAGACGATGTCGAGATCGGTGCCAACACGACAATTGATCGGGGAGCCCTGGGGGAGACACGCATTGGGGCTGGCACCAAGATCGACAATCTCGTCCACATCGGCCACAACTGCCGCATTGGACGCAACGTCATCATTGCGGCGCAAACCGGTATCAGCGGATCGAGTGTGGTGGAAGACGGTGCCATCCTCGGCGGACAGGTTGGCATGGGCGAGCACGCGCTGGTGGGTGCTGGAGTGATCCTGGGCGGAGGTGCGGGCGTTCTGAGCGGCAAAAAACTCAGAGGTCCAGGCCAGGTGTTCTGGGGCAGGCCGGCACGGCCGTTGAAGCAGTATCTACGCGATCTTGCACGGCTTAGCCGGGGGCGCTAATCATGGCGGTTGTGGTGGTCGGCGGGCACACGCGGAACATTGGCAAGACTACCCTAGCGGCGCAGATCCTGGCTGCTGCGGACGGTCGATGGACTGCCATGAAGATCACGCAGTATGGGCACAACGTGTGTTCAGCCAACGGGGAAGCCTGCGACTGCGCTACGGCGGATCACGCGATCGCGATCAGCGAAGAGCGCGATAGCGAATCCGGCAGCGACACGTCGCGGATGCTGGCGGCTGGTGCAGAACGCGTGTTATGGGTTCGCACCCAACAGGGATCGCTGCAGGAAGCCATGCCGCGCATCCGCAAAGAGATCGCAGCTGCTGGCAACATCCTGATCGAATCCAACAGTGTGCTTCGATTTTTGCGTCCCGACCTCTACGTGGCGGTGTTGCAGCCCAATGTCGCAGACTTCAAACCTTCAGCCCTGCACTACCTTGATCGCGCTGACGCCTTGTTCGTGCCGGACGGCATCGGTTTGGCTAATCCAGCCTGGCAGGGTGTAAGCAATGCGCTTCTGCGGAACAAGCCGGTGTTCACCCTGCAGGAGAGTGCTTTGGTTCCGGACGCAGACGCCTGGCTGCACCGGAAGCTTTCAGAACTGGCGCAAGAGACTGTGCCGCAACGCGTTTGAAGCCAGTGTTATGACTTGCGCCAAGTCCATGAGTGCACATAGCAGTCCACAAACGTAAGAAGGCCGCTCCTGAGAGCGGCCTTCTTACGTGTTCTAGTGGATCTAGTTCGCTACGTTTGTGGAGGCGTCGATGTAGGCGATGTCATTCGCCGTGCCCTGAACGGTGATGTTGACGTTATTGATCTCAGAGCCATCCGCGGTGTTGAAGGCGTGTACCTGGCCGCCGTATGCGGTGTAGACCTTGTTCAGACCTTCTACCCAGCACAGACCAGTAAGACTGCCGTAGTAGTACTGGTCGAGATTCTCATTCGGGTACGGCACGCTTTGCGAACCACCGATGGTAACTGCCGGAATGATGGCTGCGGTCTTGCCGGTCAGGTCGAAGCGTGTGAGGCAGTTCGGGTTGCCACTATGCGCAGCACGTTCACCACTGGCGCAGTTACTCGCACCGATCCAGAGCGTGTTGTTGTCGGCGAATAATAGCTTGGTATGGGTGCCGTCCGAAATCGGATAGGTCGTGGAAACGGTCTTGGTGGCCAGCGGAATCAAGGATAAATTGCCGCTGTACAGATTGTCTGACTGCAGCGCCTGACCTGCTACATACACAGTTGTGCCGTCGGAGATCGCCGTGGTGGCCCCTCCTGGGACTGGAGTCGTACTTACAACCGGCGAGACATACGTCGCGCTGGGCGGATAATAGTCGAAGCGCAGTGTGTTCAGGTTTGCGAAGTTGATGCCGGGCGCGTCATCACCACCCGCAACGGTTCCGCCACATTCGCGACCACAGCTGAGGAAATACACCTGCGAGCCATCGGGCGAGAAGTAAGCGTCCACCGGCCGGTGAAAGGCGGGTTCGCTGATGCTGCCGTTCGCTTGCGTTGAACCGACCGGAAGGATGCAGTAAACCGGTTTGTTCAGCGGCTGGCAGGTCAACGCACCCGCTGGCGGGGCCTGGTCGCTATTCAGAAACAGCAAGCGGTAGACCATGTTGGAATTTCGCAACATCAGCAGCACAACGGTGTGCGAAGGGTTCGCGACAACCTTGTAAACGCTGGGTACGGCAAAGTTATAGGTAGTGCCCAACGAGGTGCCGGTGGCTGAGCCTGATGCAGGCGCAGAAATCACAAAGTTACCGGTACGCTCGATGGCTGAGTAGACCGCCTGCGTGTCTGCCGGGACAAAGAACGAAGAGGCAAGGCCTGCGCCGGTTGCCGTGGTGCCCAGAGAAGCTTCCGTTGAGTAGTTGATCGTCTGAACCGAGCCGTCCGTGCTGTACACGAAGCCACGTAGCTGCTCGGGATAGCTGATTAACTGCAGCGCGTTACCGGCAAAGCCGCTGATGCTGAAGGTGCTGTTTGCCGTGTACACGTTCGACCGAATGTCGCGCTTGGCATCCAGCAACTCAAGCTGGCCGTTTGCCGCACCGGTTTGTGCCACAGCCACCATCACCCGCTGCGTCAGCCTGGAAGGCGGCACAGGGCGGCCTGCGAACTGGTTTTCGGTCGTCTTGTAAGGGCGGTTGCCGCAACCTGTCAGAAGAAGCACGGCGGTGGCAAATAGAAGGGCAGTCACCGACCGCACAACGGGAAAACTTTTCAACATAAACCTCAACGGTGGCGCGGGAAAGCTCCCGTTCGCAGCCTGCCGAAGTATACCAAAGGAGCGTCTGCGGCTACATCCTTGCAAGCAAGTACGATAGGCAGTACGCATCTGCCATGTCGAACTCAAATCACCTCAATCCAGATACCTTCTCGCTCGAAAGCATCTTCGGCAGCGCACCTACGCTCTGCGACGGCGCCATGGGCACCATGTTCTACGCGCGCGGCGTTTTCATCAATCGCTGTTTCGACGAGCTAAACCTGTCTGAGCCGCAGATGGTGCGCGAACTGCACGAGGAATACCTGCTGGCCGGCGCAGAGTTGATCGAGACGAATACCTTCGGCGCGAACGCCGTCCGCCTAAAACGCTTCGGACTCGAGAGCCGGGTCGAAGAGGTAAATACCGCCGCCGTCCGCCTGGCTCGCGCCGCCGTCGACGGCATGCGCGAGAAACATGCGCACCACGCCTTGGTGGCTGGTGCCATGGGCTCGCTTGGGTTGAAACAGGAAGAGCGCGAACCGGCAGCCATGCTGGCAACTTATACCGAGCAGGCAACGGCGCTGGCCGACGCCGGTGTCGATCTGTTCGTGGTCGAAACAGTCACGTCGCTGGTGGAAGCACAGGCTGCGCTGCAGGCGTGCAAACAGGTTGCGCCGCAGCTGCCAGTGATCGCCATGATTACGGTGACCGACAGCGGCAATGTGGCAGACGGCACGTCACCAGAGGACGCTGCACGGCTGCTGGAAGAAGGTGGCGCGCGGGCCATCGGCTGCAACTGCAGCGACGGCCCCACGCTGGTGCTGGCCACCATCGAGCGGATGCGGCGTGTGACGAAGCTGCCGCTGGCAGCCATGCCGAACGCGGGTATGCCGAACTGCGTCGATGGCCGCAGCATCTATCTTTCCTCGCCGGAGTATCTGGCCAGTTTCGCGCGCAAAGCCATGCGGCTGGGCGCGACCATCATCGGCGGCTGCTGCGGAACCACGCCGCAGCACATCAAGGCCATGCGGTCATCGGTCAAGGCCATCCAGGCGCAGGCAGCGGGCGTTGCACAGGCCGGCACAGCTGTTGTCCCTAGCCAAATTCAGCCGCCACCGCTTGCTGAGCGCTCGACCGTGGGCGCGCTGATTGCCCGGGGCGAGTTCGTTTCTATGGTCGAAATCGTGCCGCCCAAGGGCATTGATCCCGCACGTGAACTGGCTGGCGCACGCATGCTGAAGGATCTGGGCATCCACGCCATCAACGTGCCGGATTCTCCGCGTGCCAGTGCTCGCATGAGCGCGGGGAGTCTTTGCCTGCAAATCCAGCAGCAGGTCGGCATCGAGACAGTGCTGCACTACACCTGCCGCGACCGCAACCTGCTTGGCATCCAGAGTGACCTGCTGGGAGCGGCTTCGCTCGGCCTGCGAAATATTCTTTGCCTCACTGGCGACCCGCCGAAGATGGGCAGCTATCCGGACGCAACCGCCGTGTTCGATGTGGATGCGGTCGGACTGACCCGGATCGTGCGCGACATGAACCATGGTTTGGACATCGGCGGTAACAGCATTGGCGCAAGCACTGGCTTTGCGATCGCAGTGGCCGCCAATCCCGGCGTCCCTGACCTTGATGCCGAGGTTCGCCGTTTCGCCGCCAAGGTGGAAGCGGGCGCGGAATACGGCATTACTCAGCCGGTTTTCGACCTACGCCTGTTGGAGGCATTTCTGAAGCGGATCGAGGCGTTCCGGATTCCCATCATCGCGGGCATCTGGCCGCTAACCAGCGTAAAAAACGCAGAGTTTATGAAGAACGATCTTAAGGTCAGCATGCCCGACGAGATACTGCAGCGGATGGGCCGGGCGGCTACCAGTCCGGAGGCATCGCGCGCCGAGGGTGTCCGCATTGCGCAGGAAATGCTGGCGGAGGCACAGCCCATGGTCCAGGGCGTGCAGGTCAGCGCTCCGTTTGCACGCTACACGGCAGCCGCCGAGGTGCTGGATGCGGTCCTGCAACCTGCGATGGCCGCGGCAGGAGGGAACTGATGGCGACCTTTGAAGACCAGTTGAAAACGTTGGAATCTGTTGTCGAGAAGCTGGAACGTGGCGACCTGTCGCTGGAAGAATCACTCACGCTGTTCGAGCAGGGAGTGACCCTGTCCGACGCCTGCAAAAAGGAACTGGACGCTGCTGAGGGCCGGGTGCAGGTGTTGCTGCAGCGCGGGAACAGCCGCGAGCGTGTGGCGGAAGATCTGCGGTTGGAAGAGTAACCCCCCAAGTTATTTCCGGCTTGGACATTTCCACCCTCGACACGGGGCCAGCTTCACGATTGGGAGAACGCTTTTGGAAACGTCGTCCTGAGCGAAGTCAAAGGACCTGCTTTCTTCTGAGCGGCATCGCAGCCGAGGCGAGTCTCGCCACGCCTGATCTGGCTGCCGGCTTATGACAGAACTGCGACGTTTGACTTACCATGATGCCGCAGCCAGCAGCATCTTCGTTCGCAACAAGCCGGTCTGCCAGTCGCTCCAGGAGTCGTCCATGTCAGCAAATCGCCGCACTTTCCTGCTCGCGGGTGGTCTCACCGCACTTGCCTCCACTCGAGCCTTTGCGGCGTCTGACCGACTGCGTGTGGGTGTAATCGGAGCGGGCGGGAGGATGAAGTCGCTGCTCGATGCCGCGGAGAAGAGCGACGCGACCTACGACATCACCTCGGCCTGCGATGTGTACGTGCCTAACCGCGAGGCGGTGAAGTCGCGGCCCAGCGCGACCAACGCGACGCTGCACAATGACTTTCGCGAGGTGCTGGACGACAAGAACGTGGACGCGGTCATCATCGCCACGCCCGACCACTGGCACGTCCGCATCGCGGTAGCTGCATTGGCAGCGGGCAAGGATGTGTACCTGGAGAAGCCGGTGACGCACACGCCCGACGAGGCGGCGGCGCTGTTGAAGGCAGTGCGTTCGGGCAAGCAGATTTTGCAGTGCGGCATGCAGCAGCGCAGCTGGGGACACTTTCGCGATGCGGTGGAACTCATCCAGGGCGGTTCGCTGGGTCGCGTGACACAAGTGCGGACCTATTGGTGGCAGAACTACGATGTCAACTGGATTCCCAAGCCGGTCGACGTTGCGCAACTCGACTGGAAGCAGTGGCTGGGCGGCATTCCCGACCAGCCCTTCAGCCTGGAGAAGTACAGTCGCTGGCGCTGGTTCTGGCAGTCCGGCGGCGGCGCGATGACCGATCTGTTCGCGCACTGGATTGACGTGGTGCACTGGGCGTTGAAGTCGGATCAACCGAGCCTGGCGACCATGATCGGCGACAACTACATCCAGAAGCAGTGGGAATGCCCGGACACCATCCAGGCGGCGTTCCGCTACCCGGGTTTCGACGTCGTGTACGAAGGCACGCTGAACTCATCCATTGACGACGGCGGTCTGGAGTTTCGCGGCACCGAGGGGACCCTGAAGCTGACGCGATCCGGCATGACTGTATGGCGTGAGCGCATGAAGAGCACGCAGAACCCCGTGCTGAAGGAAGACAGCTTCGAAGAGGGTACAGTCACGCACATGCGCAATTTCTTCAGTTGCATCCAGACGCGCAAGGAGCCGAATGCACCGGTAGAGGCGGGGATCGCGGCTGCAAATGCCGGTCACATCGGAAACCTGGCTTACCGAAGTGGCGGTCTTACCAAGTGGCCTGTCAAAGGCAAGGCATAGAAGGTTCTGGGCGCTCTTACAATAGAGGAGATGCCCCAGGAAATCACCACCGCCGAGCCTGTCACCGTCGACCCACAAACCGACGAGCCGAAGCGCTATTCGCCCCACGAGATTGAACCACGCTGGCAGGCCGTGTGGGATTCCGACCTGTCGCTGTACGCAGCCGAGCCGCACACCAGCAGCAAGCCGAAGTACTACGTGCTGGAGATGCTGCCGTACCCCAGCGGCAAGCTGCACATCGGCCACGTGCGCAACTACAGCATTGGTGACGCGCTGGCGCGCTACCAGTGGATGAACGGCTTCAACGTGCTGCATCCCATGGGCTGGGACAGTTTCGGCCTGCCCGCGGAAAATGCCGCCATCAAGAACAACATCCCGCCGCGCGAGTGGACGCTGTCGAACATTGCCGAAATGCGCAAGCAATTCGCACGGCTGGGCCTGGGTTACGACTGGGCACGCGAAGTGACCACCTGCCTGCCCGAGTATTACCGCTGGAACCAGTGGTTCTTCCTCGAGATGTTGAAGCGCGACCTGGCTTACCGCAAAAAGAGCAAGGTGAACTGGTGCCCCAGCTGCAACACCGTCCTGGCAAATGAGCAGGTGGTTGCTGGCTGCTGCTGGCGGCATGAAGACGTTGTGGTCGAGCAGCGTGACCTGACGCAGTGGTTCTTCCGCATCACGAAATACGCGGATGAACTGCTGGACGGGTTGGATCAGTTGTCCGGTTGGCCTGACAAGGTCAAGACCATGCAGCGCAACTGGATTGGCCACAGCGAAGGCGCGGAAGTCACCTTCGCGGTCGATGGCTGCACCGACAACATGACGATTACCGTGTTCACGACGCGGATTGACACCATCTTCGGCGCCACATCACTGCAGCTTGCACCGGACCACCCGATCATCCAGCACTGGTGTGGCCTTGACGCTCCGCTGTTGGTGGAAGTGGACCGGATGCTGGCCGAGCAGAAGACCGCGCGCGATACCGACATGCTGGGCGAACTGCCGAAGCACGGCATTCCTACCGGCCGATCTGTAATCAATCCATTCACAGGTCAGGCCATTCCTGTGTGGGTTGCGAACTACGTGCTGAGCGGTTACGGCACGGGCGCGGTGATGAGCGTGCCCGCGCACGATGAGCGCGACTTCGAGTTTGCCACCACATACGGTTTGCCGATCACGCGCGTAGTTGCCCCGAACCTCGACACGGACGACCTTTCCCTGCCGTACACCGCGAAGGAAGAGAGCGTCCTGATCGACAGTGGCGATTGGACCGGCGAGCCCGTGCTGGAGGCGCTCGAAAAGATGGCGAAGCACGCCGAAGCAGGTGGCTTTGGCAAGCGCACCACAACCTATCGCCTGAAGGACTGGGGCGTCTCACGCCAGCGTTACTGGGGCACGCCCATCCCGGTCGTGTACTGCGACGCCTGCGGCATGCAGCCGGTGCCGGTGGACCAGTTGCCGGTGCTGTTGCCGGAGCAGATCGACCTTGCAGACGTGGACGGCTCACCGCTGGGCCGCGTACCGGATTTTGTCAACGTGAAGTGCCCCGCCTGCGACGGCATGGCGAAGCGCGAAACCGACACCATGGACACCTTTGTGGATTCGTCCTGGTACTTCTACCGCTACACCGACGCGCAAAACAGCACGGCGCCTTTCAGCAGCGATGCAGCGAACTACTGGTTTCCTATCGATCAGTACATTGGCGGCGTTGAGCACGCCATCCTGCACCTGATCTATTCGCGCTTTTGGACAAAGGTGATGCGTGACATCGGCCTGATCGCAAACGCCGAACCGGCCACACGCCTGTTTACGCAGGGCATGGTCATCAAGAATGGCGCGAAGATGTCGAAGTCCAAGGGCAATGTGGTGTCGCCTGACGAGATGATCGACAAATATGGCGCTGACGCTACGCGCATGTACGCGCTGTTCGCTGCGCCTCCGGATCGCGACCTGGAGTGGCAGGAAGATGGCGTCGCGGGCGTGTACCGCTTTCTGGCCCGTGTTCATCGGCTTGCCACAAAGTTTGCTCCGGCGTTGCGCGGCCTGGATGACGCGGCACGCGGAACCCTGGGCGCGGAAGAGCAGAAGCTGGTGCGCCTGCTGCACCAGACCATCGCCAAGATCACGCTGGACTTTTCCGGTCGCTGGCACTTCAACACCTGCATTGCCGGCATCATGATTCTGGTCAACGAGATCAGCACGAGTGAAGCTGCAATGGACTCTGGCGCGATCTCACCTGCAACGCAGCACGAGGTCTTTCGTTCGCTGACCTTGCTGCTGGCCCCCTTCGCGCCATTCCTTGCGCAGGAGGTCTGGACGGAGCTGGGACATGACGGCGTTGTCTTCCGGCAGCCATGGCCGCAGTCGGATCCGGAGCTTGCGCGTGAGAACGAGATGGAGATTCCCGTGCAGATTAACGGCAAGCTGGTGACTGTGATTAAGATGGCTGCAGAGGCCGATCTTGAGACGATCAAGGCCGCTGCACAGAGCGATACAAAGGTTGCTGGACGCCTTGAGGGTAAGACTGTGGTGAAGATCGTCGCGGTGCCGGGCAAGCTGGTCAACATCGTCGTGAAGGGTTAGTGGCCGTGACATCGCAGCCCGGCATGGCAACGGAGCGGGCCACACAGGGCTTTGTCGCAAACCTGGCATGGCTGCGCGCGCGCCCCTGGCTAACGTTGATTGAAGTTGCATGGCGGTGGCTCTTCGGCATCCCGGCGCTGCTGCTGATCTATCGCGAGGCGAGCCATGTGGTGAGCTCGGTGCCATGGCAGGCGACGGGCGTGCAGAACAGCAGTGTGAATGAACTGCTGACGGACCCCACGCGTGCAGCCACGCGCCTCGCAGACTTCGCTGCGGTGACCGGCCCGGGGCTGTACCACGCCGCGGCTTGGCTCGCGCCGATGTTGCTGGTCGCATGGGCAGTCATCTCTGGCGTGGGCCGCGCTGTGCTGCTGCGCCGCATGGACTCCAGGCTGCAGTTCCATCCCGTCACGTCGATGGTGCTGCAGTTGTTACGTGTGCTGCCGCTGGCTGCTGCGTTCGCGGTGTGGTGGTTCGGTTTGCGTGCACTTGCGAAGAGCGCCATCTACCGGCCCATTGCTGCCGGGGGCGAGCCGCAGATGATGCTTTATGTGGGCGGCCTGATCGTGATGTCGCTAGGCCTGTTTGTACTTTCTGCGGGGGCTGGGTGGGTGTTCAGCATAGCGCCGCTGCTCAGTGCCCTGAATGGAACCGGGGTACTGCGCAGCCTGCGAGACGCGCTGCATGTGGGCAAGCTGCGGAACGGCCTGATCGAAATCAACATGGTTTTAGGTGTCGTAAAAATTGCGCTGCTGGTGCTGGCCATGGTCTTCTCGGCCTGCCCGCTGCCGTTTCAATCTGTCATGACAGATGAATTCCTGTTCTGGTGGAACGTGGCTGTAGCAATCTGGTACTTCCTTGCTTCCGATTTCTTCCACGTGGCAAGGCTTTCCGGGTATCTTCGGTTGTGGCAGGCTGCGCGCTCCTAGCGGAACGGAGGTGTGCATCTGCATCACAGTTCATATTCCGCAGGAGATCTCCATGTCCTTTGCTCTGTACGTCCTTGGTTACATCATTGTCATCATTGGTGCTGGTTATCTGTTGCACCTGGCACACGTTCCGCAGCACTGGATTATTGGTGTGGTTGTTCTGCTTGTCGGCGCAGGGATCGTGACGGGCGTCACGAATACACGGCAGCGCGACAAAAGCTAACGAGTCATTCGAAGCGTCATCCTGAACGCAGCACGCAATGTGAAGTCGAAGGACCTGCATTCCTTTGGAGTTGCATCGACGCAACGGCAACTCCAGGTCCTTCAGCTTCGCTCTGGATGAAGAAGTCTGACGCCGTCCGATTGACGCTGCCACACCGTACAATTTTGAAGTGAGCAGCTCAACCGTAGTCATTCTAGATTTTGGCGCGCAGTACACCCAACTGATTGCGCGGCGTATCCGCGAATTCCAGGTCTTCTCCGTCGTGCTGCCGTGTACGGCTTCGCTCGATACGATCAAGGCTCTTGATCCGATCGGGATCGTGCTATCCGGCGGTCCAAGCTCCGTGTATGACGCGGACGCTCCTAAGGCCGACCCCGCTGTGCTGCAACTTGGCTTGCCGACTCTCGGCATCTGCTACGGCATGCAGTGGATGGCGCACCATCTGGGCGGTAAGGTCGTACCCGCAGACAAGCGCGAGTACGGCGATGCCGTGGTTGAAGTCAGCGCGCCCAACCGTCTCTTTGAAGGTCTGCCCAGCAGTCTCGAAGTGTGGATGTCGCATGGCGACAGCGTCGTCGATCTACCTGCAGGCTTCACCGCGTCTGCGCAGACGGGCAACTCGCTCGCATCCATCGCGGATGAGACCCGATCCATGTACGCCGTGCAGTGGCACCCGGAAGTGGCGCACAGCAAGCAGGGAACCGCGCTGCTGCAAAATTTCGTGTTGAACATCTGCGGCGCCAATGCAGACTGGACCGCCGAGCACTTCATTCAGACCACCGTGGACGCGATTCGCGCCCAGGTGGGGGATGGTCGTGCGATCTGCGGTTTGTCCGGCGGTGTGGATTCGGCCGTCGCAGCAGTGCTGGTGGCACGCGCGATTGGCGATCGGCTGACCTGCATCTTTGTGGACAACGGCGTCCTGCGCAAGAATGAGTTTCAGCAGGTGCAGGCCAACATGCGCGAGAAGCTGGGGCTGAAGGTTGTGGCTGTCGACGCGTCCAAACGCTTTCTCTCACAGCTTGCTGGCGTCACCGACCCTGAGACCAAGCGCAAGATCATCGGCAAGGAATTCATTTCCGTCTTCGACGACGAGGCCACACGCATTCTGCTCGAAGAAGAAAAGAATGGTGAGCTGCCGCACGACAGCAGCGGCAACGAGGTCGCGTGGTTGGTGCAGGGAACACTCTATCCGGACGTGATCGAGTCCAGCAGCGTGAAGGGCCCGTCGCAAACCATCAAGAGCCATCACAACGTGGGCGGGCTGCCCGAAAACATGAAGCTAAAGCTGATCGAGCCGCTACGCGACCTGTTCAAGGATGAGGTGCGCCGTGTGGGCCGAGACCTGGGCATGCCAGATGAGGTGCTGGAGCGTCAGCCGTTTCCCGGGCCTGGACTGGCCGTACGCATCCTGGGAGAGATCACACCCGAACGTGTCGAGATCCTGCAGAACGCCGACGAGATTGTCGTGGCAGAGATCAAGAAAGCTGGCCTCTACCGCAAAATCTGGCAGAGCTTCGCTGTGTTGCTGCCGGTTAAAACCGTTGGTGTCATGGGTGACCAGCGAACCTACGCGTACACCTGCGCCGTCCGTGCCGTACACAGCGAAGATGGCATGACCGCGGACTGGGTGCCGCTGCCGTACGAAGTTCTGCGGGTGATCTCAAGCCGCATCGTCAACGAGGTGCGCGGGATCAACCGTGTGGTCTATGACATTACGTCGAAGCCGCCCGGCACCATCGAGTGGGAATAGCAGACCAAAGCATAGAGGGCGACGCTTGTTAGCGCCGCCCTCTATGCTTGCAGGCACAAACTTAACCAAGCTCATCCATTGAGCTTGCGCCGAGCTTTTCGTACCAGGGGGTGGCCACTTTGACTGCCTCGTTGACGTTCTTGATGTTCTCAACGCCCTGGGTATTCAGCCAATGTTCAAAGGCACCTGCGCCTTGTTGCGCGTAGACCTTAATGCCGTCGTACCAGGTGGCCCGGCCGCACAAAACGCCACTGAACCGCGTGCCTGCTTCGCCTGCAAGCGCCAGCGTTTCGATAAAGATGGGGTTGGTAACACCGGCCGACAGGTAGATAAAGGGCTTGTCTGTGGTGCTTTCCGCGTCGCGGAACATTTGCAACGCCTCAGTGCGTGTGTACGCTTTTTCGCCCTTGTAAGCCTGGGTACCTTCCACGAAGGTCATTTCGACCGGCACTTCTACCTTGAGAATGTCGATCGAATACCGTTCCTTACCGAACTCCTCCATGGTCTTGGTCACGACACTGGGCTTCTTCTTCGCGTAGTCGATTGTCTTTTCGCCCTTGCCGTTTTCGTCGTAGCCGACAGGCTCCATGAAGAAAGGGATGTCGTGGTAATTGCACTCATCGCCGATGCGCTCGATCCAGGCGTGCTTCAGTTCGTTGATCTCTGGCTTCTCGTAGGGCGTGTAGTAGAGCAGGATCTTAATGCAATCTGCGCCAGCTTCCTTCAAGCGCCGAACGCTCCAGACATCCAACAGGTCAGGTAAACGGCCAGGCGTGGTGGCGTCATATCCCGTCTTCTCGTAAGCCAGCAACAGGCCAGCGTCGTTCCGCTGACGGGCGGCCGGCAGCCCATACTCCGGGTCCAGCAGAATAGCGGAAGCGTACCGGGTAAGGACCTTCGTGACCATCTCTTTGAAGACGACCAGATCGTCGGCGTTGGCGTCAGCACCGCGTGCTGCCCCGATCGATTTCTGGAGTGATCCGCGTTGATCCATCGCCGCGGCAGCAATGACGCCGCGTGGGTTGGACACAGCCTTCAAGCCTTTGAGTTTTCCAGGTGTCAGTTTCATCTTGATCGTCACGTCCTAAGGTTAAGTTCGACTTGCGCAGCTTGTAAGATGCCGGATCGACAGCGAATTGGTGGAGAAGAGCCGAAACGGTGCGTAATTACTGCCCCAGAGCAGCGCGCTGCATCGCCAAAAGTTCGCGAATGCCTGCTTCAGCGTAATCGAGCATAGTGTTCAGGCCTTCACGGGTATATGACTCCCGCTCTGCAGTGGCCTGTGTTTCGACCAGCCCGCCCGACGATGTCATCACCACGTTCATGTCAACGGCTGCCTGGGAGTCCTCCTCATAGGCAAGATCGAGCAGAACGTTGCCGTCGACCATACCTACCGACGTGGCTGCGACAAGCTCTTTCAGGGGCGATTTCGGCAGTGTTCCGGATGCAACAAGCCGATTCAGCGCCAATGCCAGCGCGACGCACGCGCCCGTGATCGCCGCAGTCCGTGTGCCTCCGTCGGCCTGCAGAACGTCGCAATCCAGAATAATGGAGCGTTCACCTAACGCCTTCAGGTCAACCACGCTGCGCAGAGAGCGACCAATCAATCTCTGGATTTCATGGGTGCGGCCGCCAATCTTGCCCCGTTCGCTCTCCCGCGGTGTGCGCGTTAGGGTAGCTCGCGGCAACATGCTGTACTCCGCCGTGACCCAGCCTTTGCCGCTGTTTCGTAACCAGCCGGGCACAGACTGCTCTACCGTGGCGTTGCACAGCACGCGGGTGTTTCCAGCTTCGATGAGAACAGACCCTTCAGCGGTGGCAACGTAGTCGAGTGTGAGGCGGGTGGATCGTAAGGCGTCAGCGGAGCGGCCGCCTGCGCGGAAAATACCAGTGGAATCGTTCACCCTCCAAGTATCGCTCATGGTTTCTGGGGACGCCCGGCTCTGCACCCGCCTTCCAAATTCGGCGATGTTTGGCGCGGCACGTTGGCCCCATGGACATTCGTTACAGTATCGGTTACTTTTCGTTCATTACCATTTTCATTCTGGGAAACACATAGGTAACCTGACCAAGATGACCGAAGCCCGTAGCAATCCCGAGCCAGCAACAAGCAGGCAACCGAATGTTTCTGGCGTGGTAGGGCGCGCCCCGAGCGGCGAGCTGCGGGGAAGGAGCGCCACGTCATTCCAGGCAATCCCACAAGCGCACGTTACCAGTGGGTTACCGAAGCAGGTGAAGAGCAGAAATACGCTTGAGAACCTCTCCCTGCTGATTGTGGATGACGACCTCCCGGTATTAACGGCATGTGGCAAAATCGCGGCGGGCGTTGGCTTCGACGTGTACACCGCGGCCAGTGCAAGCGAAGCACGGACACAGGTAATCAACCACTCTCCTGATGTGGTGTTGATGGACCTCAAGATGCCCGCTGGCGGGCTCTCGCTTCTCGAGGAAATACGAGACAAGCGGCCACGCTCGTCGATCGTTGTGATGACCGCCTTTGCCACCGTGACTTCAGCAGTCGAGGCCATGCGGATAGGCGCTACCGACTACCTGACAAAACCATTTGCCATGGATGAGTTGACCCGTGTCCTTGAACGAGCGGGTGAGCGCCGGTCTTATGAACTGGAGAGCAAGCGAATTCAGGGTTACCTGAAAGGTCAGCGGGACAGTGCCCTGATCGGAACTTCGCCGGAGATCGAGAAGCTGCACCGGATCGTGCAGAAAGTTGCGCCTGCGTCACACCCGGTGCTCATCCTGGGTGAGGAAGGGACAGGTAAAGAGGCAGTTGCACGTGCCATTCATGCTGGTGGAGCGCATGCAACCCGGCCATTTTCCGTTCTGGAGTGCGGACAATTAGCGCCGACGGTCCTTGAAGGGGAGCTGTTTGGCTATGTTCGTAGCCCCAACACGGGAGAAAGCCGCGTAAAGGAAGGGCTGC